>CAZWCS010000038.1:0-33660 GCA_964632805.1 uncultured Desulfobacterales bacterium
TAGGGCGGGGGGAAAGACGCCTCTCCAGCCAGCCGCAGCATGATCTGGGGGTCGGCGTTACTGATGACAATGTCGGCGGGAAGGGTTTCCCCGGAAGACAGGGTCACGCCGGTGGCCCGACCCTGCTCTATATTGATCCGCTTTACCTCGGCCCCGGTCCGGACCAGCCCGCCGGCGTCGGTAACCACTTTAAGATAGTTTTCCGGGATCACCTTGCAGCCGCCCACGGGATAGCCGGAGGCCCGGTTTTTGGCCTGCTCCTGCATGGACCGGATAAACTCTCCGGCCGAAGCCCGCCAGTAAGGAACGATAAAGTACAATTCGGCAATATAGGCAAAAATGTTGTGAATCACCGGGTCGGTGGTGTGTCTGGTCAGCCAGTCTTTCAGGCCGGTCTCATAAAGGGCCAGTATTTCCTCGGCCGGCATGGAGACAATGGTCTTGATAACGGACAGGTAGGCCTGGGTATCCGCTCCCACCTGGTCAATCTGCTGGGGAAATTCCACCATTTTTCCCAGATAACTCAATTTCTGGGTGGGATTGCGGGTGTAGGACCACTGAATCAACCGGCTGTCGTCTTTGCCGCAACGGCGAAGAATTTCTCCCAGCGGCCCCTTGCCGGCCTGGGAAAAGGTATGCACCCCCAGGTCCACGATAAAGCCTTCCCGCTCCCGGCTGCAACAGCGGCCACCCACAAACCCCAGTTTTTCCAGCACGGTTACTTCGTGTCCGCGATGAGCAAGCAAAGCCCCGATGCCGCTGCCGCCGATTCCCGAACCGATAATCACCACCTGTTTTTTTTCCGCTGTCATGGGTATATCCCTTCCTGTTTTCCGGTTGGCATGATCGCCCCAATCTATAAAACCACCGCCTGGGTGTCAACATCATTCCCCGCCGGCAAGAGAAAAAGGCATGGGCCTGCACAAGGTCGCTTAATGGCGCAACTGGTACCTGCGAACCGCCCGGTTGTGATCGGCAATATTGGTAGAAAATTGATGGGACCCGTTACCTTTGGCAACAAAAAACAGATAGGGCGCTTCCGCCGGATAAAGCGCGGCCTTCAGGGATTTTTCCCCCGGATTGGCAATGGGTCCCGCTGGCAGACCCCGTATGCGGTAGGTGTTGTAAGGGGTTTTCGTTTCCAGATGGCGCCGGGTAATATTGCCGTCAAAATCGGAAATGCCGTAAATAACGGTGGGATCGCTCTCCAGGCGCATGTGCTTCTTCAGCCGGTTGTGAAATACGGCCGCAATCAGGGGTCGCTCTCCTGCAGCAGCCGTCTCTTTTTCGATCATGGAAGCCAGGATCACGATCTGATGCACGGTAAAACCCAGCTTTCGGGATCGCTCCCGGTACTTCTCCGTGAACACGGCCCAGAACCGCTTGACCATGGTGGCCACAATTCTTTCAGCAGAAACGGAGACGGGAAAATAGTAGGTTTCGGGAAACAGGTACCCCTCACAGGACTTGGCAGATATCCCGTTTTCCCCGGCAACACCGGCATCAAATGCGGCTTGCATAAACGCCGCCGCCGTAGTCAGGCCGGAGCGGCCCACCAGCGCACTGATCTGCCGGGCCGTGTATCCTTCGGGAACGGTGAGCTTGTGCAATACCACCTCCCCCTGAATGAGCTTATCCAGTATGGACAGCGGCGTTTGCATGGGTGACAGCCGGTATTCACCGGCCTTTATGGAAGCATGGCGGGTCTTGACACGGGCCAGCAAACGAAACAGTTTCGGCTGGCGGATAATATCCCGCCGGGACAGTAATCGGGCTACATCACGGATACCGGCACCCCGGGGAATGACGACCACCTCGGTTCCCGTAGGGAAACATTTCCGATCCGAAGTATCCGCTACAGCCGGGGTGAGAGCATAATGTCGGAGATATGTCCCGATTACAGCCGGAACCAGCACGGTCAGCGCCAGTACTGTAATCGCGAGCCGTTTTGCGTTTTTCATATGGCGAAAGCCGGTCCATCCAACCCGGCGGCTTAATTTGACGCGGCACAGCAGAAAACTATGGTCCCCAAACAACAGCAGAGCCTTTCTGACTCTGCTTTTATTTACCATACCATTACGGCCTGAAGACTGCAAGGAGAAAACCGTGCCGGGGGAAGCGCTTTCCCCATATCGACCATCTGCGCCGGGGGTAGACTTGACAGCCCGCTTTCAAGCCGGTAGACTCTCAATTATGAAACACAGCCTCTGGAAAACAAAAAAAGACGGGCGTAACAAAACCAAAAAAAGCGCTGTCACCCGAGCCAAAATTCTGGCTGCAGCCCGCCGGGTCTTTTCCAGACATCCTTACAAAGCCGCCACCATGCGCATGATTGCCGCCGACGGAGACTTCGACCATCCCCTTATCCGTTACTATTTCCCCACCAAGGCGGATCTGTTCAAAGCGGTCATGATCGAGGTCTGCGAAGAGTTTTACGAAGCCAGTGTTTCCTGGATGAATGAACTGAAGGCCCTGTCTCCGGAAAAAAGCATCGCTCTCTATCTGGACCGTTTTCTGGCCTTCAACCAGAAAAACCCGGAAGCCCTGAAAATATTTGCCATCAATTCCTCGGTTTTACAGGATGATCCCACAGAAATTCCCGGGTATGAGTATATTCCGGAAGTGTTTGCCAAAACCCGCACCACCTTTCAGGCCATTATTCCTTTAAAAGCATCTTCCGAAGAAATCGAGGCGTTTTTAACCTGTTTTAACGCCCTGCTGGTCAACTTTCTGGGTGCTGATACCTGCCATGCCATGATTCTGGGAATGGATCCGACCAGCGAGGCCTACAATACCTGGATCAAAAACACCCTGCTGTTTCTTTTCACCCCCTTGGCCCAAAAGCTGGTTTTCGGCACCATCTGACCCCTCCTCCACCGGTGTGCCTGACTTCGGCGCACTTTGGACTTGACTTTATCCGAATCGATTTTTACAGTTGAACATAATTCGGAATATGAATCTGATTTTACAACCCCGGATTCTATCTGTGAAATCGACCTATTACAGATATGCCGGGCAAAACAGATCCCCAAACCCCGAGCAGGAGGCAGCAACCATGAATACCAGCGAAAGCGCCGGCACCTATCAGCAATACTTTACCGCCGAACACAACATGCTGCGCAAGGCAGTAAGAGAGTTTGTCAAAAAAGAAATTACCCCTTTTGTAGAGGAATGGGAAGCGGCCGGGACATTTCCCCGGGAACTGTACAAAAAACTGGGCGACCTGGGATTTCTGGGCATCGGCTTTCCGGAAGAAGTCGGCGGCAGCGGCCGCGATGTTTTCAGCACCCTGGTTTTTAACGAAGAAATGATGCGGTGCGGTGCGGCCGGCCTGGTCGCCGGTGTGGGCTCCCACGGCATCGGCCTGCCGCCCATCGCCCTGAAAGGCACCCCGGAGCAAATCGAACGCTTTGTCAAACCCGTTCTGGCCGGCGACCGCATTGCCGCCCTGGGTATCACCGAACCCGGCGGCGGATCGGACGTGGCCAATCTGAAAACAACGGCGGTTCGGGACGGAGAGTCTTATGTGGTTAACGGCAGTAAAACCTTTATTACCAGCGGCATCCGGGCGGACCAGTTGACCTGTGCGGTACGGACCGGCGGCGAAGGTGCCCACGGTATCAGCTTTCTGGTTATCGAAGCCGACACCCCGGGCTATTCCACCGGCCGCAAGCTGGAAAAAATGGGCTGGCTGGCCTCGGACACCGGGGAAATCTTTTTTGACAATTGCCGGGTACCGGCGGAAAACCTTATTGGAGAGGAGAACACCGGCTTTTACACCATCATGGAAAACTTTCAAATGGAACGCATGCAACTGGCCACCATGGCCAATATGACCGCTCAGCTGGCTCTGGAAGAAAGTGTAAAGTATGTCAAGCAACGGGAGGCCTTTGGCAAACCCCTGAAAGATTTTCAGGTCACCAGGCACAAACTGGTGGATATGGCCACCCTGGTGGAGGTCAGCCGGGAGTTCACCTATCGCATTGCGGCCAAAATCAATGCCGGGGAAAACCAGATCAAAGAAATTTCCATGGCCAAAAATTTCGCCTGCCAGACCAGCGATAAAGTCACCTACGATGCCGTGCAGATCTTCGGCGGTTACGGCTATATGCGGGAATACCCCGTAGAGCGGCTTTACCGGGACAACCGCATTCTGTCCATCGGCGGGGGGACCACGGAAATCATGAAAGAAATCATCGCGGGCTTTGTGGTCAAATAATGCTTCAGCAAAAAGTGCCCATTGTTGACAATCGACCGGTGGGGCCGGACTGTTTCCGAATGACGCTGGCCTCTCCGGAAATGGCGGCCACGGCTGAACCGGGTCAGTTTGTCATGCTGCGCCTGGTTGACGAGCCCGCGCTGCTTCTGCCCCGTCCCTTTTCCATCTTTTCCGTGAGTAAAGACCGCGCCGGACTGGAACTGCTGTATAAAATGGTTGGAGCCGGCACCCGTAAGATGACCGGCCTCAAAGCGGGAGACACCGTTTCCCTGGTGGGCCCGCTGGGTCGCGGATTTACCTGCAATCCGACACATCACCGGGTCTTTCTGGTGGCTGGCGGCCTCGGGATTGCCCCCCTGGGGTTTCTGGCCCGCCACCTGACAGACGCAGCCTCCCCGCACAAACCGGACTGTACGCTTTTTTTCGGTGGCGCCTGCCAGCGTGACCTGATCTGCCGGGATATATTTACCGACCTGAACATCCCGGTCCGGGTCACCACCGAAGATGGTTCCGAAGGCACGGCCGGTCTGGTTACCGATCTTTTGATACCGGCCCTGGAACAAGCGCCTCCCCAGGCCATTTTTGCCTGCGGTCCCCCGGCCATGACCAAAGCGGTAATTTCCCTGGCGCAAACGCACCGAATCCCCTGCCAGGTTTCCATTGAAACCATGATGTCCTGCGGTATCGGAGCATGTCTGGGTTGCGCCGTTCGATCCGCCAGCTTGCCGGGAACATATTTGCATGCCTGTAAAGACGGGCCGGTTTTCAGCGCCGAGACCATTGACCTGCCGTAAAAAACCAAAAACGGTTCCCCTGACGGCGCCGGCGACGTTTCTGTTATTCCGTCTTCCAACACCCCAAAAAAATTTTTTCGTTGACTTGCCTTTACCGGTCATGATAATTTCACCATTTTGGTTTCACGAGGTGTTATGAAAGACGACACCAGGCGGGCGATAAAAGACCTGGCCTATTACAGCAGTCTGGGACTTTCCGTGGCGCTGGCCATTTTTATCGGTCTGTTTCTGGGCGTTTTTCTGGACAGACGGTTCGGTACCGGGCCCCTGTGGACCTTTGTCTGTTTCGGGCTCGGAATTGTTGCCGGTTTTCGCAACATATTCCACGCCATGCGAAGAGTACAGCGGACGGATAAAAAAGAAAATAAACAGGAAAAAGCTGGCGAATAACTAATGGTTATGACAACGGATACGGTTCTGCCCATCGAACAGCGGCTGGTTCAGTTTATCACCCGGACCAACTGGATTCTGCTGTTCAGCCTGGCTGTAGGCGGTTTTCTGGTTCTGGAGACCGGTTTCGCTCTGGGCATTCTGCTGGGCGGACTCATCGTCACCATCAATTTTCACCTTCTGGGCAAAACGGTTCGCCGCGCCTTCCAGCCCCCGGGAAAACCGTCGCATAACGCCATTATTGCCAAATATTATGTCCGCTTTCTTGTCAGCGGCCTCATTATTTTTGTCCTGATCTGGACCCAGGCGGTGAATCCGCTGGGGCTGATAGTCGGTCTTTCCATCGTGGTGGCCAGCATCTTTCTGGCGACCGCCGGTGTAATCAAAAAAATTCTATGCAAGGAGGTTATATAAGTTGTCACATCCTTATCTTTTTTTTGAAAAACTGGTTGCCTGGCTGGGCCTGGAACATTTTGCCCATAACAACTATCACATCATTTACTCCTGGGTGGTCATGGCGATACTGATCGCGCTGGGACTCCTGGGCACCCGGGGCGTTCGTCTCATTCCCACCAAGATGCAAAACTTTCTGGAAGTCGTGGTTTCCGGAATCGAAGAATTCATGGTGGATATTACCGGCGAAGAAGGCCGCTGGTTTTTTCCCCTGGCGGCAACCATCGCTCTGTATATCCTGGTCTGCAACCTGATGGGACTGATCCCCGGCTTTTTTCCGCCCACGGCCAACATCAACACCCCGCTTTCCTGCGCTTTGGTGGTCTTTGTCTTTACCCATTTCATCGGCGTAAAATATCACGGCGCAAAATATGTTAAACACTTTCTGGGACCGATGCTGCCGCTGGCGCCGCTGATCCTGCCCATTGAAATCATCGGTCACCTGGCGCGGGTACTCTCTTTGACCTTCCGGCTGTTCGGCAACATGATGGGGCACGAGCTGGTCCTGATGATTCTGTTCATGCTGGCCGGCGCCTTTTTTGCGCCGCTGCCGATCATGGCCCTGGGCATCTTGGTCTGCTTTATTCAGGCCTTTATTTTCTTCATGCTGTCGGTCATGTACTTTGCCGGTGCCATGGAAGAGGCCCACTGATTTTTTGAGAAGCGTTATTTTTACATAGGGAAAAGAAAGAAGCGAAACACCAACTCATTGTCGTGTAAGGAGGAAAGAAGATGGAAGCAGCGTTAAGTTATTTTGTGGCATGTGTTACAGCGGCCGGTTTTGGTATTGCCATTGCGGCCTTTGGTTGCGGTCTGGGCCAGGGACTGGGCCTGAAAGCGGCGGCGGAAGGCGTTGCCAGAAACCCGGAAGCCTCCGGTAAAATTACCGTTACCATGCTGATCGGCCTGGCCATGATCGAATCACTGTGTATCTATGCACTGGTGGTATCTCTGATTATTATCTTTGCCGCGCCTTTTACGGGCGATATTCAGGGACTGCTCGGTGCCGTCGGACATTAGTCGTTCGCTCAAACAGCAACAAACAAAAAAGCGGGAGCCACGTTCAGCAGCGGCTCCCGCTTTTTTTGGCCACACCATCGCCGGCGCAAAACCGGACCGATATCCCTTTTTTGTATAACTGACGATGAATTGTAAACACTCAACAATGCTGGTTCCCTTTTATTGTCTAAAAACAAAAAAGTTCTTGACAATATTACTCCGGCAACTATAATTTTAGGTTTATCATTACGCCTGTGCCAACTGCAAGGGAAGGCCGGGTAAATATTGAGATTTTCCGGTATAACGAGGAGTTTCTATTATGTATGCGGTAATTCATTCCGGCGGCAAGCAATACCGGGTCGAAAAAGACGATATTCTGCGGATCGAAAAGATTCCCGGCGAAGTGGGCGATGCGGTCTCTTTTGACCGGGTACTTATGGTCTCCGACGGTGAAAACGTGAAAATCGGTCGGCCGGTTCTGGGCGAGGTAAGGGTTAACGGCCGTATTCTGGAACAGAACAAAGCCAAAAAAATCATTGTCTTTAAGTATAAACGCCGGAAACGATATCGCCGGACAAACGGCCACCGGCAACCGTTCACCGCGGTAAAGATCGACACCATCGAAACCGGCTGAGGGCCTTTGCCGGAATTTATACCCGAAAAACCAAAAGGAGTTCAGGATGTCACATAAAAAAGCGGGCGGCAGCTCCAAAAACGGTCGCGACAGCAACGCGCAACGGCGCGGGGTGAAACGATTTGGCGGACAAAACGTGCGGGCCGGCAACATTCTGGTGCGACAACTGGGAACCAAATTTCACCCCGGAAACAACGTCGGTCTGGGTAAAGACTATACCCTCTTTGCCAAAATTGACGGGGTGGTTGCTTTTGAACACTCCGGCAAGCGCAAAAAAGTAAGCGTTTATGCAGCTTGAAATTTATTGACGAAGCCACGATTACGGTCTGTTCCGGAAACGGGGGCCAGGGATGCGTAAGCTTCCGACGCGAGCGATTTATCCCCAGAGGCGGCCCGGACGGCGGAGACGGCGGTCATGGCGGCAGCATCCTCTTTCAAACCGATCCCTGCAAGCGAACGCTTCATTCCTTTAAACGACAAAAACATTTTTCCGCGCCCAATGGCTCACCCGGACAGGGAAAACAGAAAACCGGCAAAAGCGGAACGGACCTGATCATCGGCGTGCCGCCGGGAACCCTCCTTATTGACACAGAAACCGAAACAGTCCTCAGAGACATGGTGTCCGCCGGGGAACAGTTCCGGTTTTTACCCGGCGGACGGGGCGGAAAAGGAAACAAGCACTTTGCTACCGCTACCCACCGCGCCCCCAAATTTGCCCAGCCGGGTGAACCCGGCCGCTGTGCAACCATCCGTCTGGAGCTGAAACTGCTGGCCGAAGTCGGGCTGATTGGGCTGCCCAACGCCGGCAAATCAACCCTTCTGAGCGTTATTTCCGCGGCCCGGCCCGCCATAGAAGCCTATCCGTTTACGACCCTGAGTCCCAATCTCGGTATGGTCCAAATCAACGGTGGAGAACCCTTTGCCGTAGCAGATATTCCCGGATTGATCGCCGGTGCCCATAAGGGTGCCGGACTGGGCATAACCTTTCTAAAACATATCGAACGGACCCGCTACCTGGTTCACCTGATTGATGCCGCCGACATCGATCCGGACCATCCTTTGTCCGGCCTGGAAACCGTAAACAACGAACTGGCGCAGTTCAGTACTAAACTGGCCGATAAAGCCCAGATTGTCGTTTTAAACAAAATGGATCTTCCGGAAGCCATACCCCGGGCCGAGGCTTTTATCAAGGCCCATGGTGGAAAAAGCTGTTTTCAAATTTCAGCAGCCACAAAAAAAGGGGTCCCTGATTTCAAAAAGCATCTTTTTGCGTTATTATATTCGGATAATGCGTAATCTTCGCACAGATATCTGCAGCGTTGCCGGACGGATTGTTGTTAAAGCCGGCAGCGGAGTTCTGACCGGCGAAAACGGCTTAAATCTGCATGCCGTTCGCTCCATCAGCCGGGATATCTGCACCCTTATGGACAGACCGGCCGAGATCCTTCTGGTCTCCTCCGGGGCCATGGCCGCCGGCGAAAAAAAAATGAATCTGCAACGACCCGCTGAACTGCCTAAGCGACAGGCCGTGGCGGCCATCGGCCAGGCGGGTTTGATTTTGGCCTACGAAAAAGCCTTCGCCCGGAAAAATCGCAATGTGGCGCAAGTGCTACTAACCAGCAGTGATCTGGCCAGCCGCCAGCGGTACTTGAATGCCCGCAATACACTGAATACGTTGCTCGACTGGAACGTTGTACCGATCATCAATGAAAACGACACGGTAGCCATAGAAGAAATCAAATTCGGGGATAACGACAATCTGGCCGCCCTGATTACCCTGCTGATGGATGCGGACCTTCTGATCAACCTTACGGACATTGATGGTCTGTATGATAAAGATCCCCGGCGCCATCCCGACGCGGCGTTGATCGAATCGGTGACCTCCATTTCCCGGAAAATGGAAGCGGCCGCCAGCAGTATACCCGGTGCCCTGGGTACCGGCGGCATGTTAAGCAAGCTCAAGGCCGCTAAAAAATTGATGTCTTCCGGCATTCCCATGATTATTGCCAACGGCTGCCGAAAAAACATTCTGGCGGATCTTATGGCGGGCAAGCCGCTGGGGACCTTTTTTCACCCCCGCCCTCACAAGCTTTCCAGCAAAAAACGGTGGATTGCCTTCGGCCAGAAACCACAGGGCTCTCTGGTCGTTGACGGAGGCGCCGCCGCGGCTCTGAAAAAACGGGGAAAAAGCCTGCTGCCCGGCGGCATCCGTTCCGTAAACGGAGACTTCGGTCCGGGCGCCGCCGTGTCCATCCAAACCAGTAGTGGAAAAATCTTCGGCATCGGTCTGGTAAATTACGACGCTGCCGATATCCGCAAAATCAAGGGGCTTAAATCCGCTCAGATTCAACAGGCGCTGGGACAAAAACCTTACGACGAAGTCATTCACAGAGACAATTTGGTGATTTCCTGAAAATCAGATACGCCCTGTTGGGCGCATCTGATATTATTGAACCTCCAGGAGGCGAACATGCGTATCGAAGAAACCATCATCAGCCTGGCCAAAGCGGCCAAAACCGCTTCCCTGTTCCTGGCAACCTGCCCGGCTTTCCAAAAAAACAAGGCCTTGCAGGCAATCGCCGAGACGCTGCACGCCTCAGCCGCGGAAATTAAAACGGAAAACCAAAAAGATCTGGATTCGGCCCGGAAAAACGGTCTTTCCGACGCCATGATCGACCGTCTGACCATAACTGACGCCACCATTGACTCCATGAGGGAGGGGTTGCTGGATGTCGCCGCTATGCCCGACCCGGTAGGCGCCAAAAGCGCCACCTGGATCCGCCCCAATGGTCTGGAAGTGGCCCGAATGCGAATACCGCTGGGGGTAATCGGTATTATCTACGAATCCCGGCCCAACGTCACCGTCGATGCCGCCGGACTGTGCATAAAATCCGGAAACGCTGTAATTCTGCGCGGGGGCTCGGAGTCCATCCACTCCAATCAAGCCCTGGCCAAACGCATTACCCGGGGACTGGCTGCGGCCGGTCTGCCGGAAACCGCCGTGCAGATTATCCCCACTACAGACCGGTCCGCCATTACGCATCTGCTGGCCCAGGAACCCTTTGTGGATCTGATTATTCCCCGCGGCGGAGAAGGTCTTATCCGATATGTGGTGGATCACGCCAAAATGCCGGTCCTCAAACACTACAAAGGCGTTTGTCATGTTTACGTGGATTCCTACGCCGACCTGGACATGGCCCGGAAAATCTGTTTTAACGCCAAAGTACAGCGTCCCGGCGTCTGTAACGCCATGGAAACCCTGCTCGTTCACCAGGATGTAGCCGAAAAATTTTTGCCGGAAATGGCGGCGGCCTTTGCTGATGCCGGTGTCACGCTGCGGGGATGCGAAAAAAGCCGAAGCCTGGTTCCTGAGGCGAAACCGGCCACCGAAGAGGATTGGCCGGCTGAATATCTGGATCTGATCCTGGCGGTAAAGATTGTCGACGATATGGCCGCGGCGCTTACGCACATCGCCCAATACGGTTCCGCCCATACCGAAGCCATCGTTACGGAAAATTACACCCGGGCCCGTCAGTTCCAAGCTGCGGCAGATGCCTCGGTGGTGCTGGTTAATGCCTCCACCCGCTTTAACGACGGCGGCCAGCTCGGACTGGGGGCCGAAATGGGCATAAGTACCTCCAAATTACACGCTTTCGGCCCCATGGGACTGGAGGAGCTTACGACTACAAAATTTGTGGTCAACGGCAGCGGACAAATACGAACTTGATCGAATTTGAGCGGTTTTTAATCGTTTTCCGCAGATATAAGAACGTGATACGGAAAAGCACCGGGGGCTCTTTTCGGCGCCCGAAAAATTATGAAAACAGGAATTTTTGGCGGATCCTTTAACCCGGTACACCGGGGACACCTGCAACTTGCCACCACCATTTGCGAAGAATTTTCTCTGGACAAACTCCTGGTGGTGCCTTCCGCTGACCCGCCCCATAAAAACACCGAAGAGCTGGCCGCCCCGGAAGATCGTCTGGAAATGACCCGCCTGGCCTTTAGCGGGCTTCCCCATTGCCGGATTTCCGATATCGAAATCCGCCGGGGAGGGCCCTCTTACACCATTGACACGGTGACATGCTTTTCCCACCAGCTGCCCGACGCCCGCCTCTCTTTAATTCTTGGTCTGGATGCCTTTCTGGAACTGGACACCTGGAAAGACTACCGGCTACTGGTTCAAAAAATCCCCTTAATTGTGGTTAATCGCAAGTGCGAAGAAACCGAACCGTCCCGTGCTTTTTATGAATTTCTCTCCGGCAGAATTTCGAAAAGCTATGCTTTTTCTAAAAATCTGGGGGGATATCAGGCGCCTGCCTTTCAACCGGTTTTTTTCTTTGAATCTTTCAATACCAACATCTCGGCTACCGACATCCGCCGCCAAATCAAAACCACCGGCCGGCCTTCGCAAGGTATGCTGCCTCCGGCGGTGGAGCAATTCATCCTAAAAAAGGAACTTTATCAATGTCCGTTGCGCTCAAATCAGAAATAGCCCCTTTTTGGGAGGCGGTCACGGAAAAAAAGGCCGAAAATATAGTGATTTTAAACCTCCGGGAGCTTACCTCCATTGCCGATGCCTTTATCATCTGTTCCGGAAACTCCAACCGGCAGGTTACCGCCATCGGCGAATTTATTATCCAGAAATTAAAAAAACAGGGCATTCAACCTCTCAGCAGCGAAGGGCTGGCCGAAGGCCGCTGGGTTCTCCTTGACTACGGTCACGTTATCATTCATATTTTTTATGAAACGGTTCGCGAGTATTATGATATTGAAGGACTCTGGTCCGACGCGGAAAAAATCGAGGTCACTTGTTAATCACTTCTTGCCATAGGGAGCAAAAATAGTTATGCCAAAAGCCCATACCCCCTGTATGCTGGTTATCCTGGACGGCTGGGGCATCAACCCGGAGGAGCGGGGAAACGCGGTTCGGGCCGCCCACACGCCTCATCTGGACAAGTTGTTCGCCTCCTGCCCCTATTCCCAACTGTCATGCTCAGGCGAAGCTGTCGGTCTGCCGGCGGGTTTTATCGGCAACTCCGAAGTCGGTCATCTGAACATCGGCGCCGGCCGCATTGTTTACCAGGACTTGATGAAAATCAATATTGCCATTAAAGACGGCTCTTTCTTTAACAATAAAACCTTTTTAAACCTGATGGACGCTGTGCGAGGCCGGGACGCGACGCTGCATCTGATGGGGCTGGTTTCCGACGGCGGCGTGCACAGCCACCTTGATCACCTTAAAGCCCTGGTGGAAATGGCCTGTGAACGAGGCGTTCCGGTACGGATTCATGCCATCCTGGACGGCCGGGATACGCCCCCGGACAGCGGGAAAACCTATATTGCGGACCTGCAGGCGTTTCTTGCTTCTTATGAGATCGCCTCCATCGCTACGATCTGTGGCCGGTTTTACGCCATGGACCGGGATACCCGGTGGGACCGGACCCAAAAAGCCTACGACTTATATACACTGGGGGAAGGCCGCTCAGAAACAGATCCTTTGCAAGCCGTAGAAAATGCTTATGTTCGGGGAGAAACCGACGAGTTCGTGACCCCTGTTGTTATTACGGAAGACACCAAAGCCTTCTCTCCAAAAATTTCCGACAACGACGGCGTTATCTTTTTTAACTTCCGGGCCGATAGGGCCCGCCAAATCATCCGGGCCCTTACCGAAAAACGGTTTTCTGAATTTTCCCGGCGCCGTTTTCCCGCCCTGTGCAGTTTGGTGTGCATGACGCTTTATGACGCCTCCTTTTCTCTGCCGGTCGCTTTTCCCCCGAAAGAACTGCAACAAACGCTGGGAGAAGTTATCAGCGATCGGGGGTATTCCCAGCTTCGTATCGCGGAAACGGAAAAATACGCCCACGTGACCTACTTCTTTAACGGGGGGGAAGAACCTCCCTTTGCCGGTGAAGACCGCATGCTGATACCCTCTCCGCGGGACGTGGCCACCTATGATGAAAAGCCGGAAATGAGCGCTGCGGAAGTGGCCGAAAAACTGGTCGCCCAAATTGAGCGCAGTTATTATGACCTGATTGTGGTAAATTTCGCCAATATGGATATGGTCGGTCACACCGGCATCTTTCCTGCTGCGGTAACGGCCTGCGAAACCGTAGACGCCTGTGTGGGCCGAATCCTTCCTCCCTTCATCCGTCAAGGCGGTGTAGCATTCATTCTGGCCGATCACGGCAACTCGGAGCAAATGGAAGACGAAAAAGGACACCCGCATACCGCCCACACCCTGAATCCGGTACCCTTTATTCTGGTAAATTCCAACACATCTTTAAAATCGGTTTTAAACGGTAAGCTGGGAGATGTAGCGCCGACTGTGCTGGCGGTAATGGGACTCCCCCAACCGCCGCAGATGACCGGTTCTTCGTTGATTGTTTCTTAAAAGGATTTGGTGGCCCGGCAGGCCTCCCGTTTTTCCGGATTACTGGCAGAAAAATTAATGACATCGCCATATTCGCTGATAAACTGTTCCAGCTGAATTCGTTGCTGGGGCAGCAGCGGCTTGAAACAGACGCACAGGGTTTTTACCTTTTCCACGGATTGCTTCTCCCCCGGCATGCGAGCTACATAAAAATCATCCACAATCCGAAAAGGGAGTTTTTCCACCACCACCCCCTCCCCCGGCAGCGCAACGGAAATATATCGGATGCTGTTTATAATTTTTTCCTTTTTTTCCACATAGTAAAAGGAAAGCCCTTTCATCCCGACATTTTTCAACGGCCCCAAAGTCACTTGGGCCGTCCTGTTTTTTATTAACCGGGCGGGTTTGACAGCCATCACACAGGCGGTATTCACCGTAAACCGCTTCCACAGCCTTCTTTCCTTCGGAATCGGCTCAAGTGTTTGGACCCCGATATTTCGTGCTTCAGCCCCTGACGATTCTGATCGCATCGTTACCCCCCTTTTCGGAGAAAAAGTCGCTCCCGGTAGAACATAAAAATCTCCGCCTTTTCCTGCTTGTTATTTCCTCATGTAAGATTATGAAGACACCTGCGATAAAAAATCAACCTTTTTTTGCGCGTCTTTTTATCTCCTGAAACGGTTGGGAACGAAAAGCGATCTCTTCTTGTGGGTTTACACCAGGGAAAGCATTACTTTGCGACCGTACCGTTGCAGCACGGGCGTTCCCTTCCCATGGCGCACGGCTTTCATTGTCTGCTCTTTGTCTATGGGAACCGTGCCGGCCAGGTAATGAACCGGCAAGTGGCGAAACGCATCCGGTATCATTGGTGTGCTGGGGCCAAGAAGCACGGTTTTAACCGATTGTCCCGCTTGTGCCAAGACCTCCTCGGTGGTCTGATTTAAAATGGAAGTAGCCGAAAGAATCAGAATATCGGCCCACGTGGCCATTTTTTTATAAAAAGCAACCGATTCCCCAAGATTCTTGTGGCGATCCAGCACTTCGACCGTTCCCCCCCGGTCTTTTATAATTGGAATCAAAGGTTTAAACAATCCAACCATAGCCACGCGGCTTCCTTCAACAAAATCCAGGGCATCCAGAAGGGTTTGATTTTCCGGTTCGGAAGGCAGTTGATTTGCCCGCTCATGATTAAGGGCATTGATTAAAGCCAGCGCTATAGAGCGCTGGAGCGGGTCAGCGCTAAAAATCTTTGGCAGGAGATCCTCTGCAGACCGTCCCTCCGGATCCCGAATCTCGTGGTTCAAAGTACAGCTGGACTTATCCGCAAAATAGGTATAGGCCAGCCCCAGCCCGCCCTCCGAAGTGGAAACCAGGGTATACCCCAGGCCCACGCATAAGCAGTCTACGCTTACCCGGGCGGCTTTTTCTTCCACCGACTGATATAAAAAATCATTCAGTTTCATCCGCTACCACTCCGCCGCCGGTTGGCAAATTCCGACCGCAATGCTTACAGACCTTGGCCCGTTTTTTGATGATCTCGGCACAAAAGGGACATTCCATGGTAAAATGTCGTTCATGAATTTTTTGTATAGCAGCCTCACTGGTGCTGTCGATCAGTTCATTGCCGGTAGTCAGATTGGTCAACGCCTCTATTGCTTCCAAATCACCAATATCTCCAAGCATTTCAGACGCTTTCTGCCGTACCCGGGCCGGCTGGGTGGCGTCGTACAGCACATTCAGCACCTCAAACCAGCTGCGGGTAGTGTACAACTCCGCCAAAAGAGAAAATCCCTGCTTAATTGCCTCCCGGGCGAGCTCCTGCTGCCGGGCGGTATCCTCCGTCGTTATCTGCCCTTTGGCTCCCTGAGAACTGAAGACAATCATACTTTCAAATTTTCCACTGTCCGGATAGCAGATATTCCGGTAAGAGGCTTTATGTCCGAACGTCTCTTGAATTTTGTCCCACCCTTTTTTATAAGCCGGGCAATCTTCGTTAAAACAGACAAACAAATACGGCGTTCCCCAGCCCAGACCGTCGCCAAAGGGTATGGGCGGTGTTTCCCAAACATCCATCTCCTGATGACAATCCGGACATTTGGGCCGTTTTTGGGCCAATATTTTTTCTAAAACCTGTTCTTTCGTTTCAAAGGCCATACATTACCTCGCTTTCTTTATAAAAACAAGCCCGCACCAGCGACCGTCTACGGCCTTCCAGAGACCGTGAAAGGCTTCCGTAAAAACGGCCGAAAGAGATGCCGACTCCTCTACGGTAAAACCGGAAACAACCAGAGCGCCACCGGGAACCAGTTTCTCCGTCAGCAGGGTCGCCTGGTCCTGTAATGTCGGCAATCGCAAATTGGATGCGATCAGGGAAAAACGATCCGTAATCGCTTCCAGGGGGCGTTTCGAAACACAAATCCGGGCCTCCATATGATTGCGCCGAATATTATCCCTGGCTTCCTTACGGGCACAACCATCAACATCTGTAGCCAGGACACGGCTGACACCCAGATGGGCCGCGACCAAGGCCAGTATGCCGGATCCCGTCCCGATATCCAGCGCGGATTGTTCTCCTGATGGCACCCCGTAATCTCTCAACACATAATCAATTCCTCTCACCGCCAGCCGGGTCGTGGGATGACGACAATCCCCGAAGGCGATACCGGGAAGCAGCTGAATCACCGCCTCATTGTCCGAACTGGCTTTCCCGTACCCCGGTCGGGTATCAACCCACACATGCGGTGCCAAGCGAATCCGGCCGATATAGTTTTTTTCCAGAAAACTGAGTCCGCAGTCATTAACGTATCGCAAGGTGCCCGAAGACACCAGGTGGTCTACCGTGCTTTTTACGGACCGCAAACAATAGCGCTCACCCAGCCGTTCCAGAACATCCCGGCAAGTCAAACGGTGCGCGGAAAACAAAACCAGATCAAGAACAGCCCGCATTAGTGGCGCCGTTTCCTCCAGATTGTTTTTTGCGGCAACGATTCCGCTCATCCAGACCGGACCCCTTCTTTTTCCAACAACGCTTTATACCAGCAGGAAAAATCAAACATTCCCAAAAATCGATCGTCCTCGTTGATCAGCCCCAGACAGATTTCCGCCACCCCTCGACCATACTGCGTGCTGTAGGTTTCTTCCGGACGACTTTTTAGAAATTCGGCAATCAATGTCTGGCTGGTCCGTTGGGTTTTATCCCGCCGAAGATCGATGGGGTCCTTGGGTTCCTGGAAAGGATCCCACTTATCATACCCCTGCTTTAAAATCCGTTGGCGGGACCGTTCCGACATACTGTCAAAAATGGCCTGTTTTCGTTTATCTGCCTCGGAAAGACTGTTTTCCGCCATGGGCTCCTTCTCCACCCTTTTCCGCTAGGTCTTTTCGTCCTCCGGTATATCATCGGAAAAACCGAAAAACGCCTCGTTATAATCGGTAATAATTGCCATCGAAACCGGCACCAGCATTTCTCTCATCTTCACATATTTGGTCTTTATATCCCCCACCAGTTCCGCTGAAAGCTGATACAAATAGTTATATATCCGATCCAGATTCACCGTGGGATATGCCTCTCCTTCATCAAACCCGCTTTTACCGCAAGTGTGCGCCATTCCCTGAATAGCGGTGGGAACACCATAAAGCCGACAGGTAATCGGTCGAAAATCATAGAGATCACACATATCCCGTTCGTTCAGCAGGGCACATCGAACGCGCTGCATTCCCATCTCCTGTAATACAGCGACTTCGTTTTTCCCTTCCTGATGCTCTTTATACGCATTTTTTTTCAGCTTGTGTACCTGCCGGTCCGCCTTGTTGGCGCGTTCCAGCATCTCCTTGTTTTCTCCAAACAAATCCCGAAACTTATGGTTCAGGTACAGCGCCTCTATCAATGTAACATCAAACACAGCATGGCAGCAATCCGCGCATCCTTTTTTACAATTTACGCAAGCCGGATATTCTTTCCGTACCCGCGCAAAGATATTATCCACCATATCCACCAATGCTTCATACTTGGCAAAATACGGTGTAAAATCAAAATCCATTTTTTACTCCTTTCCTACAACGGTTTTTTTGTTAATGTTTCACGTGAAACATTAACGGATGGATCCGAACGGCTTTTCTGCCGACAAAAAACAGATATTTCCGCAAGCCTATTTCCCCACACAAAACTTTTCAAAAATGGCATCCAGAACATCCGGTCGAACATGCTCCCCAAGAATATCGCTCAAGGCTGTCCAGGCTGCTTGCAGGTCGATTACAACAACATCCGGAGGGACGCCCTTCTCAAGGGCGGATATGGCAGACAAAACCGCGGTCCGGGATGTTTCCAGCGCTTTTTTGTGCCGAAGGTTCGGAATCGTATCGTCTGGAAATGGAGGCTCGCTGTCTCTCATCCAAAATTCGAGTTCATGCCACAACGAGGAAAGGCCTTCTCCGGTCTTGGCCGACAGGGCTACAACCGAATAGCGGTCCCGCCACAGTTGGGGTACGATCTTATGATTCGCATCGGACAGCAGGTCAATTTTATTGATCACCACGATTACCGGCTTATCCTTCACCCGCGCAAAAACAGAGTAGTCACGGGCGGAAACACCGGCCGCTCCATCAACCAGCAAAAGAACCAAATGGGCACGACCAATCGCCTGCTCTGCTTGGGCCATACCCATCTGTTCAACATCGGAAGCCGTTTCCGAGCGGAAGCCCGCGGTATCTGCCAGGAAAACCTGACGGCCGTCCAAAAACAAAGCGCTTTCGATTACATCCCGGGTCGTCCCGGGATGACGGGCAACGATGGCCCGCTCCGCCCCCACCAAATGGTTATAAAGAGACGATTTCCCAACATTGGGCGCACCGGCAAGTACCACCCGCAACCCGTTTTGCTGATCGGCCAGAGTGTCGTGTCGGCAAATAAGGCCCTCTATCTCTTCTAACACAGATTCCTGCAAACGAGCAACGATCTCCTTTCGGGATAATTCCTCTTCCATCTGTTCGTCTACATCCACGGCCGCGTCAATGTTCGTCAACACAGACAGAACTTCTTGGCGTATCCGTTGTATACGGTCCCGCAGAACCCCGGTAATCTGAGAAGCTGCTGCTGCCAGCGCCCTGTCGGAAACAGCTGCGACAATATCGGCCACGGCCTCGGCCTGCGTTAAATCCATCCTGCCGGAAAGAAAAGCGCGCCTGGTGAATTCGCCCGGCGCGGCCAGCTCCGCGCCTTCTTGCAAAAGAAGAGTTAAAATGGTTTTTAAAACAAATGGTCCTCCGTGGGCGTAGATTTCCACAACATTTTCCCCGGTATAGGAATGGGGCGCTTTCATTACCGCCAGTAAAACCTCATCAATCACTCGGGCGCCATCATATATCCGGCCGGGATATAAATGGTGAGAGGTCAACGCCGCCAGGTCCGGATAAGGTTCAGGTCCTCCGCGATAACAATAGGGCCGAAAGACAGAAGAAGCGATGGCGATTGATTGATTACCGGACAACCGGAGGATTCCTATGCCACCCCTGGCCAGAGGGGTTGCGATCGCTGCAATGGTGGGAGAAAAACGCATTATATAATCCGTGCAAAACCAACCAGGGAACAATACCAGGGAAATATTTCCGCCACCAAAAAAATCTCAAGGAAGAACCCGATCGGTATCGGCCATTATTTCCTGGATGCTTTATTGGTCGGCGCCTTACCCCGATATCCGGGCTGGATGACAACATTTCGAAAATCTCCGCTACCAACACTTTTGGTCCGAATGCGTTTATCCTTTCTCAATGCGTCATGGATAATTTTTCTTTCAAAGGCGTCAATCCGATTAATCGTTGACGGTTTGCCTGTCTGCTTGGTTTTTTCCGCCAGCCGAAAAGCCAGATCGCGCAAGGTAGTGGCCCGCTTCTCCATATAGTGTTCCACATCAACCTGTACACTCGCCTTACTACCGCTGGTTTTCCACACAACTTTTTCTACCAAATGCTGCATCGCTTTCAGGGTTTGTCCCCGTTTCCCGATAAGAACGGCAGCATTACCGCCTTCTACGCGGAAAACAATCTGATTATCCGTACGCTGAAAGGTGACCTTGGCGTCGGTTGTTAACTGGTCAAGAATTTTTTGCAGCAGTTCTTTTCCAGGAAAGACGGCGCTTTCATCCAGGACGGTTTCGCCGTTTACCTTATTTCCAGAACTGTCCGCTAAGGGCGGATGTTCTTCCGGGACGGAAACAGCATCCGCAACCCCGTTTTCGGAAAAGGTTTCCTCCAGTAAAGACTGGACCATCTCCCTGTCGCTGAGCGTCTCCCCGTTTTTGATATCCCCTTTATCGCCGACCGTATCCGGGCTGCTCCGCGCAAAGACACGAATACGGGCATTTTTTGCGCCAACCAACCCGAAAATACCGCTCGAACCGGAAGACAACGTTTCATATTCCAGTTTATCCCGGGATAAATTTAAGGCTTTTTCCGCTTTTTTTAAGGCCGCTTCAATATTTTTTCCTTCAAACTCCAAGGATTCCATTTTTTTCACCTCCACCATTTTAGGAATTCTTCTTGGTAATATAATGCTGCTGGGCGATAGAAATAAAATTGTTGACCAGAAAATACAAAACGAGGCCCGAAGGAAAATTAATAAAAATAACCGTCAACATAATTGGCATCAGCATCATTATTTTGGCCTGGGAGGGGTCGCCCGGCACCGGTTGCAGTTTCTGCTGCAAAAACATGGTAGCGCCCATAATGATAGTCATCACGGGAATTCCGGCCGGGGGGTGCATAAAAGGAATATTCACATCAAAGGCAAACAGCCGTTCCGGGGCGGAAAGGTCGTCGATCCACAGCAGAAACGGAGCGTGACGAAGCTCGATGGATTGATAAAGCATTCGATAAAAGGCGATAAAAACCGGTATCTGTACCAGCATCGGCAGACACCCTCCCAGAGGGTTAATTTTATAGGTTTTGTAAAGACCCATCATTTCTTCGTTCATTTTTTTCTTATCATCTTTATATTTCTCCCGTATCTCCGCCATGAGTGGTTGTAATTTTTTCATTTCGCCCATGGACTTATAACTCTTGTTTCCAAGAGGCCAAAATATCAGCTTAATGATGATCGTCACGATTATAATCGCCACGCCGTAGTTGGGTATAAAGCGATAAATAAAATTCATGAGCCATAGACAGGGCCGGGCGATAATATCAAACCAGCCGAACTTCACCGCCTGATCCAGATTGTTGCCCGCCTCCTTGAGTATGGGAATGCTCTTCGGTCCCATAAACACCTTAAACATAAGCGACTGAGAGGAATGCGGCGCAACGGTTTCCGTTGACCGGACATACTTGGCACCAACAAAGGTAAAATCTTCTTCTTGGCGGGAAAAAAGTCGCATAGCGGCCGGTTCGGGGCGGGGCGGGACAATCGCAGACATAAAATACCGACTCTGGATGGCAACCCAGTCAAGTGGCGCGGCAACCGTGTCCCGCTCGGCAATTTCTTTGATTTTAACTTCCGTCAAATGCTGATTACTGAACGCGCTGGGGCCTTCAAAGACAAAGCGACCCCCTTCTCCCGTGAACCGCTTTGACAGCAAAACGCTCAAATTTCCGCCCAGGGGAGACGAAGAGCCATTGCGCAGAATCACCTCCAGGTGCATCAAGTAGCTGTCGGGAAAAAAAGTGTAGCGTTTTTCAATGACGACGCCCCGGTCAAAAGCTTTGGAAAAAACCAAGGTCTGGTGGGAACGAGTTACCTGTAAATAGTTGCCACTTGTGTGCAGCAGTTCATAATGTCCGGTATCAACCCCGCGCAGACCGGCTCCTTCCAGATCAACCGCCAGCAGACCGAAGGGGTTGTCCGGGGCAATCAGCCTTTTTAATGGGGCGTCGGAACCGTTGTTTTCCCGATATTTCTTTAACACCATGCCGGTTATAACGGCGCCTTTATCGGACAACTGTGCTGTATACAGAGGGGTATCAACAGTAGCAACGGTTTCCGGCTTACGATCCCCCGGGGCCACAGCTGTCTCCGGAGAAGCCGCTGCTCTCTCCGCCAGCTTGGTCCAGGGGCCTTGAACCCCTTCGGTTTCCCTCTTTTTCTGGTCCACGGGAAGGCTTTGTTTCTTCTCCTGTACGGGAGGCCGCCGGTCTTGGGTATCCTGGGGTGGTGGCGGATGAGAGACAAAGAAAAAATCCCAGATCAAAAAGACCAGAATGGACAAAACAATCGCAAGTATGAGGCGAATTTGTTCCATAGATAGCAACTTTCTGGAAATAATTATGGACGAATCGGGCTTGACGAGCCGGTGAACAAGATATTTGCACCGGCTTTGCGCAAAGCCCGGAGACATCCTCTGTCGGGTTATTATCGGATGGTAAACACAGACCGGACAACAATGCGCGCAAAAATGAAAAACGGAGAAATGAAAAGAATAGGCTTTATATTGTTAAAACAGCTACCGCCGGTAGCGGTCTTGGCAAAAAATTATGGAACCGGATCGTACCCGCCGGGGTGAAAAGGGTGACATCTCAGCAGTCGCTTTACAGCCAACCCCCCCCCTTTTATCGGGCCATAGCGGCGTACAGCGATATACGCATACTCGGAACAGGATGGGTAAAACCGGCATACAGGTCCCCACCAAGGAGATAATATCTTCTGGTATGCTCTAATTAGAAGCAATATTCCACGTTGTACCAAAACCACCGTCAACTCTGTATAAAAATTTCTTCCAGGCAGGTAAAAATTTCCTGGGAAGAAGCTCGTGCAACCTTTTTTTTGGCAATAAGGTTTACATCCCCAAAACGGGAAAAGCGATGCCTGTTTAATCGAAAATACTCTCGTGCCAGTCGTTTAATTCGATTACGCACAACGGCGCTGCCAACTTTCCTGGAAACGGTTAATCCCAGCCGGCTTCGGTTCGTTCCCGGTCGTTTTTCCACATAAAAATAATTGGTAGATTTCTTTGTTCCGTATTGATGCAACAAGCTGTATTCCGTCCGTTTTCGTATACGATCGCATTTGTGAAACGAAAAAAAATGTTTTCTGGTTTTTTGTGCGATCTCTTCCATACTATCAAAAAAAACGAACTTTTGTCATTCCTTGTTTTTGACCGGCTGAAGGCCTATCTTTTTCCTTCTTCTCCGCATTACGCGTCAATTGTCCAGATGAGCTCCGATCTTACACGGACAATCGTTTTCTTCCCTTTGCTCTCCTCCTTTTAATGATATTTCGCCCCTGTTTTGTCGCCATGCGTTTTCTAAACCCATGTTTTCGGGCACGCTTAACATTACTTGGCTGATACGTTCGTTTCATAACCGCAAACCTCTTTTATCGTCTGTCTCCGTAAATCAAAACGCACGGGCATAACGCCCGATAAAACCCATCTTTTCAGTAAACCATCGAAAAATTCGGAAGTCAAGTATAAAAAATTCCAAAAAATACTATAAAATTTCTTCGATCTGAAACTGCTCAATATGAAATTTCGATACCGGATAAATTATGATACTCCGGTTTAATTCTTTTTCGAGAGCATAAATGACACCACTTTCCTCGCCGTGTAACAGCTCGGCAATATTCGGATGAACCTTTATTGTCAGCCGCTCTCCGCTGATATCCTGAGATTCCCGAAGAACCTCCCGATAAATATTATAGCAAATCGTCTGTTTGGACAACAAATAGCCATCCCCCTCACAATAAAAACAGGGCTCGCACACCATCCTGGAAACCGAATTGCGGGTCCTTTTCCGGGTCATCTGAATCAAACCCAGATCTGAAAAGGGTAGAACGGTGGTCTTGCTTTTGTCTTTTTCCAGAAATCGCCTCAATGCCGTAAAAACTTTTTCCCGGTTGGATTCCCGGGCCATATCGATAAAATCAATAATAATAATACCACCCAGATTCCGCAGCCGAACCTGATATGCAATTTCCCGCGCGGCCTCCAGGTTGGTCTTCAGTACGGTTTCTTCAAAATTGTGTTTTCCCACATATCTCCCCGTATTCACGTCAATAACAACCAGGGCTTCGGTCGGTTCAATAATGATATACCCCCCGGATTTAAGCCAGACTTTCTTTTTCAGCGCCCGGGAGAGATCTCCTTCGATATTATAGGCGTCAAAAACCGGCTCACTTCCCCGGTACCGCTCAATGGAGGTTTTCATCCGCGGCATGATCTCATCCAAAAAGGCCATAATTTCATTATAAACCGTCTCGTCGTCCACCACGACCCGATCGGCTTCATGGGTCAAGTAATCCCGAACGGCGCGGAGCGAAACGGTCATATCTCTGTGCAAAAGTTGCGGGGAGGTGGCCTCCTGAAATTTTTTTTGAATCTTCTCCCACAAGTTGACCAGCAAAATCATTTCCTTTTGCAGTTGATTTTCCGCAAGATTTTCAGCGGCCGTACGGACGATAAAACCGTACTTCTCCTGGCGCAGGGATATCACCATCTCTTTAAGCCGTAGACGTTCTTTTTCATCGACGATTCTCCGGGAAACCCCCACATGATCCACGGTGGGCATAAGTACCAGAAAGCGACCCGGCAAAGAGATGCGGGTGGTTACCCGCGCCCCTTTACTGCCTATCGGCGATTTTGAAACCTGTACCAGAATATCCTGTCCCTCGTTAATCAGATCGCCAATATTAATCACTTCTGCGTTGTAAGCCTCATCAAAATGTAAATTGGGGGCTTTGGTTTGTTCCTCCTCGCTGAGGGTCTCATTAAAAACAGCGTCATATTCTTTCGAAACGTCCGATAAAATGTCATTTACATAAATAAAAGCGGCCTGCTCCAGCCCAATATCGACAAACGCCGCCTGCATACCCGGTAGAACCCGCTGAACCCTGGCTTTATATATATTTCCTGAAATATTAAGGTGGTCCCCCCGCTCCATAAAAAATTCTACCACCGTCCCGTCTTCAAGAAGGGCGACCCGGGTTTCGCTGATCGTGGCATTGATGATAAGTTCTTTGGACATAATTGATCTCTCCGGGGATACGATAAAATTTTCTATCCGGCACGTTTAATTATTCGGGCTTGTTTTAACTCCCTCTCCGGTATATGAAAAACAGCGCCAAGAACATCCCGGGGCCGGACGGTTTTCCCGGCTTCTTCCCTTATTTCCAGCAATAAGCGCCGGCGATCGAGTATTTCCATCCGGGGAATCATTTCGCGTAGTTCTTTTGGCTGATCGCGATTGTTTTTACCTTTGACGGTTATCCAAAAAGTTTCTGCGGCGAAAAAAGACTTCAGGCAATCAATATCAAAAAGAAGAGGGCCTTTCAGTATCACACGATACCGAACGACTGGATTTTTGTTTAACAACGATTTTCTTTTTTCTGCGGGAACCAGGCGGCAAGAAAGAAGGTGAATTCCCTCCGGGAGCCGCCCATTCATAGCGGTCAAAACCTTTTTCTCATTCAAGCGCGTAAAGACCGTCAAATAAAAAAACTCCTTCTCACTTTCAATGCCAACCGGTAATGGGGATATAAAAGAAATTTTCGGTTTGGGATGAAACCCTTGCGAAAAAACGACCGGTATTTGCTCTCGATTTATGGCCCGCTGAAGAATATTGGCAAATTCTATATGACCGAAATACCTTGCCGGACCGGTTTTGGAATAAGTGATTTCGTACTTTAAAGGCGTAATCTCCAATTGCTTTTCCGGTTCAAAAAAGTATGCCGGGGCTCTTTTTTGTAAGGCTTGTCCGGATTTGTTGCCGGCTGCCAAGACCGGTTTGATTATTCGGGAAGAATTCGTGGAAAAATCACAAACACCGCATTGCCAACATGTCCCCTCCCGACAATCCTTTGTCAATTCACCTCGATAGGCCTTCTCACGCTCTTGCACCAAAAATTGGTTGGAAATACCGGCAGATATTCTATTCCAGGGAAGTGGCTCGTCTGTTTTGCGAGGACGCGCGGTGTAAAAATCGAAATCTATCGAACATTCCCGGGCGGCCTCCTGCCAGGCGCTGAAACGAAAATTATCACTCCAGCCGTCAAACCGGCAGCCTTTTTTATAAGCGGCCTCGATCAAACGGGAAAGCCTCCGGTCACCCCGCGCAAAAACACCTTCTAAAAGACTCATTTGGGGGTCCTGCCATTTAAAACCAATTTGTCTGGAAGACAATCGCTTTTTTAAAAAAAAAATTTTTTGGGTGGCTTCCGCCACAGATATTTGTGCTTCCCATTGAAAGGGGGTATGGGGCTTGGGAATAAACGTGGCGACACTGACATTAATCCGTGGGGGTATAGACTTCTTCTTGCTTTTGGAATTGGCCTGGCCTCTGGTGTTCCCGATTTTTTGTAACCGTTTCACAAGCGCAACAATTTGTTCGACATCATCCGGTGTTTCGGTCGGCAATCCGATCATAAAATACACTTTGATTAAATTCCATCCAAGATCAAAGGCTGTAGAGACAGTATGAATAATGTCCGCCTCGGTTATATTTTTATTAATAACATCTCTCAGCCGCTGAGAACCGGCTTCCGGAGCAATGGTAAAACCGGTTTTACGAATCTTTTGAATGGAGGCCATCGCCGAATGATTTAGAGATCCTGCTCTAAAGGAAGGAAGAGAAATGGCAACATGTTGGGAGCCGTAGATTCTGGTGAAGGAAGCGAGAAGAGTGTCCAACTGACTGTAATCACCAGTACTTAAAGAAAGAAACGAAACGTCCTTATAGCCGGTAGCGGCCAGCGCGTCCCCGGCCAAAGCCAAAACATCCTCCGGGTTTCGCTCCCGGACCGGACGATATATCATGCCGGCCTGACAAAATCGACAGCCTTTGGAACATCCACGGGCAATTTCCAGCCGCAACCGGTCATGAACCGGTCTGCCAAAAGGCACTATAGGCGCCTCCGGAAAGTCTTCCTTTTTCAATTCCGAAACAACGGCTTTTGATATTTTTTTATAGGATACATTTTTCGGGATCAAAGACTGCCGGCCCATTTCATCATAATGGGTTGAAAAAAAAGAAGGAACATAAATTCCGGGAATTTGGGACCAACGTTGAAAAAGGCGCTGTCTATCGTGAATCAAGCCCGCGTCATGGAATTCCAGCCAGATATCCATCATGGCAACAACGGCTTCTTCTCCATCACCGATGAGAAAGGCATCAAAAAAATCTGCGAGTGGTTCGGGATTCACCGCACAAGGGCCACCACCGATAAGTAGCGGTTGAGAAGAATCCCTCTCCGAGGCGTAATAGGGAATTCCGGATATATCCAATAAAGCCAGTATATTGGTATAATTCAATTCATATAGCAAAGAAATACCAATAACATCAAAATCGTTTAAAGCCTGGCGGGTTTCCAGTGAAAAAACAGAACGATTTGCCTTTCGCAGGCAGGATTCCATATCCGTTCCCGGAGAAAAGACCCTTTCCGCTTTTATTCGTTTATTCTTGTTAAGAATGTTATATAAAATCTGAATGCCGAAATGAGAAGTTCCAATTTCATAAACATCCGGAAAACAAAGAGCAATAAGCAGATCTGCAGAATCGGTTTTTTGTACGCTATTTATCTCGCCGCCAAGATAACTGCTTGGTTTGGTAACAAAAGGCAAAACATCTTCAATATCTTTTTTTTCTGTCATTTATTGTTATATATCCAGCGTTTCCGCTTCCAAGGCATTTTGTTGGATAAAGTGCTTTCTTGGTTCTACTTCATCGCCCATCAAAAGGGTAAATATCTGATCGGCTTCCGCAGCATCTTCTATGGTTATTTTTAACAGTTTCCGGCGCCCTGGTTCCATGGTTGTTTCCCAAAGCTGATTGGAATTCATTTCTCCCAATCCTTTGTATCGCTGAAAAGAAATTCCTTTTTTCCCTTGTTCTTCCATATAGAAATACATTTTTTTAATGGTATCAAAAACCGCTTCTTCCTGATTGTTTTCTTTATTATAGATACTAAAAGGCGGAAAATTGTATTTTGCTATATTTTGGGTTAAAAGATACATATTTTGATATTTATTGGAATAAATTAAGCGCCTTCCGATCTTGACCGGTTTAATGTCTTTTTTCGATTTTCCGGTTATTTGTTCCTCTTCATCTTCTTTAACGGGAATAATAATATCAAATTCAAAAAGGTTCTTTTCTTCATTATAACGAATATCATCCACGGAAAAGTCGTTTTCCTCCAAAACCTGTTTTAAATGATTTACGTTTTCTTTATTTTTTAAAAATTCTTTGTCTTTTACTTTTTCTCGTATCAATATCTCCAAAAGCTGCGAACTGTATCCCCGCCGTTTCAATATTTTCATGTCTTTCAAATAATCGGAGACATTACACAAAAACAGATACATATCCTGATCTTCGATTATTGTTTCACTTGTTTGAATATATTTTTTATCACATATTGTTTTGATAAAATAATCGGATAACTGAGACTCATTTTCCAAATACACCTCTTTTTTCCCTTTACCGATTTTAAACAGCGGCGGTTGCGCAATATAAAGATAACCCTTTTTAATTAAATCGGGCATCTGTCTGAAAAAAAAAGTCAATAAAAGGGTCCTGATATGGGATCCGTCCACATCGGCGTCTGTCATGATAATTACTCGGTGATATCTTATGTTATCAATATTATATTCTTCACTACCAACCCCCGTTCCCAGAACCGTAATGATATTTTTTATTTCTTCACTTCGTAAAATTTTATCAAACCGCGCTTTTTCAATGTTTAAAATTTTTCCTTTTAACGGTAAAATGGCTTGAAACCGTCTGTCCCGACCTTGTTTGGCGGAACCCCCTGCGGAATCTCCCTCCACCAGAAAAAGCTCCCGCCGGGTCGGATCGGTTTCCTGACATTCCGCAAGCTTGCCGGGCAAACTGGAGTCCAATAAAGCCCCTTGGCTTCTGGCAATATCCCGGGCTTTTTTGGCCGCGTTTCTGGCCCGCGCAGCTTCAACCGCTTTTTTTAAAATCTTCTTGCCGATAGCGGGATTTTCTTCCAAAAAAATATTTAGCTTTTCATAAACCAGCGAATCCACATATCCTTTTACCTCACTATTTCCCAGCTTGGTCTTGGTTTGGCCTTCAAACTGCGGATTTCTGATTTTTACACTGATAACAGCGGTTAGGCCTTCTCTGACATCATCTCCATTTATCTTTTCATTGTTTTTTTTGGAACTATTGGCTGTGGCAATATATTGATTAATAGAACGGGTCAAGGCCCCCTTAAAACCGATAAGGTGAAATCCCCCCTCGGCGGTATTGATATTATTGGCAAAGGAATAAATGTTTTCTGAAAAACTTTCATTATACTGAATGGCTACCTCAATATGTACGTCATTGCGTTCTCCCTTAATGTAAATCGGTTTATGAATAACGTTATGCGCGCGATTTAAATATTCCACAAAAGAATATAAGCCGCCGTCATAACAGAATTCTTTTGTTTCATCAGACCGTTCGTCCTCAATTTTAATTGTTATTCCTTTGTTTAAAAAGGCCAGTTCCCGCAATCGGCGACTTAATATATCAAAACTGAAATTATCACTGGTCAATATTTCTGTATCCGGTTTAAAACGGATTTTCGTGCCGGTTTTATCCGTCTCCCCGATTATTGTTAATTCACTGCTTTTTTTTCCTTTTTCAAATTTTTGGCAATAGATTTTGCCGTCCTTGTAGACATTCACCTCCAAAAAAGAGGACAAAGCATTGACTACCGATATACCGACCCCGTGAAGCCCGCCGGAAACCTTATAATTATCATGATCAAATTTACCACCGGCATGAAGTTTGGTTAAAACAACCTCCACTGCGGGTGCATTTTCTTTTTCATGAATTCCCACCGGAATTCCCCGGCCGTTATCCTCCACACTGATCGTGTTGTCTTTATGTATAACGACATCGATTTTATTACAATATCCGGCCATCGCCTCATCGATACTGTTATCCACCACTTCATACACCAGGTGATGGAGTCCTTCCTTATCAATATTTCCGATATACATGGACGGCCGTAATCGAACCGGCTCCAGGCCTTTCAAAACATTAATGCTTTTTTCATTATAGGTTTCGTTTTTCATTTCATTATATTCTCATTGGCATAATAATATTAATTTCTTGGGGCGAGTCCACTCCGCAGATAATACAGGGAGATTCTTCTTCTTTTATTTTCAGGTAAACATTCTCTTCCCGAATCAGATTTAAAGCATCAACAAAATAAAACGGGTTAAACAATGCTTCGATTTTCTTTCCCTTGAACTTGATTTTCATATATTCATAGGATTCTCCTTTATCCGGGTTGGCGGCGTTTATATAGAACGTATCGTTTTCAAATTTAAAGATAACGCCTTTGTAATCTTCAGAAGTTAAAATCGACATTCTTTCAATCATATCTTTTATTTCCCTGCGATTCAGTTGAATCACATATCGATTTTCATCTTCGGCAAAAAGCGTGCTTAGATCGGGAAAATCACCACTTAATAAATTAATGTAAATACTTTCCTTTTCTTTTTTAACCACAAAATAATTGTCTTTGACACCGATGCGAATCTTTTCTTCTTTATCTAAAAATTTAACAACTTCACTAAGCGCTTTTTTGGGAATCAACACCCCTTTTTTTTCCGGTTCCAAAAAATTCGGCGACGTCTCCAAAAAATGATCTGTTTTGGTCAGCCTTTTTCCATCCGTAGAGATCATACGGAAAAATGTTTTCCCTTCTTCTTCAATACAGGTCAGATTCGCGCCTAAAATATGATTTCTTTTTTCATTACGATCATTGGATATAATAGCTATTGCCCATAAAATCATATTCTTAAAAACCGTAGAGGACATTTCTATATTATCAAAATCAGATATATGGGGAAGTTCAGGAAAATCATCGATATTGCTGCCGACAATATTAAATTTAAAATTGGTCTCCTGCTCCGAATCTGTGATTTCAATCCATTGCTTTTTTTCCTCGGTGAGCCAAATGGTTTCGTTTTTGGCTTTTTTGATAATGTCATATAGATATTTGGCATTAATGGCAATTTCTCCTGGATTTTTAATCTGAGCCGGATAAACGCCTTCCACGCCGGTTTCAATATCTGTGGCAGATATCGAAATACTGTCTTCCAAGCTTCGAATGAAAAGATTTTCCGTGATAGCAAGAGATGTTTTTTTGCCGGTAATTCCCTGTACATTTCCCAACAAATCGATAATATCGTTTTTTTGTATGGAAATTTTCATGATCGCCCTAACTTTTTTGGTTAAAATTTTTAAAAAGAAAAAATGTCGTATTTCAAAATAATAATATATAAAAGAAAATATAAATATAAATATAAAATATTACAACAATAAAGAAGGGGTGTTGATATCTTTAATTGTTTTATAACTACCTTTTTTTATATTATAAAATGAAATATAACCGGGAGAAAAAGAGGTTAAAAAATAATTCAATACAAAAAAATAATGGCATGGTACAGACCGGCTGTAAAAAAAGAGAAAGTTTTTAACAAACAATGAACAGCCATGGTCGATAAAAACAAAAAAGACCGCCCTTTCTAAAAAGGCCTTTTTGTCTTTTTCGATTGATTTTCACGACAGGATGATATATTAAAAACGTTGGATTAGACAATTTTAAAATTTTTTGCCGGCTGCCGTTTTCCAGAAAAAATTATTAAAATTTAAGTAAGGATTGAAAATGCTGGAATCAAAATATTTAAAAGACAATATACAGAATATTCAGAAATTGATGAGTATTCCTGCATTAAAGCATTTTGAGACCAGAAATCTTTCAAAAATATTGCGCTTAAGTAAAATCAGAGAATATGATGACGGAGAAGTGATTATTAAAGAAGGGGATATTGATCCCTGGCTTTATTTTCTTCTTTCTGGAAAAGTGAAGATAAAAAAAAGCGGTGTTGACATTGGTACAATAAATACAATTGGAGAAATATTTGGAGAAATGCGTATCGTAGATGATGAAGCGCGCTCCGCTTCTGTATATGCCGATGGTCATACGGTTTGTCTGGCAGTAAACACTTCCGCGCAGAAAAAATATGCTTCCGGAAGTGATACCAATAAAGAAGAAACGCTTGATTTTATTTTATTGCTGTATCGAATTTTTGCAGAATACATGAGTGCCCGGCTCCGTCTGACCAACAGCGAACTCATTAAAGCCAAGATGGAGGCAACAAAACTGAAAAAAAAGATAAAAACCGCTTAAGTCGTATGCCTCATAAAACCGTTTCTTTTTCCAAAAACGCTGTTAATGTTTTTTTTCATATTCTCACCCGGTGCAATCTGAATTGCCGCCACTGTTATATCAATCCCGAGCAGCACGGCTGCAACAGGCTTTCCCTTGAAACAATAAAAAATTGGCTGGATCAGTTTTCCCCGCAAAAGAAAAAGGCCAATGTTATTTTTTTGGGAGGAGAACCCACCCTTCATCCGGAACTGCCCGCCGCTGTAGCTTATGCAAAGAAAGCCGGTTATCGCTCGGTAACCATCGATACCAATGGTTATTTGTTTCATAATATACTGGAAAAAACATCGCCGGAAATCGTTGATTATATCAGTTTCAGCCTGGATGGTGTTATTGCAGAGACCAATGATGCCATTCGCGGCCAGGGATCTTACAAAAAATGTTTGGAAGGAATAAGAGCGGCTGTTCATAAGGGGTTTCGCACCAGCCTGATTTATACCGTTAATACGCTAAATATCGGAGAGTTGGAAAAAATTTCCGGACTGGTAGAGGTCTTGGGTGTTGATACCCTGTTTTTACAGGTTCTGGGGCTCAGAGGAAAATCTGCACAGGAAAAAGGAAACATTGATCAGGTGTCGCGTCAGCAATGGCGGTCAATTGTGCCGGAGACCGCCGAAAGGGTTGCTCAAAAAGGAATAAGAGTGATTTATCCCAAAGTATATCTGGAAAAAACGGATTTGTTTGAGTGTGCAGGTCTGGTGGCCCAGAACTATTTTATTTTTCCCAACGGGCGGGTTTACCGGTGTCCCCTTTGCGAAGATTTTCCATTTCACAGCCTGGCTTTTACAGATAACATCCTGGCAGAAACCCCGAAAATTAATGAAACCGATTTTTTTTTGTTATCGATTCCGGAAGGTTGTGTTTTTAATAAGCTTATACAGCCGGAAAACCTGCGTTATCACCCGGACGGAACACCGGAATATAAAATTGCCTGTTGTATGCTGAAAGAAGAAATTTCTTTATCATTATGATTTTTCATCATGACAGGGGGACGGCAAAGCGCGGTCCTTATTTTTCCGGATTACGGCACTTTGCCGCATTCGGCTCGTTGGAAAAATCCGTCGTATCTGCTGCTTTCGATTCATCGCAGAAAGCTTTTTTATTGTCTCCCTGTTTGCGGTAAACAAGACCAATTTTGCGATAAGCAGTGGCATTATCCGGTTCAATTTGTATTGCTTTTTGCAAATGGCGCAGGGCTTTTCCATAACATTCTTGGTTAGTCCATATTTCTGCCAGTTTCAGATGTGCTTTTGTAAAATCCGGCTTTAATGAAAGAGCCGTTTGATAGTGCTGAACAGCTTTTGCCAAATTTTTTTGTTCAGCAAAAGCAAGGCCCAGACCATAATGTGTTTTTTCCATATTCGGATCCAGTTGTAAAGCGGTGGTGAAGTGTTTGATGGATGCATCCAGATCACCCTGTATGTAGCAGATAACACCAAGATTGCTGTGGGCTTTGGCGAAATTCGGATCCAGACGCAGAGCATTCCCAAAATGTTTAATCGCTTTTCGGTAATAACCATTTTTCATGGCGGCAAAGCCCATATCCAATTGGGCGTTTTTGTTTTTGGGGCTGCAAGCGACTCTTTTTGAATACATGGTATATTCGTTTCGCCAGTCCAGGTTTCGTTGAAT
>CAZWCS010000039.1:0-23139 GCA_964632805.1 uncultured Desulfobacterales bacterium
GCATCCCGGAACGAACCACCGCCAAATACGGCCAAAGAGGAATCCGGTATGTTTTTCTGGAAACGGGACATGCCGCCCAGAACCTCCTGCTGGAAGCGGTTTCCCTGGACCTGGGCGCCGTTCCCGTCGGGGCTTTTGATGACGCGGCCGTAAGCCGCCTGCTGGAGCCGGCAACTTCGGCCCGCCCCCTGTATATCATTCCCGTCGGCCATCCGGCGGACGGAAGAAAAACGAAAAAGGAATAAGCCGGTTGGAGACAGAGGGAAAAACCGGCAGAAAAAAGGAGTCGGGTATGGTCGACAAACAGGAATTGCTGGAGCAGTTGCGGCAGTTGAAACAGAAAATTCACGACGATCCCCAGGTACGGGCATTGTATGATCTGGATGGAGACGGCCGCATCAGCGGCGAGGAGTGGGAGAAGGCCCGCCAGGAGGTCATCCGTTTTATGGAAATACAGGAAACACGCCGCGAAAAAGAGGCCGGGGAGCCCTCCGCAGCCGTCGGGGCAACGGGGATGGCCCTGGCCGGCGTCGCGGGAGCCGCCGACTGTGTTTTTCAACAGATCAAAAACGGCGCTCCCCAAACCGCCGACTCCGACAGTACCCCCTCTCTGCTGAACGTACCGGAAATTATTATCAAGCAGGAGGTGGAAGGACTGGAGTTAATGACCGACTTTGAAGGACGTAACCGCTACGGGTTTTCCACCGCCGACGGCCGCGCTCTGGGCCGGGCCGAAGAAGCCGCTACCGGCCTGGGCGGCACCATCTCCCGCCTTTTTTTAACCTCCCGGCGGCCGTTTACCATGGGCATACATGCCCTGAACACTGCGGAGACCATCCGGCTGAAACGCCGCTTTGAACTGATTTTCAGCCGCATCGACGTAACTGACAATAACGAAATGCCGGTGGGCAACGTCCAGCAGCGGTTCGGATTAATCAACCGCAAATACGACCTGATACCGGCTGACGGCAAACGCACCCTGCGTATCCGGGGCCCGCTTTTCAAACCCTGGACCTTTTACATCATGGATGGCGATCAGCAGGTTGGCCTTATCACCAAAAAATGGTCGGGCCTGCTGAAAGAAGCTTTCAGCCGGGCCGATACGTTTTCCGTGCACTTCGAAGATCCCGGCATCACCGCTGCGGAACGAAAGCTCATCCTGGGCACGGCCATCGCCATTGACATGGACTATTTTGAGCAGTCGCAGAATTAGCAGCATCAAAACCCGCCGCCAGCTCGAATTCCGGATCCTGTTTACCAAGCGCGGCTGATTAACAGTAACTGGACCCGTCCCAGCAGTGGGTACACAGTTTTTCCTTGGGCAGGCCGATGGCCGCGACCAAATCGTCCATGGTCTGAAACCGCAGGGTCGTTAATCCGAGACACTGCCGAATATTTTCCACCATGGCCTGTTGCTGCGGGGTTCCGGCGGTGGCGTACAGCGCCAGATCCTTGTCCTCCTGTCCTTCCAGGTCGAAAATGGCTTTTCTCCCCGCCAGATCAAGCGTGGACCGGGACTGGGAAAAGTTCAAAAACTCGCAGGGATATATCAAAGTGGGACAGGCCGGTCGCATGTGGACCTCTTTTGCCCCCCGGTCAAATAAAAGCTTCACGGTATCCTGAAGCTGGGTGCCGCGGACAATAGAATCTTCGCAAAAAAGAATACGCTGGCCTTCAATCAGATCACTGATGGGAATCAGTTTCATGCGGGCCACCAAATCGCGGGTGGCCTGGTTCTGGGGCATAAAGCTCCGGGGCCAGGTGGGCGTGTATTTGACAAAAGGGCGTTTATACCGGATCCCTTTCTCGTTGGCGTAGCCCATCCCGTGCGCGATTCCCGAATCCGGGATACCGGCCACATAGTCGATTTCGATATCGTCCTTGCGGGCCAAAGCGTTACCGCAGCGATAGCGCACCTTTTCCACGTTGATGCCTTCGTACTTGGAGGCCGGATAGCCGTAATAAACCCAGAGAAAGGAACAGATCTGCATTTTTTCTTCGGGCGGCTTCAACTGTTCATAACCGTCGGCAGTAACATGAACGATCTCCGCCGGGCCGATATCCCGAACCATCTCGTAACCCAGGTTGGGAAAGGCGCAGGTTTCCGAAGAAACCGCCAGCGCTGAAGATTTCTGTCCGATAATAATCGGGGTCCGGCCCAGCCGGTCCCGGGCGGCGTAAAGACCGTCCTTACACAGCAGCAACAGCGTACAGGAACCGCGGATCTTTTCCTGGGCATAGGTAATCCCTTCGATAAAGGAATCCTGCTCGCAGATCAGCATGGCGATCATCTCGGTGGGATTGACCCCGATGGGACTGAGCTCGGAAAAATGATCCCGCCGGCTGAAGGCGTTTGCCGCCAGCTTTTCCAGGTTGTTGATCTTGGATACGGTCACCAGCCCGAATGTTCCCAGATGAGAACGAACGAGTATGGGCTGATCCTCGTGGTCGCTGATAACCCCGATACCCGTCCGGCCATGCAGCTCGTCCAGATCCTCCTCGAATTTGGTCCGGAAATAGGTACTTTCCAGGCTGTGAATTTTCCGGGAAATGCCCTCGCGGTTCCAGACAGCCATTCCCCCCCGGCGGGTACCCAGATGGGAAAGATAGTCTGTACCGTAAAACAGATCCGTAATGCAGTCCTCGCTGGCTGCGCAACCGAATATACCGCCCATAACCACGCTCCTTGCTGTGTTGGTACGTTCCCTGTCCCGTTTTTTCTTCAACGCCCCGAAAACGGCCCAGATGTATCAGATACCAAAAACCGGTTGGCATTCAAACAATTTTTTATTATTTATAAAACAGAAATCACATTGTCCGTCCCAAAAACGAAAATCGCAGGACAGGAATTTTACGATGTCCCGGAATGAACATCCGCCGCTGAAAATACATCTTCCGGCCCCGGCGGGAGCCGGTTCATGAGTGATCTGGGGATCGATACCGGCGGAACCTTTACCGACTTCATCCGGCGCCGGGGCGACACCTGGCAAATCCGCAAGGTTCTGTCCACCCCGGACAATCCGGCAGAAGCCGTGATCCACGGTTTGCAGGAAAGCGGCCGCGATTTTGACCGAATCATTTATGGCTCCACCGTGGCCACCAACACCCTGCTGGAACGAAAAGGCGCCGTCACCGCCTTTATCACCAACCGGGGCTTTGAAGACATGATCGAAATCGGCCGGCAAAACCGCGCGAAACTGTATAACCTGACGTACCGCCGTCCCCCCTCGCTGGTGCCCCGGCAGCTTCGCTGCGGACTGGCCTGCCGGATCAGCGCCGCCGGAGAAGTCTTGCAGCAACCGGATCCGGCCGAGATCGCCGCCATAGCCGACAACTTGCAGGCGCAGCAAGTAGAGAGCGTGGCCGTCTGCCTTCTGTTTTCTTTTTTGCATCCGGAGCAGGAGCAGCAGGTCCGGGACATCCTGGCCGACCGCGGCCTGGTGGTATCTCTGTCCCATGAGATCCTGCCGGAATTCCGGGAGTACGAACGCGCCGCCACCACCCTTATCAACGCCTATGTAGCCCCCCGCATGGCCCGGCATATCCAGCAACTGCACGACCGGCTGGACAGGGGCCGGCTGCGCATCATGCAGTCCAGCGGCGGGACCATCACCCCGGCTGCGGCTGCGGCCGAGCCTGTGCGCACGGTCCTGTCCGGGCCGGCCGGCGGCGTGGTGGCCGCCCTGGAAATCGGCCGGACCGCCGGATTTCCGCGCCTGATCACTCTCGACATGGGCGGCACCTCCACCGATGTGGCCCTGCTGGACGGACAGCTTCCCTTCACCACGGACTCCCGGGCCGGAGGCTACCCCCTTGGCCTTCCCCAGATTGATATTCACACCGTAGGGGCGGGCGGGGGCTCCCTGGCCGCCCTGGACGCCGGCGGCGCGCTCACCGTCGGCCCGGAAAGCGCCGGCGCCGATCCCGGGCCGGTCTGCTACGGCCGCGGCCGAAACATTACCGTCACCGACGCCAACCTGCTGCTGGGGCGCCTGGTCTCCTCGCGGTTTCTGGGCGGTACCATGACGCTGAACACGAACCGGGCCGCCGCCCATCTGGCCGGTTTGGCCAAAACCGCCGGCCTGTCCGCAACCGCCCTGGCGGAAGGCATTCTGGAAGTAGCCAATGCCGCCATGGAACGGGCCATCCGGGTTATCTCCGTGGAAAAAGGCCTGGACCCGGCGGACTTCACCCTGCTGGCCTTTGGCGGGGCCGGAGGCCTGCATGCCGCCTTTATCGCCCGCCTGCTCAGTATCCCCCGGGTACTGATTCCGACCAATCCCGGCACCCTGTCCGCCCTGGGCATGCTTTTGGCCGACGTCATCAAAGATGTTTCCCGGACGGTCATGCTGGGACAAACCCCGGCGGACGGGGAAAAACTGGCGGCGATCCTGGCCGAACTGCACGACAAGGCCCGCGCCGGCCTGCAACAGGAGCAGATCGCGACGGACAGGGCCCGGTTTACCTTCTACGCGGACATGCGCTATGCCGGACAATCCTATGAACTGCTCATTCCCTGGCCCGGACGGCTCGACACTCCGGGCACAGACGGAAACTTCGCCCTGTTGGACCGTTTTCACGCCGCCCACCAGAAACGATACGGCTACGCCGATCCCCACCGGCCCGTGGAAATCGTCAACCTCCGGGTCCGGGCCGTCTGCCCCACTCCCAAACCGGCGTTTACCAAGCTTCCGTCGGCAACCGCCGCTTTTGATCGGGAGGCCCTGCCCAGCCAGCCGGTTGTTTTCGACGGCCGCGCCGTATCGGCTCCCATTATCCAGCGAGAGCTGCTGTCTGCCGGCCAGGAGTTCACCGGGCCGGCTCTGGTCTGTGAATATTCGGCCACCCTGGTGGTCCCCCCGTTTGTCCGCGGCCGGGTGGATGAGTGGGGTAACATCATCCTGGAGACGGGGTAAATCATGGCTTCCGAAACCACTTTTTCGTCTCATGCCCATCCGGTTACCCTGGAACTGTTCAAACACCGCTTCAGCTCTATTGCCGAGGAAATGGGACAGACGCTGCAACGCACCGCTTTTTCCGCCAACATCAAAGAACGGCGTGACTTTTCCTGCGCTGTTTTCGATTATCAGGGCGACCTGGTGGCTCAGGCCGCGCACATTCCGGTTCATCTGGGGTCGTTGCCCCTGTCGGTAAAAAGTGCCATTGAAGGCTGCCTTCCCGGCGATCCCATGGCCGAGGGGGACATGGTCATGATCAACGATCCCTTTGGCGGGGGGACGCACCTGCCGGACATCACCCTGGTGGCCCCGGTATTTGTGGACGGCAGGCTTCTGTTTTACGTGGCCAACCGGGCTCACCATGCCGATATCGGCGGCATGAGCGCCGGTTCCATGCCGGTGGCGGAAACCATTTTCCAGGAAGGTCTCATCCTGCCGCCCACCAAACTGGTCCGGACCGGCCAGATTGTTCCGGACCTGCAACGCCTCATCCTGGCCAATGTGCGCACGCCCGCCGAGCGGCAAGGCGACTTTGAAGCCCAGATCATGGCCAACCTCACCGGCTGCGGCCGGCTGATTGACCTGTGCCGGCGCTATGGCGCCGGGCCCAGCGCCGGTTATGCCCGGGCGCTGATGGACCATTCGGAAACCGTAATGAAACAAACCATTACGGAAATTCCCGACGGCACCTGTGCCTTTGCAGATGTCATCGAAGACGACGGCCGGGGCAATACGGATATAACGATTAAGGTCCGTATCCGGATTTCCGGGGACCGGGCCCTGGTGGACTTTTCCGGATCTTCCGCCCAGGTGCCGGGCAGCGTCAACGCGGTTCGGGCGGTCACCCTTTCAGCGGTGCTCTATGTCTTTCGCAGCCTGGTCCACCGGGATATCGTCCCCAATGCCGGCTGCCTCCGGCCCCTCACCGTCATTACTTCACCCGGCACGATTGTTGACGCCCGCTCCCCGGCGGCGGTGGCCGGCGGCAATGTGGAAACCGCCCAGCGGATTGTGGATGTGCTGCTGGGTGCCCTGGCCCAGGCCCTGCCGGAAACCGTTCCAGCCGCCAGCCAGGGCACCATGAACAACCTCACCATCGGCGGAATGGATCCGCGCCGCGGCCAGCCGTTTACCTATTACGAAACCATCGGCGGCGGGATGGGCGCCTCCGCCGACGGCCCGGGGGAATCCGCGATTCATTCGCACATGACCAATACCTGGAACACCCCGGCCGAAGCCCTGGAGTTCAGCTATCCGTTGCGGGTGCGGGCCTGCACCGTTCGCAAAAACTCCGGCGGGGGCGGCCGCTTTCCCGGCGGCGACGGTATTGTCCGGGAACTGGAACTCCTGGCCGACAGCGACCTGACCGTCCTGTCGGAGCGGCGGCGTTGCGCTCCCTGGGGCTCCAACCATGGCCAACCCGGCCGGTGCGGCCGCAACGCCGTCCGAAAAGACGGCCGCTGGCAAACCATGCCGGGAAAATTTTCCGCCCGCCTGAAAGCCGGGGACCGGGTGCGGATCGAAACGCCGGGGGGAGGAGGATGGGGGAAGCCGCAGCCTTGACAATGCCTATAAAGTTGATACAAATAAATTATCAACGATTTTACAGGAGGCCATCATGCACACCCTCCATTACAAAAAATTGCTGCTGATTATCCTGCTGCCGGCCTTTTTTCTTCCGGGTGCGGCCGGCGGGAACACTCCACCTGCGGGAAAGTCTTCTCTGGAAGAGCAGATCATCGGCACCTGGAAAGAAATCGATGGTGTAGAAACCATACATTTTCAGCAAAAAAATAAAGTTACAATGGAATTCGGCCCGAATGCGCCCTTTTCCCTGTCCGGAGAATATAAAATAATAAATTCCGAGAAAATTGAAATCGCCTTTGACGGCCTTATCGGTTTTTTTGTAGACAAATTTATACTCAATGTATCAATATCGAAAAACTTTCTGGAAATGCAGGTTATTGATGCAGAAAACACAAACAAGGACATAGAGCTAAAAATCCGCAACAAAAAAGGCCCCACCAAATATAAAAGAATATCCGTACAGCCGGAAAACATTTGACCAGTGAGTGTCCTGTAACAATTGTCATCAGAAATACGAACAAAAATGCATTTTATTGCGGACACACCTGATTCTCGATGATCGCCTCGGCCATTATTTCTCCCAGGAAACGATCTCCTTCCGGCGTAAAGTGCACATAGTCATAGGTGACCGGCTTTTCTTTTTCGCGGAGCTGCTGCGCCGCATCCACAAAAACCAGGTTCAACCGGCTGGCCAGGTTCTGAAAATCGTCATTTAAATCCCTTATAATCCGCCGCTCTTGCAGATCATAAAATGAAGACAGAAGAATCAGGGCGCCGGGCTGATGCGCCCGGATAATACCGACCATGCTCTTTACATTGCGAATTACTGTCCGCCGGATTTTCCTTTCAACGGCCGGAAGATTGTTGCGGTTTACCGTAAACCGCTTGCGGAATTTCCGGGTGTTCACATTGGTAATCAGAGAACGGCTGTCCGGAACACCGCTGAATTGCAAAACGGCACGAAATACTTTGGAATGGAAAAAGACCTCGGGGAACAACTGGGCCGGCGAGGTATATAAACTTTCATAAAGGGTTTTCCGGAAATGGGAATAATCGGTTTTAAAAATATCCAGAGGGGCTGCGGCCCAAAGGTCATTGACCCCCAGATATATGACATATCCGTCAGCGGCAAAATCAATTACGCGGGCCGAAATATCCAGTAGATTATCGAGGGAGGTGTAGCCCATAATTCCTTCATTTATAATTTCAATATGCTTATGCGGAATTTTCCGGGCCAGAAACGCCCCCATCTGACAGGGCCATACCTCATTATCGTCATTTACCCCCATGGTTGTACTGCCGCCCAGGGTTACAATACGGAGGGTAGCGGGCGGTTTGGCCACACTTTTAACGTCATGGGCCAAGGTACTCCGAAATCCGAAGGAATTGGTACTCACCCTGTGTCTTCCATAAATATCCATGGTAAAAGAATGATCGGGTTTAAACACATACAGCAAATACGGATGGGGACGGAACCAGGCCTTCTCCAGGACTTTTTTGGCCGGAAAGAGGGTGATAACATCTTTGCCCGAAAAATTGAGCCAGACGCGAAAACCGACTTCAAGGAAAAAAAAACAGAAAATAACCGTCAGGGCAGCGATTCCCATTTTATAGCGAAATTTCATGGCACCTCAGGCCCTGCCGGGCAGCATCAAAACTTCCGGACAAGTTTGCCCGCTCTATTCATTGGCGGAAAACCAGAATGCAGGAAGACCCTGCCCCGTTTCGATCAGCCATTTTTTGAAATCGTCCTTTAACACGAACTCGTCTTTGCGTATTTTCCGGGAGGGTTTCCGGGCGGTTCTGACGATGGACAGCAAATGTTCCAGGGCTTCCGCCCGCAGAACAAGGCTGGGCCCGTCCGGCCGGGCCACAAACCCGGCACAGGGATCACCGCGAAATACCGGTTCCCTTCTTTCCATCCAGCCGGTATCAATACTCTGAAACGGCAATCCATCGCGAACAATGCCGCGGGCAAGCCGTCCCTTCTGTAAAAAATTATATGATTTATCAACCCGCAAGACAAGATAAAATCAAGCATTACCAATATGATATTCCCTCTCTTGCCGCCCTTGCCCGCCCCCGATCTTGACCACACCGGAAAAATCCGATATAAAAAAAGTAAAATCCATTATTTACCGGGCGGTAAGGACAAATGTATGCCGGCAAAAAATCCCTTTTGAAAAATCTTGATCAACACCGGGAACACCTCGTCTGCCTGGCACTTGTCATCATAAATATTGTTATTTACTGGCAGGTCTACCGTTTTGACTATGTATCTTTTGATGATGGACAATACATTTACAAAAATCCCCGCATCCTGCTGGGATTCACCATAGACAATATTGTCTGGGCATTTACTTCCTTTGCAGCCAGCAATTGGCACCCCCTCACCTGGATATCCTTTTTCCTGGATATGGAATTGTTCGGCAAAAATCCGGGGGCGCAGCATGTCGTCAACACCGTTTTTCACATTATCAACAGCCTTCTTTTGTATCGGGTTCTTCTGAAGTTGACCGGAGCAAACTGGTCAAGCGCCTTTGTTGCGGCAATATTCGCCGTTCACCCCTTTCAGGTGGAATCGGTGGCCTGGATATCCGAACGAAAAAATCTGTTAAGCACCCTTTTTTTTCTGGCGGCCCTGTATCTGTATACCCCCTATGTGAAAAGCCGTTCAAAATCTCTATACGGGGGGATCGTTCTCATTTATGCCTGCGGATTGATGAGCAAACCAATGCTGGTAACATTTCCCTTTGTTTTATTGCTTCTCGATATATGGCCTTTACACCGGATCCGGCTTTTTCAGAAAACGCCGCAGACCCGGCATTTTTCCCCGGACACCCGGTCACTGGCCGCCCTGGTGCGGGAAAAAACGCCCCTGTTTTTTCTTTCCGCGGTCTCCTGTGTATTGACGTATCTGGCGCAGGAAAAAGGGAACGCCATCAGCAATCTTGATATTCTGACCCGCCTTTCCAACGCGATCATCGCTTATGCAACCTACTTGTGGAAAATCGTCTTTCCCTTTCATCTGACCGTTTTTTATCCCTACCCGGACGCGATCAGGCCGGGGAAAACGCTGCTCAGTCTGTTGCTTTTACTCGGCTTGATCCTCATCGCAAGCCGCAGCCTGAAAAAAGCCCCCTGGATTTTTGTGGGATTCTTCTGGTTCATGGGAACGCTGGTTCCCGTAATCGGGATCATCCAGGTGGGCAATCAGGCCATGGCCGACCGCTACCTTTATCTTCCGCTCATCGGAATTGCCATGGCTGTTACCTGGACCATAGCAAAAGCATTGCCGTCTGGAAAACATCCGGGCGTTTTTTCTCTCATCGGCCTGGTTGTTCTGGCCTACTACGCCGTTTTGTCCTATAACCAGGTTCAAAAATGGGAAAACAGCCGAACCCTTTTTGAGCATGCCTTAGCGGTAACGCAAGACAATTACCTCGCCCATGACAGCCTGGGAACTGCCTATGCCGAAATAGGGCTGGGGGAAAAGGCCCGGGCGCAATATCAAAAAGCACTGGCCATTAAACCGAAAATGGCTACGGCCTGGAACAGCATGGGCGGCTATTGGATGAAAAAAGAAAAGTACGCCCAGGCCATCGCCTGTTATCAGAAAGCCCTGGATTACAGTGGCCCTGAAAATTATTATTTTCCCGAATATAATACCAATATGGCTTCCGCCCTGGTCGCTGCGGGAGAGTTTGACAGGGCGATCAGACATTACCGGCAAGCCATCCAGGCTGATCCCGATTTCTATCCGGCCCGCCATTATCTGGGTACGGCGTTACTGATGAAAGGATATCTGCAAGCGGGTATCGAACAGTTTCGAAAAGCCTACCGTATTTTTCCCGAAAATCCCGAAATAAGAAACAACCTGGGTCTGGCCATAAAAATCAGAAATCGAATTGACCACGCGGTTTCCGCCTACCAGCAAGCGATGCAGATGTCAGACCCGCCAACCCGTCCCTTGCACCGGGTGCAAAAATTAGGCAAAGCAAAAAAAGAATTCTGCCATACAATTGCCTACTATAAAAAAGCAATGGCCTTTCAAAAGGGATTTACCCCCGAAACCCTGGATCTGGATCAACTGGTGAATATTACAAAGCTGAACCGGACCTATTCGGATCTTTTGCCTCTTTTTCAAAAACTCGGCCACGATTACCCTGATGATTCCGATATTGCTTATCATATTGCCTGCATTTACGCTCTTCGCCATACACCGGAAAAATCCCGGAAATGGCTGGAAAAATCGATATCCCGCGGCTTTACAGATTGGGAAGCGATTGAAAAAGATATCCATTTACAGAATATGAATCCGGAAACGCTCTGGGAAGAACGAATACCCGTCCCGCCAGGAGGCGGTGCGAAAACGAAAAAATGATTGCCGGCTCCCGGCCTTATCCGGAAGGAGCGGGGGTCAGACCGTATCCATAAATTCCCGGACGTTCTGCCAGACAGCGGTGACCGCCGTGGCTGCCGGACCGTCCGAATGATCCACCAGGGTTTTCTGGGCCACCATGGCGGCGGTCACTTCCTTGTCGTAAGGGATTTCCCCCATGTAAGTCATATTACTGCTTTCGGCATAAGCTTTAATCCGGGCCGCCATCTCCGGGTTGATATCGGCCTTGTTAACACAGACCATGGCCGGTACTTTCAAAAACGCCGCCAGTTGGTTGACCCGTTCCAGGTCGTGAATCCCGGACAGGGTGGGCTCGGTGACCACCAGCACCGCGCTGGCCCCGGTGATAGAGGCGATAACCGGGCAGCCGATGCCGGGCGGACCGTCGATGAGGATCAGCTCCTTGGACTCGGCCTCGGCCAGTTTCTTGGCCTCGTTCCGCAGCAGGGTCACCAGCAGACCGGAATTTTCCTCGGCAATACCCAGCCGGGCATGGACCATCCGGCCGTGGCGGGTGTTGGAAAGATACCATCGGCCGCAAATGCGGGCGGGAAAATCAATGGCTGCAACCGGGCAGAAATGGACACATACGCCGCAACCTTCGCAGGCCATGCGGTCCACCACAAAATTCTCACTGATGGCGCCAAAACGGCAGCGCTCACGGCAGTCCCCGCATTCCGTACATCGTTCCGGGTCAATCACCGCCAGGCCCATGCCGGAAAACTCCGCTTCGCTTTCCACTTCCGGCGGAATCACCAGGTGCAGATCGGCGGCATCCACATCCGCATCCACAATCACCTTGTTTTCGGCCAAAGAAGCAAAAGAGGCGATTACGCTGGTCTTACCGGCGCCGCCCTTGCCGCTGATAATGGTTAGCTCTTTCATATCCGGGCCTCGCTTGCATCCGTTCCGGTCTCGGCAATCCGGGTTTTGATATCCGCAAATAAAGCGGCGAATTTTTCTTTCATTTCCGGCAAGGCTTCCGACATCAGCCGTCCCCGGGAATAATTTTCCGCAATTTCCCGCAGGTCCGGAATTTCCATCAGTACCGGGATGCCTTCTCTTTCCGCATAAGCGACGGTATCACCGGTTCCCACGTCCGCCCGGTTGATGACCAGCCCGCAGGGCAGACCCAGCACCCGGACCGCCTCCACCGCCAGAATCAGATCGTTCAACCCGAAGGGAGTGGGCTCGGTCACCAGCAGCACATAATCACAGTCGCGAATGGCTTCAATAACCGGACAGGAGGTACCGGGCGGCGCATCGATGATGGTAACCCGCGCCGGATCGATGGTTTCCTTGACCCGTTCGATCAAGGGCGGCGACATGGCTTCCCCCACCCGCAGGCGGCCGTAAATCAACTCCACATTATCGACTTCACCGCGAACCATTTTGCCCAGTTCCCGGGAACCTTTGCTGATCGCCCCTTCCGGACAGACCATCAGACAGCCCTCGCAGGAATGGCACATCTCCGGAAAGGTCATGACCATATCACCGAGCTGGGTTATGGCGGAATAGCGACAGATTTTTTCACACTCGCCGCAGGCGGTGCATTTTTCCCGATCGACTTCCGGCACCATGGTATAGACCGGTTTTTCTTCAGTAATGTCCGGGTGCAGAAAGATATGGGCGTTGGGCTCCTCCACGTCACAATCCAGAAGCTGCACCGGTTCGGCCACCGAAATCGCCAGGTTGGTGGCCACCGTTGTTTTTCCCGTGCCTCCTTTGCCGGAGGCGATTGCAATAACCATCTTGAACTCCAAATTTTTCCGCTGTCAATCAAGTTATGAGCATATACTCAAAACATAAACATAATGCCTTTCCGGACATTGTCAATCCGTTTTCGGTCGATTTTCGATATAAAAAACGGAAAAACAGCCGGGATGTGTTGTCCGGAAAAAATTTTTGAACGATAAACCGGTTCAGGAGCCGGCCAGAACATGCATAATTTTCTGCACATCCTCCCAGACTTCCCGTTTCCGTTCCCGGCGCAGAAGAATGTCCGCCGGATGCCAGGTGGGCAGCACGGAAATTTCCCCGCGGTCATGGAAGCGGCCGCGCTGCTCCGCAAAAGAACTTTTCGTTTCCAGCAGGGTGCGGGCAGCCAGATCTCCCAGGGAGCAGATGACATCCGGAGCAACTGCTTTGATCTCCTGCTCCAGAAACCCCTTACAAGCGGTACTTTCCGATTCTGCCGGCACTTGCCCGGCAGGCAGGGCGCACTTGACGACATGAGTAATATAAACGGTTTCCGGCGAAAGCTTCATGGCGGCGATAATTTTTTCCAGCAATTCACCATCCGGGCCGGCCATTGGCGAACCGGCGTCCGCCGCCTCCACCGAAGGCCAGCCGCCGACAAACATCAACCGGGCCGCAGGCGATCCGTAACCGGCCAGCCGGCCGGTATCTTCCCGGCAGCGGGAACAACGGGCACAAGCAGCCACTAGCGCGGCAATATCCGCCACGGAGGTTGCCGGCAACAGGCAATCCGAATCACCCCAGGAGGCCGCCGTTTCCCACTTGTCGGGACTGCATTGAGCTTCCCGGCAACCGGCGGCGGCCATCAGGCGCAAGGTGCTCTCGATCTGCCCCAGCAGCGCACCAATGGCAATGCGGTCGGCCGCAGCATCTGCGGAAACGTTTTCCCCTGACATGGTTTCTCCGGTTTTCAATTTTGTCTGTTTTCGTGATTTAAGCAAAGAATCCCTACAAAAGTCAAGCCCGAGAAAATACGGACCATTACCCGGAAAAAGAAAAAATCCCGCTGCCGTTGCCCGGAAACAGGCGGTAATTGTTCTTGACAAATAAAGGCGATCAACCCTATTCTATAACGTTTAAAAAAAATTTTCGGGCAACCGTTATAATATTTTTGCCGGATTCAGAATAATAATAAAATCAGGATAAAAATCGTGAAAATTTCGATCTGCGGAAAAGGCGGCAGCGGCAAAAGCTCCCTTACCGCCCTGCTGGCCGGAACCCTGACCCGCCGGGAAATCCCGGTTCTGGTAATCGACGCGGACGAATCAAACTCCGGACTTTACCGTCTGCTGGGCACCACGCCCCCGGTCAATCTGCTGGATCACCTGGGCGGAAAAGCCAACTTCAAAAAAAGCATCAACCAGACCTTCCCTCCGCCGGAAGGCGCCCTGTTCAAGGAAGAACTCACCATTGCCGAACTGCCGGCGGAATGCGTGGCCGCGGCCAACGGCCTGAAACTGGTTTCCGTGGGCAAAATCCATCATGCCGGGGAAGGCTGTGCCTGCTCATTGGGCCTGCTTTCAAAAATGGTTCTGTCCAGGCTCCGGCTGCATCCCGGAGAAGTGGTCCTGATTGATACCGAAGCCGGGGTGGAACATTTCGGCCGGGGCGTAGATACCGGCTGCGACCTGATCCTTGCAGTGGTGGACCCGGTTTTTGAATCGTTCCTGCTGGCGCAAAAGATCGACGCCATGGCCCGGGAAGAAGGTACGGAAGTCTTTTTCATCCTGAACAAGTCGGACAGCCGGACAGAAGCCGTGGTTTACGAGCATATTGATAAAAACCGGGTCATTGCCAGAATTCCCTACAGCGAATCCCTGTTTACGGCCAGCTTGAAAGGGGAAGCCCTGCTGACCGATATGGAGGAAATCACGCCGGTGTCGCAACTTATACAAAAAAAATTACGCGGGAGTCCCCAATGACAACGCTGATTATGACCACTCTCATTCTGATGGCCAGCCTGGGCTGCATCATCGGTATCAGTCTGGCGATTGCTTCCAAAATTTTCTATGTCTATGTCGACCCCCTGGTGGAAGCGGTGGATGACGCCCTGCCGGGTGCCAATTGCGGCGGCTGTGGATACGCCGGGTGCGGTGCCAACGCGGAAGCCATTGTCGCCGGAAAATCCCCCCCGGATTCCTGCGTGGCCGGCGGTGAAGATCTGGCGGAGACCATCGCCGGGCTTCTGGGGCTTTCCGTGGAAGCCAAAGAACCGGATATTGCCGAACCCGGCTGCACCTACAACCTGGAAAAAGCCGACCGGAAATTCGTTTACGCCGGCATCACCGACTGCCGGGCGGCGGCCCTGCTGGACGGCGGCATGAAGGTCTGCCAGGTGGGCTGCCTGGGGCTGGGAACCTGTGTGGCGGCCTGCCCGTTCAATGCCCTGAAAATGGGGGATAACGGCCTGCCGATAGTCGACCGGGAAAAATGTACCGGCTGTGGAACCTGTGAACGGGTCTGCCCCAAGCATATTATCAAACTTTCTTCCGTCACCCGGCGCATATTAAAAGAATACACCGTCGATGACTGCACCACCCCCTGCCAGCGCGCCTGTCCGGCGGGGATCAACATCAGCGAATACATCCGGCAGATTACGCTGGGCGATTACGGCCGGGCGCTGGCGGTTATTAAAGAACGCCTGCCTTTCCCCACGGTTATCGGCCGGATTTGTCCCCGTTTCTGTGAATTCGAATGCCGGCGCAATCTGGTTGACGAACCGGTGGCCATCAACGGGCTGAAACGGTTTGTGGCGGATTACGAAAAAGAACACGGCCGCACTTTGCCCTTTATGGCGCCCGGCACGGAACGGAAGGTGGCCGTCGTCGGCGGCGGCGTGGAGGGGCTCTCGGCCGCCTATTTCTGCGCCCGGCTGGGCCATTCCCCGGTGGTCCTGGAGGCCTCGGACAAGCTGGGCGGCCTGCTGCGCAAAGCCATCGCCCGGGAACGTCTGCCGCTGGATAGCCTGGATTACGATCTGGCCGCCCTTCCGGAAATGGGCGTAACCGTCACCACCGGCAAAGCGGCGGGCCGGGATTTTACCATTGACGCGCTGCTTGCGGAAAATTATGAAACCGTTTTCCTGGCCTCCGGCGGCTGGGACAGCCGGCTGGCCGCCCAGGAGGAACTGGTCTCGACACCCTCTCCGATTCCCGGCGCTTTTCTGCTGATTGATCTGTTAACCCACCCGGAAAACATTACCTGCGGCACCGAAGTGGTCCTCTACGCCAACGAACTGCCCCCGGAACTGGCCACCAAAGCCGTGGAGGCCTGCCGGCAGGCGGGCGCCGGAAACATCACCCTGCTGGTCCGCGAAAAACAGGACCCCCCGGATATTCCCGGAATCACCGTCATTGCACCGGCCGCCCTGAAACGACTGGAGGGCACCGGCCCGGCCATAACCGGCGCCGCCTATACGGACCTGAACACCGGCCAAGAACACCTTCTGGCCGCGGAAACGATAATCTTTGCCGCCGGCCGCTTTCCGGAACTGATCTTCGCCCGGCCGCCGGCGGAAAGCACAGAAGAAGGGCAACAACCGGAAGAAGAAACCGTTCCCCCCGGCACACCGGTGGACTGGCAGGCGGTGCCGCCGTTGAAGAACCCCCTGCTGACCACCCAGCCCGGCCTTTTTGCCGCCGGAGAACCGCTTTCCGACATCGACGCGGCGGTCAAAGCCATGGCCGCCGGCCGGCGCGGTGCCGCCGCCATGCACATGATCATGTACGGCGATCCGCTGTCTTTGCCGGACAATGTCATTACCTGTAATTCCGTTATCCAGACCGTGGAAAGCCTGGAAGGCGTCAGTAAAATTCCACGCCAGATCATGCCGCATAACGACCGGCAGGCGGTTGCCGAAGGGGCGGAACTGGAAGCGGGCTTTTCCGAGCAGACGGCCCGAAACGAAGCGGACCGCTGCCTGCAATGCGGCATTATTTGCTACGAGCGGCGATAGCCAGTCAATCAAAACCAGACAACCGGGAGACGATGGTGGCAATTGAAGAAGGGGTGGTAATCCGAACGATCGGCAACCGCGCCTGGATCAAAACCCGGCGTTCCGCTGCCTGCGAGCACTGCCATTCCAAAGACTCCTGTAAAACGTTAGGCGGATCCAACGATATGCAGGTGGAGGCCGTCAATCCGGTGGGCGCCAAAGAAGGGGATCAGGTAGTTCTCAGCTTCAGCACCGCTTCCCTGCTCAAGGGCACCTTCCTGATTTACATGGTTCCGGTGCTCTGCCTGCTGATCGGCGCCGGCATCGGCGTCAAACTGTCCCAGATTTACGGGTACGACCGTTCCGCCGCCTCCGCCCTGGTCGGGTTCGGCGCCCTGTTCGCCTCCTTTTTCTTTATCCGGGCCAAGGGCAACCGTCTGGCCGACACCGAAGCCTACCAGCCCCGCATCATCCGCATCAAACGGCCGCTGCCGCCGGATGAGGCCGACCGGGAAACCACCGGCGGGTTATAAATATCCGTTTATTCGCCTGCGGGATAAGAACAGCGCTCTCCCTTATAGTTGGTAACCACCAGCCGGTCCTGTTCCCACTGCGTTACATATTCCGGCAGAAGCGGCACTTTGCCGCCGCCGCCGGGCAGATCAATCATATAACGGGGAACGGCCGAGCCGGACAGGTAACCGTACAACGAGCGCATAATGGCCAGCCCCCGCTCCACCGGCACCCGGAAATGGGCGGTGCCCCGGACCAGGTCCGGATGATGCAGATAGTAAGGTTTGACACGCACGCGCAGCAGCCGCCGCATCAAGGTCCGCATAACCTCCGCGCTGTCATTCACCCCTTTCAACAAAACCGTCTGACTGCCCAGGGGCAGGCCTGCATCCGCCATACGGGCACAGGCCGCGGCCATGGCCGGGGTGATTTCGCCGGGATGGTTGCAGTGAATATTGACATACAGAGGGTGGTACTTTCGCAATATGTCCGTCAGCCGCCGGGTGACACGCTGGGGCAGGGCGCCGGGCACCCGGGTGTGAATGCGGAGCGTCTCCACGTGCGGCAGGGCGCTGATCCGGGCCAGCAAATCATCCAGGTGATCATCTTCCAGCAAAAAGGGGTCCCCGCCGGACAAAATAACCTCCCGGATGGAGGGGGTGGCCGCAATATAGGCCACCGCCGCCGCTTCGTCCCGGCCGGACAGCGGCCGGCTCCGCCCGGCCAGGCGCTTGCGCATGCAAAAGCGGCACAACACCGGACAGCGGGCGGAGGCCAGAAAGATCACCCGGTCGGGATAACGATGAATAAGGCCGGGAACGGGGGCCTGGCCGGTCTCCTGCAAGGGGTCCTCCCGATACCGGCAATCCGCCAGTTCTTCCGCCGCCGGCACAACCTGTCGCCAGAGGGCATCACCGGGCGTTCTGATCAAATTCAAATAATAGGCGTTGATCAGCAGCGGATACTGCCGGCTTACCGCCTTCACCGCCTCCCGGTCCACCGGCAGGCGCGACGGGAAATCCTCCGCCGCCGTGACGCCCTTTTCCAGGGCCTGCCGCCATTCCCCGGCCGTCCTGTCCGTACCGTTTCTCATGCCGCTCCCGTCAACGCACACCGCCCTGCCCGGCCGGTTCTTCGGGCTTGTCATCACCCTGTTTCTGTGCCATACTTGCCCCGATTCTGTTGTTGCCAATGTAACCGCGGAGGGACGGCTTGTAAATGAAAAAACGATGTGACTGGGCGGGCACGGACCCGGACTATATCGCCTATCATGACACGGAATGGGGGGTTCCGGTTCATGAAGACCACCGTCTTTTCGAGTTCCTGGTGCTGGAAGGAGCCCAGGCCGGGCTGAGCTGGCTGACCATTCTGAAAAAACGGCCCTTCTACCGGGAGGCCTTTGATCAATTTGACCCGGTTCGGGTGGCCGCCTATGACCGGGAAAAAGTCGAGCTGCTGCTGCAGAATACCGGCCTTGTCCGCAACCGCCGCAAAATCGAATCCGCCGTAACCAACGCCCGGGCCTTCCTGACGACAGCGACAACCTTTGGCTCTTTCGATAACTATATCTGGCGGTTTGTGGAAGGACAACCCGTCCAGAACTGCTGGCAAACCGTGGCCGAAGTTCCCGCCGAAACCGCCGTCTCCCGGGCCATGAGCCGGGATCTGAAGCAACGGGGCTTCCAGTTTGTGGGCCCGGTAATCTGTTATTCCTTCATGCAGGCGGTCGGTCTGGTAAACGATCACCTGGTGGATTGCTTCCGTTACCGTGAAGTATAAACATTTTCCTTTCAAAAAAATGCAAATTCAATATCATATGATAAAACTGGTATGGTCGATCAATTATATGGAACCCTTTGGCACCGCCGGGGCGCCTGAAAAAAAGCGGCAAAGGAGAAAAGATGGACACTGCCTCGTGGAAAAAACGAAACGTCGGGTTTATTTCCACCCGACTGGCCGGAACCGACGGGGTTTCCCTGGAAACCTGGAAATGGGCTGACGTCTTTGAAAAAGAGGGCTTTAACTGCTTTTTTTTCGCGGGGGAACTGGACACCCCGCCGGAATGCTCTTATCTGGTAGAAAAGGCCCATTTTACCCATCCCACGATAGTCGACATTTTTGACAACTGTTTCGGCGTCCGGGTCCGGGGCCGGTATATCACGCAGCTTATCCACAAAACCAAAGAAGAACTCAAGGATCACCTGTATAAATTTATCGAAACCTATAATCTGGATATCCTGGTTCCGGAAAACGCCCTGACCATCCCCCTCAACATCCCCCTGGGCATTGCCATCACGGAAGTGATTGCGGAAATCGGCATCCCCGCCATCGCCCACCATCACGATTTTTTCTGGGAACGACAGCGCTTTCTGACCAACTCCGTCTGGGAGTATCTCAATATGGCCTTTCCGCCCCATCTCTCCCAGATCCGGGATGTGGTCATTAATACTTCCGCGGACAACCAGTTAAGCCTGCGTACCGGCATATCGGCTTCCGTCATCCCCAACGTCATGAATTTCGAGGAACCGCCGCAACCGCCGGATGCCTACACCAAAGACATCCGCCGGGACCTGGGTATCGAAGACGACGAACTGTTCATCCTGCAGCCGACCCGGGTCGTTCAGCGCAAAGGCATTGAGCACGCCATCGACCTTGTCAGCTGCCTCCCCCGGAAAGCCAAGCTGATCATCTCCCACGCCGCGGGGGACGAAGGGATGGGATATCAAAAACGAATTGCGGAATACTCCCGGCTCATCGGCGTCAACACCGTTTTCGCCTCCCGGATTATCGACGAAAAACGGGGCACCACCCCGGATGGGAAAAAAATCTATACCCTGGATGATGTCTATCCCCACGCGGACCTGATCACCTATCCCTCCAACTTCGAGGGCTTCGGCAACGCCTTTCTGGAAGCCATTTATTACAAAAAACCGATTGTGGTGAACAACTACTCCATTTATTCCACGGACATAAAACCCAAAGGGTTCAGTGTCATCGAAATTGACGGCTATGTCACCGAGGAAGCCGTGGCGGAAACCGAAAAAGTCCTGGCGGACGTCGCCTACCGGCGACAAATGGTGGAGCACAACTACGAAATCGCCCTGCATCACTTTTCCTATTCCGTACTGCACCAGAAACTGCAAACACTGATTACCGACTGCCTGGGATACCAGTTTTAAACCGGATGCCTTGGTTATGCTGCAGGAACTTGCCATAAAAAATTTTGCCATTATCGACGACCTGCGCATTCATTTTGCTGAGGGGTTGACCATCCTCAGCGGCGAGACCGGGGCCGGGAAATCCATCATCATCAATGCCGTCAATCTCCTGCTGGGCTCCCGGGCAACGGCCAAAATGATCCGCACCGGCGAAGACACGGCGGAAGTGGAAGCCCTGTTCCTTCTGCAAGCGGACAGCCCCACCGCCCGCAAGCTTGCCGAACAGGGATATACCGCCACAAAAGAGCTTCTGGTCAAACGGATCATCTCGGCCGGCAACCGCCACAAGGTCTATATCAACGGCAGTCTGGCCACCATGCAGGCCCTGCAGCAGATAACCACCAACCTGGCCAGTATTTCCGGGCAGCATGCCCATCAACATCTGTTAAAAGAAGATTCCCACCTGCTGATTCTGGACCGGTTCGCCGGCCTGGACCCGCTGCGCCGGGAAGTGGAAGACGCTTTCGGCCGCCTGCTGCCCCTGCTGAAGGAACGGGACCGTCTCCAGGCCCTGCAGCAGCGCCGGCAGGACCAGATGGACCTGCTCACCTTCCAGAAAACCGAAATCGAATCCGCCGCTCCCGCGCCGGGGGAAGACAGCCGCCTGGAAAACGAAAAAAAACGGCTGAAAAACGCCAACGAGTTGTACTCCCTGGTGCACCATTGCCTGGAGGGGCTTTATGACGCCCAGGGCTCCGTTATTGAACAACTGGCCACGGTCCGCAAATCCCTGGAAGACGCCGGCCGCCTGGACGAAAACCTGGAGGCCCGCCTTCAGACCGCTACCGACCTGGAGGCCCGGCTGGAAGATCTGGTGGCGGATCTGCGGCATTACCGGGACACGGTCCATCTGGATGAAGGCCGTCTGGACGAAGTGGAGGAACGGCTGGACCTGCTGGTGCGGCTGAAAAAAAAATACGGGCCAACCATCGAAGAGGTTCTGGCCCGGTTGCACGCCATTGAAGCGGAACTGGCCGGGCTGGAAAATATCGGCGGAGAAATCGAAAAAACCGAAGCAGCCATTGCCGACTGCCATGCCGGTTTGAGCCGGTCCGCCCGCAAGCTGTCCCGACAACGGCAGCAGGCCGCCCAAACCTTTTCACAGCGGCTGGAAGCGGAGCTGGACCGGCTGAAAATGGAAGGCACCCGGTTTGATATCGTTTTTTCCAGCACCCCGGCCGACGACCGGACCGACCCCTTTCTAACCGTGGACGGCCGGCAAGTGCAGGAAACCGGCCTGGACCGGGTCGTCTTTCACATCGCCCCCAACCCGGGTGAAGCCCTGAAACCACTGGCGGCCATCGCCTCCGGCGGGGAACTCTCCCGGGTCATACTGGCCTTAAAGGCGCTGCTGGCCGACCGGGAATCGGTGGAAACAGTGGTCTTTGACGAAGTGGACGCCGGTATCGGCGGGGAAACAGCGGAAATCGTCGGCAAAAAGCTTCAGGAACTGGCGGCCTGCCACCAGCTCGTCTGCATTACCCATCTGGCCCAGATCGCCAAATTCGGCCGGCACCACTACAAGATCGAAAAACAGGTGGAAGCGGGCCGCACCACCACCCGCATCACGCCTTTAGCGGCCCAAGAACGCATCCGGGAAATTGCCCGCATGTCCGGCGGAGAAGAGATCACCGCCACCACCCTGGCGCATGCGGAAGAGATGCTGCAAAAAGCCGGCGCCCTGAACACCGGCTGACCCCCCACGGGGCCGCCGGGTCAGTCCGAACCGCCTTCTCCCCGGACCACCGCCAGCACCGACAGCGCCCGGTCCAGAATGGTGTCCGCCACCGCCGTCTTGTCCTGGCGCGGCAATTCTTCGGCGGAACCGTCCGGGTACAGCAGGTGGACTTCGTTGGTGTCGGACCCGAAGGCCGAGCCGGCCCCGGACACCCGGTTGGCGGCGATCATATCCAGATTTTTTTCCGCCAGTTTGGTCCGGGCGTGGCGGACCAGTTCTTCGGTTTCGGCGGCAAACCCGATGACCACCTGCTTTTTCTTGCGGCGGCCGATCTCCTGCAAAATATCGAGATTCTGCCTCAGCGACAGCACCAGCCCGCCGTTTTCGGCCTTTTTGATCTTCTGCCGGGCCGGCTCCGCCGCCCGGTAATCCCCCACCGCCGCTACTTTCACTACGATATCGGCCGCTTCCAGGCGGGCGAAAACCGCCTCGGCCATCTGCTCGGCGGTCTCTACGGAAACCCGCTCCACATTTTCCGGCGGCGGCAAATTCACCGGGCCGGAAATCAGGGTAACCCGGGCCCCCCGGTATTCCGCCGCCCGGGCCAGGGCATAGCCCATTTTGCCGGAGGAATGGTTGCTGATAAAACGAACCGGGTCAAGGGGTTCCCGGGTCGGCCCGGCCGTCACCAGCACCTTCACCCCGGTCATGTCCGCCGGCGAAAGCGCCTTGCACAAGCGGTCCAGCAGAACCTCCGGTTCCGGCATGCGGCCGGCCCCGGACGTGCCGCAGGCCAGCTCCCCGGTCCCGGGCTCGACCACGAAGTAGCCGTCTTCCTCCAGCCGGTCCAGATTGCGCTGCACCGCCCGGTTTTCATACATATGGGTGTTCATGGAGGGGCAGACCAACTTCCGGGCGGTTACCGCCAGCATAAAGGTGGTCAAGGCATCATCGGCCAGGCCCGCGGCCAGTTTCCCGATAACATTGGCGGTGGCCGGGGCGATAATCACCGCCTCGGCCTGTTCGGCCCACGAGATATGCTGCATGGCGCCCGCCTCGGGTTCGGCAAACAGATCACCCAAAACCTTGCG
>CAZWCS010000039.1:23149-33379 GCA_964632805.1 uncultured Desulfobacterales bacterium
GCGGCCGGACAGGGCCTCAAACGTCAGGGGAGAAACAAAGGAACAGGCGTTGGCGGTCATAATTACCCGCACCCGGGCCCCCTGCTTCACCAGCAGACGCAGCAGCTCCACGCTTTTATACGCGGCAATGCCGCCGGATACGCCCAGCACGATATTGCGATCGGTCAGTTCCATACCATCGTTTCCCCAAAAGATTTCGGTCGAAAAAAATTGCCGCCATATTGGCGCCGCCGGCCGCCCGGCGACTCGCCCGGTGCCATCTGCTTGATTTGATAATATATTATTTCCCCCGGCCGATGCAAGGAGATTTTCGCCGGTCTCCGCTGCAAAACCATAAGCCGGATCTCCCGGCAACGGCCGGGCCGGCGTTGCCGCCTTGACAATCTTCGGCCGGTGCGCTACAAATTCAGACATATAAATATTGATGCTCTTGTAAAAAGTCGTCACTCCGGGCGTGATCCGGCATCCAGGTAAAAATTACGCTCCCAGGGAGATAACAACCCATGAACCCATCCGCCACAACCCCGGACGCCTCTCCCGTCATTGCGCCCTTTTTCCCGTCATTGTGCGCCCTTCTCCCGTCATTGTGCGCCCTTTTTTTCGTCATTGCGAGGGCGCGACAGCGCCCGAAGCAATCCCGGTCGCCCTTGCTGTCATTGCACCCTTTCTCCCGTCATTGTGCGCCCTTTTTTTCGTCATTGCGAGGGCGCCACAGCGCCCGAAGCAATCCCGACCGCCCTTGCTGTCATTGCGCCCTTTTTCCCGTCATTGCCCCTTTTTTCGTCATTGCGCCCCCTTTTTTTCGTCATTGTGCGCCCTTTTTTTCGTCATTGCGAGGGCGCGACAGCGCCCGAAGCAATCCCGGTCGCCCTTGCTGTCATTGCACCCTTTCTCCCGTCATTGTGCGCCCTTTTTTTCGTCATTGCGAGGGCGCCACAGCGCCCGAAGCAATCCCGGTCGCCCTTGCTGTCATCGATCCTCTCCGCCGGCGGGACGAAGCAATCCCGACCCCCATACCATAAAACCAGCCCCCTGAGCCAACCATGAACAAACAACCCGCCCCCAGCCCGAACCCATTACGCGAACGCCTCTCCCGCGTCATCTTCGAAACCGACACCCCCGCGGGCAAAGCCTTTGACGTCATCCTCATCATCAGCATTGTTCTCAGCGTCCTCAGCGTCATTTGCGACAGCGTTACCGCCCTGCACGCCGATTATGGCCGCTTCCTGTACGGCATCGAATGGTTCTTCACCCTCCTGTTCACCGTGGAATACGGCCTGCGGCTGTACAGCGCCCGCAAGCGCCGACACTACGCCCGCAGCTTTTTCGGCCTGGTGGACCTGCTCTCCATCGTGCCCACCTACCTCAGCCTGTTCATCCCCGGCAGCCAGTCTTTGCTCACCATCCGCACCCTGCGCCTGCTGCGGATCTTCCGGGTCTTCAAGCTGACCTACTACTCCCGGGAAGCCGGCGTGCTCATGCGCGCCCTGCGGGCCAGCAGCCGCAAAATCAGCGTCTTTCTGGCCGCGGTCCTGGCCATTGTGATCATCGCCGGTTCGGTCATGTACGTGGTGGAAGGTTCGGAAAGCGGCTTTTCCGACATCCCCACCAGCATGTACTGGGCCATTGTCACCCTGACCACCGTGGGCTACGGCGACATCTCCCCCCAGACCCCCCTGGGCAAAGCCCTGGCCTCTTTTCTCATGATCGTGGGCTACGGCATCATCGCCGTGCCCACCGGCATCGTCACCGTGGAGCTGGCCCAGACCTCCCGAAAAACCGGAACCGGACCGCCATGCCCGCATTGCGGCCTGGCGGAACACGCCGACGACGCGCGATACTGCCGGGGATGCGGGGAAAAACGGGAATAAGGCAATACACCCTCTGCCGCGGAGGAATCACATGGCAAGCCCGGCAATGCGTTTTACCAAATTTGTTATTGGCCTGCGAGGCAAAAAAGAAATGCGTTCCGCAGCCGCCTTTTGCCGACACTACCAGGGACGGACCTACCCCCGCCCCTGGCCGGTGACCCTTGCCCTCAAGGCCGCCTGCCGCATGGAAAAAACCCGAATCCACGGCCACCCGGTGTACACCTTCTTTCCCAGACACCAGGCCCCCCGGGCACACATCCTCTACACCCACGGCAGCGCTTATGTCAACGCCCTGATCCGTCCCCACTGGAGCATCGTCAAACAACTGGTCCAGGCCGGCAGGGCCGCGGTCACGGTGCCGCTCTATCCCCTGGCGCCGGAACATACCTTTGAAGACGCCTACGCCCTGCTGGAAACGGTCTACCAAAACCTCATCGCCGCCACTCCGTCCGCCCAAGTGGTTCTGGCCGGCGATTCCGCCGGCGGCGGCCTCGCCCTGGGCCAGGCCGTTTCTTACCGGGACCGGGGCCTGCCCCTGCCGGGCCGGATCATCCTGTTCGCCCCCTGGCTGGACATCACCCTGTCCAACCCCGACATCCCCGCCCTGGAACGCAAAGACCCCATGCTTGCCCGCCCCGGTCTGATCCAGGCCGGCCGCTGGTGGGCCGAAACCCAGGACCCCGCCGCGCCGCTTTTGAGCCCGCTTTTTGCCAACCTCTCCGGCCTGCCGCCCATCGACCTCTTCCAGGGGACCCACGATATCCTCCTTGCCGACGCCCGCAAACTCAAAAACGCCGTAACCGCCGCCAACGGCGAAATCCATTTCTACGAATACCCCGGCGCCTTTCACGTTTTTGTCGGGGCCACCTTCACCCCGGAAACCCGGGACGTCTTCGGGAAAATAGCGGACGTTTTGTGTGGGCTTTAACAGGTACGCTTTATGCAAAAAAATTTAATTGAACCCAATAGAAAAAAATATGTATGCCTTAAAAACTGTGACCGAATCTGTCGCAGCCGCATGATACTATTGTGAATTGAAAAATCGTCAAAAATTTGATAAGAAAAAACATACAGAGAAAAAGGGGGGGGTAAAAGGCAGCAACAATACATTTGAATTAAGGGGGCTAAATGTTTAAGTTTATTCACGCCGCCGATATTCACTTGGACAGCCCATTGCGCGGATTGTCGAGGTACGAAACTGCTCCTGCTGAGTCCATTCGGAATGCTTGTAGGCGTGCGTTTGAAAATCTGGTTAATCTCGCAATAGAGGAAAAAGTGGCCTTTGTCCTATTGGCCGGTGATCTGTATGATGGCGACTGGAAAGACTACAGCACCGGCATATTTCTAAGCAAACAGATGGGGCGGTTGGGGCGACACAACATCCAAGTGTTCTCGGTCTCCGGAAATCATGATGCAGCAAATCGAATGACAAAATCCTTGGATAGCCCCTCGAACATGAAAATATTTTCTTCGAGGAAGGTCGAAACGGTCAAACTGGATGACCTTGATGTTGCAATCCATGGGCGCAGCTTTCCAACTCAACATGTGGATGAAAACTTGGCTGCGGAGTATTGCACCGCTCAAAAGGGTCTTTTTAATATCGGGCTGTTGCATACAAGCCTCGACGGTCGTGAAGGCCATGCCAACTATTCGCCATGCTCATTGGATGACCTTCGTTCCAAGGAGTACCAGTACTGGGCTCTGGGGCACATACACAAACAGGAGATTGTTGAAAAAGAGCCACTTGTTATCTTTCCCGGTTGTATCCAAGGCCGCCATATTCGTGAATCTGGCGCAAAGGGTTGTGTCCTTGTCTCTGTTGATGACGGTGCCGTTTCCGAAATTGACAGGGTACCCCTTGATGTCTTGCGATGGTCCCTGTGCGATATCGACATAACCGACGTCAATGAAATGCGCGAGGTTTTAGAGCGTGTCCGAAAAGGCATCGATCAAGAAAAAGCATCGGCTGAAGATAGACCTCTTGCTATGCGGATACGGTTGCAGGGGGCTACCAAGATTGCGGAGAAAATTGCAGCCTACCCTGAAAAACTCGAACAGCAAATAAAGGCTCTTGGTGCCGAGACCGCCGGAGACGACCTGTGGATTGAGCGAATAGAAAATTTAACTACCGGTAAACTCGATTTGGAAACCACCTTGGCTGACGACAACGCTATGGGGAAATTGATAAAAGAGATTCTGAATATCACCAATGGCACTGACGATATTGACGGACTGAAAGACAAAATTGCGGAACTCAGACAAAAAGCACCGTCTGAGGCATTTGGCGATGACTCCAATTTAGACTTGGATGACGAACAAACCATCCATCGAATTGTTGAAGAAGCAAAGCATATGTTGATCGGCAGGTTATTAACGGTAGGAGATGCAAAATGAGAATCGACCGTCTTGACCTGCTTGCTTACGGGCCATTTACAGAGCAATCGTTAGATCTTGCTGATGGCGCCTCCGGATTACATCTGATCTACGGTGACAACGAAGCCGGTAAAAGCACCTCCCTTCGAGCCCTTATTGCCTGGCTGTTTGGTATTCCTTCCAGGACCAACGACAGTTTTCTACATTCGAATTCGCAGCTGCGAATCGGGGGACAGTTGCGACTTACAGATGGCTCTACGCTCGAATTTACAAGAAAAAAAGGAAACAAAGATACATTGCTGAAGTACGGTACCAACGACCCAATGGATGATAATTCTCTGGCTCCGTTTGTTCCCCCAAGCATTGACGAAAACCTGTTCACAAAGCTTTGGGGAATCGATCATGAAAGATTGATCGCGGGAGGTCGTGAACTACTGGAACAGTCTGGCGACCTTGGTCAGGCACTTTTTAGTGCAGCAGTAGGTACCGCTAATCTACGAGAAGTATTGGCTGCGATGCAAAACAGCGCGGACGAGATTTTTAAATCGCGAAGTTCCAAGACGGTTTTGAACCAGGCAATCGCTAACTATAAGGAAGCCCAGAAAAAAATAAAGGAAGCGACCTTGCCTGTTTCTGGTTGGAAGAAATTGCAAAAAGACCTATCAGATAAAATAGCGTCCATTGAGACAATCGAGAAAGACATTGAAACAAAAAGCAAGGTGAAAAGTCGCCTTGAACGGGTCATCCGAGTAAAGGGAGCCTTGGCTGAGCATCGTAGTGTCTTAGAAAAAATTGAAGACCTGGGTCAGGTGGATCTGCTTCCTGAAGATTTTGAGGAAAAGAGAAAAACCGCTAGCAGCAATCTTCAATCTGCCAGAGAAATCAAGGAGCGACTAGAAGCAAAACTGCTCGGTTTGAAAGAGGAATCGGAGTCACTAAACGTTCGAAACGATCTTCTTGAAAACGAGGAAGCCGTCTTGGCGCTTCATAAGGAACTTGGAGCCGTCGAAAAAACGCTCCAAGACCGTCCACAACAAGATAACAAAAGACGTTGGCTGCGCAACGAGGCCGAAACGCTGCTCAAAACTGTTCGCCCAGATGTTGGCCTGAATCAAGCTGACGATTTGCGACCTCTTCTCAATAACAAAAAATGGATATCAGGATTGGCCCAAAAATACAGCTTGTTGGTCCAAAACAAGGAACAGACCGAAGCATCCATTAAAGATATTGAAGACGAACGTAAATCTCTGCAAAGTCAATTGGACAACAACTCGGAATCCGACATTGACTTGAAAGAGCTTAAGGCCGCGATTGTAGCCGCTAGAAAGGCAGGCAATGTCGAGCAGCGGGCAGTCGAAGCACAAAAACAGGCTTCTGACGAAAATGAGGCATGCGAAAACGAACTGGCAAGGCTGGGAAGGTACACTGGCTCAGTCGATTCCGTATTGAAGCTATCCCTGCCAGTATCTGAAACATTGGATCAGTTTGAAAAAGAAAATGACGCATTGTCAGAAGAATATAAAGATACTACTCGAAAACAGCAGGAAGTTGACGAGGAAAAAAGGCAGGCAGAACAAGATTTGAAGACGCTTTTGCTTCAAAATGATGTGCCGACCCTTGCTGATTTGGAATCCTCGCGGGATGTTCGGAATACCGGCTGGCAGATGATCAAACGCAAGTATATAGAACAGACCGAGGTTATTGAAGACGAGATTACTGAATACGTCCAAGATGACGATTTGCCATCTACGTACGAAAAAAAGATCGAGTCTACTGACCACATATCTGATCGCCTCCGCATGGAGGCTGACCAGGTCGTTAAGCGAGCAGAGATAGAATCAAAAATAGAAACTCTACAATCGAGAATTGATGAGCTACTGGGCTCCATCAACGATATAAAGACAAGGCAGGATGACTTCCGGGCAAGGTGGTCTGCTATTTGGGAACCGCTGAAGATACAGATTGGAACCCCGAGGGAAATGAAGCAATGGCTTATCAGGGTAGAGAACCTTATCGAAAAAGTCCAAACCACAAAACGCCACTCAGTAAATCAAAATATTCTCTCCAAAGAGTGCGAGCAACTGAAGCAGACTATCTCTGATCAAATCTCAAAGTTCGACTCTTCGACAGATATGAAGGATATGAGCCTTGAATCCTTGGTTTCGTTGTGCGAGCAGCGAGTAGAGGAAGAAGAAACGATTCGCGAAAAGCGTCGCCAGAATGAATATTCGCTCAAAGAATCCGAAATTCGTCTAAAGAGAAAACAGGATGAATTAAAGTCAGTAGACGCCGATCTTTTGAGCTGGAAAGAAGAATGGATAAAGGCCATAGATGGTTTGGGGCTGAAAAAAGATGTTCATCCTGCGTATGCCACTGAAACTTTTGATAATCTGGTGTCTTTCTTTGATAAATATGACAAGTCAGAGGACTTGCGTAAACGAATTTATGGGATGGATCAGGTTAAAGAGGAATTCGACGAAAAGGTATTCGAGTTTGCTGACAGGATTGGGGGTAAACGAGAAGGGGTAGAAGCATCAGCGATTGCCGCTCAATTGAATAGCGACCTGAACTCGACGCGTGAAGCTCGAGCAAGCTTGGTCAAAATAGAAGCCCAACTCAAAGAAATCAAACAGGAAATCGAGGATGCCGACATCACTATCCGAAACTCCAAGGAACAGTTAGCCGCATTGAGAGCTCAAGCAAAGGTCGAAACTGATGAGGAGCTGGTGGAGGCCGGTGAGAAATCGAAAAATAAACGAGACCTACAAAAGAAATTGGATATGCTCGAACAAGAACTGAATAGAAATGGGGATGGCCTGAGCATTGAAGAACTTGAAAAGGAGTCTGAAAAATCGGAAACAGATGCAATAGAAGGTGAGCTTGAAAAAGTCGCGGATGAGCTGAAGGAGCTTCATGGCGAACGGGACACATTAAGGGATCATCGACAGACTCTTCAGAATGAAATCAGTGCGAAGGATGGCAGTGCCCTGGCTGCAAATGCATCGGAAGATGCCGAGGAGCACCTGGCCAGCATCGCTTCGAATGCCGAACAATATCTTCGTCTACAGGCCGCCGCACTCATCCTCGAACAGCGAATTGAAAACTATCGCAAGACAAACCAGACCCCGGTCTTGGCCAGAGCAGGTGAGTTGTTCTCCAGGCTGACCCTGGGTTCCTATGCAGGACTCCGAGACGAACTGGATGACAAGGGCAATCCCATATTACTGGGAGTACGTCCCAATGATAAGGAGGTTACTGTCGACGGTATGAGCGATGGCTCACGAGACCAGCTTTACCTCTCACTACGCCTAGCCACGCTTGAACAGCATCTGAGCAAAGGGGAGCCCATGCCGTTTGTCGTAGACGACATCCTCATTGGCTTTGACGACAACCGCACTTGTGTCTGCTTGGAGGTTCTATCGGAGTTGGCCTCCAGCACCCAAGTCCTTCTTTTTACCCATCACAGACGAGTTATTGAACTGGCAAAGCCAATTGACGCGAAAGCGGGGATTTTCATACATGAAATTAATGAATATAAGTGAGCGTTAAAATCAAATTTTAAAATGATAAAAATATTGGAGCCTATAAAATGCCTGCCAAAATAATGATGTTGCTTTTTTTATGCCTTTCGTTAATGGGTTGTTCTGCTGGGGAGGGGCTTGGAACCTTGTTTTTTTTAGGATTTGTAGTTTACCTGATATCAAAAGCATCAAGTGGCGCCGAAGGAAGATCAGAAAAAAACACAGATGGGAAAGCGAATAATGGAAAGGCGGGACAAGGCCTTATCAGCATTCAAGTTACGACTAGTTGGGATCAACGAGCCAATGCGAAAGCCGGAGAATGGGTTATTTCTAACAAGGCTTTTGACTTTCAAGGGATCTCTATACCAAATCCCATGTTTTATGCCGGGAAGATATCAAGAGATGAATACCCTGATCCTGCCTTAATTAATACTGCTTTACCCATAGCAAAAAAACGAAAGGAATATGTCCAGGAACTTGGCTACTGGCCAAGCTATAGTGATATGACTCCCGACCAGAGGCGGCGATATATAGATTGGCTATCTAACGGCCGTAAAGATCCCAGTATAGATATAGGATATGTTTTTATTTTCTATTATGGTTTAGAGCGCCGTTTACTTGTTGATCGCCAAGATGGGGACAAAATACTTGCTGAATTACACAGGCTACGTGATATTTATGATAATAGGTCCTTTCAGAACTACTCTTCCGACCTAATCGCTTTTAACAGCCTTTTACATATTAAAAAAATAAAAGAGGACTCTGTATTAAAAGCATTTCCAAAAGGCGTTAACAGTCGTTCATATTCTGAAGATACTTTAAATGCTGTCCTTTACTGGTATATGATTCATGAGAAACCACTCCCGTGGGTATGGGCTATCGTAGTCGCGGAGAATGATCCACGTTCTCCTTCTAGTGTCGTTACTAAGCGGGTAAAAAGGGAATTCGAACAATTATTTAAAGAACGATATAAAGACAAACATGATGATGGCATTATTTTAAAAAGTTCAAAGCGGATGCGTACTTTTTATTATAATCCTGCAAGTTCGACCCTTTCTTCTATGCGAAGTGCTGGCCGGTTCTTTGAATTCAAGATGCCTAATATGCTCGGCCTACCAAGTCAATTTAAACCATTGGTAAATATTTGGACACAATGTATAGATGATCTAAAGGCTTATAGTCGTAAACAAGCGAAGGAGTCTGAGGATACACCTCTTACCGCAGACGCTTGGGAAAAGCTACCACCGGAATTACAAAATCAATTTGATCACCCGGCAGCAAAGGCATGGTCAACGGTTATTGAGAAATATATAGATGACGGAAGTACCGCTTGGATTCCCACTAGTGAATTGGCGGCTCTTCAAGAGATACCAGTAAGGGATAGACTAACGGTCGGGCAATCCACCAAACTTGCAGAAACGGCAAAAAATTTGGGTTATGCTGTAGAACCAGATGCCCGCCTCACTCGTAGTGGTTATTTGTGGGGACCAAAATTGGCGGTTTATCATGATGCAGAACCAGATGGACATTTAGATGCAAAAAGTCCATACAGTGCTGCTTCTGTGATGTTACATTTAGCATTGTCAATCGCCAGTGCTGATGAGATTGTTGTATCGGAAGAGCTTGAGACCATCACAAAGTTTCTTGATAATCAATTCAACTTGACTGATTCAGAACAAAGACGGCTTATCGCATTTAAGGATTATTTGCTTCAATCTAAAATTTCCCTTACTGGTGTCGGGAAACGTATTCAGGCACATCTCGATGATAATCAACGGCACAAGGTTGGACAATTCCTTATTGCTGTAGCTGCCGCTGATGGAGTTTTTGAAAAATCGGAAATTCAAGCATTGAAAAAGGCATACAAAGCAATGGGTATGGACCCAAACGATGCCATTAATGAAATCAAAACGATAACAGCTATAACAACTGATCAAGAGAAGCCGATATTAGTTCGTAAGGGGAAATCGGGCAAACCTGGAGAGACGATTCCTCCCCAACCTGCGGAATCTACTTCAGAGGAACCAATCAAATTAGATCCCAAAGCGATTGCAAAAATTATTGATGACACAAAAGATGTTGGAGAAATGCTGGGAAAAATTTTGGCAGAATCAGACGATGCTGGCTCATTAAAACCACCACCCACTCAAACAATGAAACAGCACGCAGAAAAATCTCAAAAACAAGAAAAGACATCAGCGCAACAACCGTCTGAAGCGGCTAAGTCAGCAACCAAAATTTCAATAGCGGGGCTTCCCTCTGAATACCGACCCTTTATTAAAGATGTAGTCAAAAAGGGCTTTTGGTCAGAGGATGAATTCCGATCGTTAGCGGATAAACATAAAGTCATGATTAACGGTGCAATTGATGCCATCAACGAATGGTCAGAAGAAGAAGTCGGCGATTATCTATGGGAACAGGGATTTAAAAACCCGCCAAAAACATCGGCCCAAAATCGGCCATCC
>CAZWCS010000040.1:0-33162 GCA_964632805.1 uncultured Desulfobacterales bacterium
TGCCATCAAAACCGACAGGTCCAGATGACCGAAGACTCGCCGAGAATTGCTGCAAACTGGGTATCGCCACCCGGTATTTTTTTGAAAAAAATCTGGTCAATCAATACCGGTTGGGGTATAGCTTGCATTACAACCAAATGGCGCGTATGATAATTCCACGCCGTCAATAAAATGGCGACGCCGAATCAAATCGCTGGAAACAATCCCCTTTGCCTGTGACAGGGGGCGTAGTTATATTAGGAGGACCTTTGAAAATTTTGATAATCGGCGCGGGCGAAGTCGGCTTCCACATTGCCAGCCGGCTGTCCGTGGAAAACAAGGACGTGGTGGTCATCGACCGCGATCAGGAAGCATTGCGACGGGTTACGGACCACACGGACGTGCAGGTCGTCGTCGGATCCGGCAGCAGTCCGGCTGTTCTGGAAGAAGCCGGCATCCGGGATGCGGAAATCATGCTGGCGGTAACCGACAGCGACGAGGCCAATCTGGTGGCCTGCCTGGTGACCAATCTCATTGCTCCGTCCACCAAAAAACTGGCCCGCATCCGCAATGCGGAGTTCGACGAGTACCACCCGTTTTTCCGGGAAAAAGCGCCCTATATAGACACCATTATCAACCCCGAGATCGAAGTGATCAACACCATTGAACGGCTGACCAGTGTACCCGGTGCCGTGGAGGTGGAAGATCTGGCCGACGGCAGACTGAAACTGGTGGGTATTCGCATGCCGCCCCATTCCCCTCTGGTGGGACAGACCTTATCGGAAGTCGCCATGCAGACCCGGGACCGTCATTTTCTGATTGCGGCCATTGTCCGCAACGAAAAAATGATCGTTCCCCGGGGCAATAACCGCCTTATGCCCAGCGACACCGTCTATTTCATCAGTGAAACCCACAAGCTTTCGGAATCGCTGGGAATTTTTGAAAAAATCGCCCGGCCGGCCCGTCGGGCTTTGATTATCGGGGGCGGTCGACTGGGCTACCGTCTGGCCAAACGGTTTGAAAAACTCGATATCAAAACCAAAATTATAGAACTGGACCCGGCCCGTTGCGCCCATCTGGCCGAAACCATGCAGAAAACCGTAGTGCTGCAGGGGGACGGTTCGGACCAGGAACTGCTGACGGAAGAAAACGTCAACGGTATGGATGTGGTCATCAGCCTGACCAATGACGAGCAGACCAATATTCTGGTTTCCCTGCTGGTCAAACGGATGGGCGCGGGCAATACCATTACCAAAATTTCCAAATTCACCTATATTCCGCTGATGTCCACCATCGGCATCGAACAGGTGGTCAGCCCCCGATTGTCCGCGATCAACAGCATCCTGCAGCACATCCGCAAGGGCAAGGTGCTGTCGGCCATATCCATCAAGGAAGAGCAGGCCGAAATTCTGGAAGCGGTCGCCCTGTCCACTTCGGAATTGGTGGGCAAAGCCCTCCGGAAAGTGTCCCTGCCCAAGGGTTCCCTGATGATCGGTGTCATTCGGGGAGAGGAGATTATCATCCCCACCGGCGATACCGTGGTGGAACCCGAAGACCGGGTCATCATCTTTGCCCAGAAACATGCCATTTCTAAAGTGGAAAACCTCTTGTCCGTAAAACTCGAGTTTGTCTGATATGCGCTGGCGATACATCTTGAACATTACCGGCTGGCTGATTTTTTTTCTGGGGGCCAGCATGGCGCTGCCGCTTCTGGTGGAAAGTTTTTCCTGCAAAACCGGCGCCAAACCGCTGTTATTTTCTCTGCTGGTCACCCTCGGTTGCGGCGGAGTACTGGTGCTGCTGTTCCGGATAAAACCCGGAGAATTGATCAGCACCCGGGAAGGTATTGCGGTGGTGGCCCTGTGCTGGGTTGCAGCCGGCTTTTTCGGCGCCTTTCCGTTTTATTTCAGTGGAATATTTGACAATTTTACCGATGCCTTTTTTGAATCGGTATCCGGGTTCACCACCACCGGGGCCTCGGTAATGACGGACATTGAAAATATCGGCCGGGGATATCTGCTCTGGCGGAGTTTTATCCAATGGCTGGGCGGCATGGGCATCATCGTCCTGTCCGTGGCCATCCTGCCGTTTCTGGGCGTGGGCGGCATGCAACTCTATAAAGCGGAAGTTCCCAGTCCGGTGCCGGATAAACTTCAACCGCGAATCAGCGATACCGCCAAAACGCTGTGGAAGGTCTATCTGCTGATCTCGCTGGGAGAAATGCTGTTGCTGAAACTCGGCGGCATGACCATTTTTGATGCTGTCTGTCACACCTTCACCACCATGCCCACGGGCGGATTTTCCACCCGCAACCAGTCCATCGCCGGCTTTGACAGCCCCTATTTTGACATGGTTATTCTTTTTTTCATGCTCATGGCCGGAATTAATTTTTCCCTTCATTACCAGATGCTGAAAGGCGATACCCTGGCTTTCTGGAAAGACCCGGAGTGCCGTTTCTTTATAATCACGGTTCTGGTTCTGATACTGGTGGTCAGCAGCGACCTTTACGGCAAAACTTACGACAGCGTGGGGGAAGTCCTCCGGTATGGAAGTTTCCAGATTGTTTCCATTATCACCACCACCGGCTATGCCACGGCCGATTATGAAACCTGGCCGGCGCTCTCGCAACTCCTCCTTTTTTTCTGCATGTTCCTTGGTGCCTCAGCCGGTTCCACCGGTGGCGGCATGAAAATTATCCGTCTGATATTATGTTTGAAATATTGCTATAAAGAGCTTTTCGCGCGCATCCATCCCAAAGCCGTAACCTATGTCAAACTGGCCGGGAAAACGGTTCCCAAAGATGTGCTGAGAGGCGTCCTCGGGTTTTTATGCCTGTATGTTCTTATATTTATCGCCGCTTCTTTTCTGCTGGCAGCGCTGGAGGTGGATGCCATTACCGCCCTGGCGGCGGTGGCCGCCTCGCTGGGCAACATTGGTCCCGGTTTTGGAGCCGTGGGACCGACGGACAATTTTTCCCAAATACCAATGCTGGGGAAATGGCTGCTGACTGTCTGTATGCTGCTGGGCCGGCTGGAAATCTATACCATTATTCTGCTGGTTGTCCCCGAATTCTGGCGAAAATGATTGCCTCGCGCCTTCTCCGGGACCGCCCTGACGGTCCACTTTTTTTACCCGTTCCCGATGTTTTATCTTGATTTTTTTGCCGGTAGCATTAAGTTGGTGACAAGATTTCAGCAGACCGGTATCCTGAAGCGAAAATATTCAGGCAAAAAACGGGAGTTGCACGATTGAAAAAAACAAAGGGCCGACAGTGCCATCCGGAAATCTTGATTTCCCGATGACAACCAGTTTAAGGAGATACCAGTATGAGACAAAAATATTTGGTAGGCAAAAATAGCAACACCGAAACCATTGTCCGGGAAATGGCGGAGCTGGAAAAAAATGAATTTTCCGTTATCTGCGAAAAAACTTACAAAACCAGCGAGTTAAAAAAGGCCGTGGAAGCCGGCAAAAAGGGCGAAACCGGATCTGAACCGCTGATACTGCAGATCCGGCAACCGGATTTTTTCCCGCCTTACCCCGTTGCCGAAAAAATTTCAACCGCCATAAAAGAATCGCTGGATTCCGGCGGTGACGAATGGGTGGAAGTGTTGCTGGACGAACTGGAGTGTTCCCGGGAAGCAGAGGCGGAGCTGACGGATCTGGACGAGGATCTGGATGAAGAAAGCGATATTGAAGAGCTGCTGGAAGACGATCTGGATCTCTCCCCTTCCGAGGAGGCGGAAGATTTGGATAACGATGACGAGGATGATGCCTAGCCGGCTCGTAGTTATAAAACCCCAGCCGATAACGGTCGATTCTTGCATACCGGCTCGTAAAATACCAGCTATCCCCACCCCGGCATTCCGGTCCCGGCGCAGAATACTCCGCCTGCCTTGAACAATCTGACGAATAATACTGATGATAATTATGATATAAACCTTATGTCACCATGAAAACCATCCTCCAACAGATGATTGCGGCTGCAGCCGACAAGGCCTGTCAAAAAGGCCTCTTACCGGTGGCAGATTTTCCGGAAATCGAGATTGAAGTTCCCCGAATCATGGCGCACGGTGATTTTTCCACCAATATTGCCATGACCTCGGCAGCGGTGCAAAAGATGCCACCCCGAAAAATCGCAGAAACGCTGCTGAGCAACATCAACGATCCCGAACAAATCATTCGCACTACTGAAATCGCCGGACCGGGATTTATCAATTTTTTTCTTAATACCAGTGCCTGGCTGGTACAGCTGCCGGCGATCTGCCAGGCAGGCACTGCCTATGGCGCCTGCAATCTGGGCGAAGGGCGAAAAATCCAGATCGAATTCGTCAGCGCCAACCCCACCGGTCCGCTCCATGTGGGACACGGCCGGGGCGCCGCCGTGGGCGACAGCCTGGCACGCCTCCTGGCCTTCTGCGGCTGGCAGGTGGAAACCGAATATTATATAAATGATGCCGGCAACCAGATCAACACCCTGGGAAAATCCGTTTTCCTGCGTTGGCGGGAACTTTCCGGCGATTCTGTGGATTTTCCCCAGGACTGTTATCAGGGGGACTATATCCGGGAAATCGCCCGGCGGATCAACAAAATCCACGGGCCGGAGCTGAAAGCAAAACCCGAAAACGAAGCCGTGGCCCTGTGTGCGGTGCTGGCCGCACAGGCAATTCTGGAGAGTATCCATGAAGACCTGGACCGTTTCGGCATAACCATTGACAACTGGTTTTCCGAACATTCGCTGGTGGCCTCCGGCGCCCTGGATAAAGTGCTGCAGGAAATGCGGGAGCGCCGGCTGGTGTATGAATCCGAAAGCGCCCTGTGGTTTCAATCCGCGGCCTTCGGTGACGAAAAGGACCGGGTGGTGGTCCGCGGCAACGGAGAGACCACCTATTTCGCCTCCGACATCGCCTATCACCAGAACAAATTCGACCGGGGCTTTGTCCGGGTGGTTGATATCTGGGGCGCTGATCACCACGGCTATATCCCCCGGCTGAAAGCGGCCGTCCAGGCCCTGGGCAGAGACAGCGATGACCTGACCGTTATCCTGGTACAACTGGTCAACCTGCTGCGGAAGGGGGAACCGGTTTCCATGTCCACCCGCACCGGAGAGTTCGTCACCCTGCGGGAGGTGATCGAAGAAGTGGGTTCCGATGCCGCCCGGTTCCTTTTCCTCTCGCGGCATTACGACAGCCCTTTGGACTTCGACCTGGCGCTGGCCAAGAAAAAAAACAATGACAATCCGGTGTATTACGTTCAATATGTCCATGCCCGTATCACCAGCATGATGCGCAAGGCCCGTCAGGAATACGGCATGGAAACCGCGGAAGCCGACGAAGAAGCACTGGCCCGCCTGGGCGAACCGGAAGAGATCGAACTGATCAAGACTGCGTTGCGCTACCCGGAAGTCATCCGGACCGCCGCCCGGCTGATGGAGCCCGATCGCATTGCCTTTTATCTGCTGGACCTGGCCACCGCCTTCCATGCCTACTACAACCGGCACCGGGTGCTCACCGAAGATGCCGAACTGAGCCGGGGCCGCATGTTTCTGATGCAGGCGATAAAAACCGTTATCCGCAACGGCCTGACGCTTCTGGGTGTCTCGGCTCCGGAATCCATGTAAACCGTCATGGCCAAAAACAAAAAAAAAAACACTACCACCAAAAAAATATCCATCCAGTTAAGCTGGTCGGAGACCGCCGGCTGGCTGGGGGTTTTGCTGCTGATCTGCGGTTGGTTTTTTGTTCTGGGGATCGCGGTGGGGCGGGGTCTCATCCCGGCTGTGGACTCCCGAAACGATTTTAAAAAAGAAATACTTGCCGGGCGGGAAAAAGCCCTGAACCAACGCGCCCAAACGGAAAAAAACGGTCCCACCCTGAATTTTCATGAAGCCCTGCTCCAAAAAGACAGCCGGACAGCGGAAAAACCGCCGGATTCGTCGACAACACCCGAGCCCTCGGACGGTTCCCCGGAATTGCCAGCCAAAACTGCCGAAAAATATGAACCGGTGACATCTTCCTCCAATAGCGAGCAACCCCATGAAGGAGGAAACAAAAAGGCCGTGGAGAAGCTGTTTACGATTCAAATCGCTTCCTTGCGAGACCGGGAAACCGCACATAAGCTGGTCAAAACCATCAAAACGGAAGGCTATCCTGCTTACGCCGTTAAAGCCATCCTTTCCGCCGGGGAGGCATGGTACCGGGTCCGGACCGGCGACTTTGCCAGCCGGGAAGAGGCGGACCCGATTATGGACCGGTTACAACAGGCGGGCTTTGAGCCGATTCTGGTAAAACGGTAAAAAATTTTTTATTGGCTTGCCATTGCCTCGCAAACCGACCAAAAAGACACGAGATAACCCCAAGCCCACTGTTTAAGGAGATGAAAATGGAAAAAACATTATCGATCATTAAACCCGATGCCGTGGAGAAGAATCTTATCGGTGAAGTAGTCCGCCGCCTGGAACAGGAAAACATTACCATTTCCGCCATGAAAATGGTCCACTTGACCAGGTCCCAGGCCGAGGGCTTTTATGCCGTCCATAAGGAACGCCCCTTCTTCGAAAGTTTAACGAACTTTATGGCCTCCGGACCGGCGGTCGTCATGGTCCTGTCCGGCAAGGATGTCATCAACCGATACCGCACGCTTATGGGGGCCACCAACTACAAAGAAGCCGCGGAAGGAACGATTCGGCGGGAATTTGCCACGGATATCGAAAAAAATGTGGTTCACGGTTCCGATTCGCCGGAGTCGGCGGCCTTTGAAATCGGATATTTTTTTAATTCGCTGGAAATCGTCGGATAATGTCCGGAAAACAACCTCTTCAAAATGTGGTCATCGTTTTGGTAAGACCACGCTTTTCTCAGAACATCGGGGCCTGCTGCCGGGCCATGCACAACATGGGATTGCAGCGGCTATTGGTGATAGCGCCGCGCCAGTACCATCTTCCCGATATTCAGCGGATGGCGACGCATGCCGCCCGGCCGGTGGTGGAGGCCATGGAAACCCATGCCACCCTGGAGGCCGCCCTGGCGCCCTTCACCTACGTGGCCGGCACCACCGCCCGCATGGGCAAACAACGACAGATGGTCCAGAATCCCCGAGCCCTGGCGCGCAAAATCGTCTCCCTGCTCCCGGACAACCGGGTCGCCCTGCTGTTCGGCCCCGAGGACCGGGGACTGGAAAATGAAGACCTCAAATTCTGCCACCGCCTGATCAACATCCCCACGGCCGGCTTTTCCTCCCTGAACCTGGCCCAGGCGGTAATGATTGTCTGTTATGAACTGTTGCTGGCAGTGGAAGATCGTGAGGAGAACGCTTTCTCCCCGCGCTTTGCCGATAGTTATGAACTGGAGGGGATGTATGCCCATTTACAGAAAATGCTGCTGGCCATCGATTTTATTAACCGGGACAATCCCGACTACTGGATGAACAATTTTCGAAGATTTTTTGCCAGAGTCGGCCTGACGGCCAAAGAAGTACGTCTGATACGGGGCATCTGCCGGCAGGTGAACTGGTATGGCGAAAAAAGATATATGGACGGCCTGGCGGCCGACAATACGGACGCTGTCAAGTAAAGGCGATATAAACCCGGTCACAGCGTTTTCATCCCCTTTTTAAATTGTGTTTAATTTCTTGACATCCGGGCCGTAATTTGATTAAACCATGTTTTAATTTGTAAATAATGTTAATTTGTATGCCCCTATAATTGACATCCGGAGGAAACGGAACCGGTTTCAGTTGGGGGAAATCGAACATGCAATAACATTACTGTTGCACGATCAGCGAACTGTTAGTTGTGCGTACCATAAAATAACGAGGAAAGATTGTTATGAAAAATTTTACTATTTCTAAACTGATACTATTGTTTTCTTCCTTATACCTCCTATCTGGCTGCACACATAGTGCGGTAATTAGCCCTTCTGTTTCTCCTGTAGCATATGAAATGGCAAATGACCGTGTTTCGGCTTCTGCTGCTGTCTATATATATCCTGAGTTGCTGGAGCATTCATACCAAGTACATCCCAGCAGCTATCAATGCAGTGCATGGAACTATAAATTAGAGGTTGGCAAATCGGTCAGCGGTACTGTTGCAAAAGTAGTTGAGGCTTCTTTTGAAAAAGCATTTCCTGTAAATACACTACAAGAAACACCGGATATATATGATGTAATTGTTTCTGTAGGTCTTTTGGACTGCAACTGTAATCTGTCATTCCATTCTTCATTCTTTTCAGGAACGGCCGACGCGTCCGCTGAACTAAGTCTTAGAGTAGTTCTTTTGGACCCTAAATTAGAGCGAATAGATCAGTTTGTAGTAGGCTACTCTTCCCGAAGGACAAGTGGTGCCGGTGGATTTTGCGAAGGGGGAAGTAAGGCAATCGAGGATGCTTTCCAACAATGCCTAAAACACATTTCTATTGAACTGGCTGAAAAGCTGACTCGGAATAGTAAATTGCTTGAATACCTAAAGTCAAAAAAACTTGATCATTAGAAATAAGTAGGCGAACAACAAGGCTAATTCAGCCGACGCAAAAAGCCGCGCGGCTGATTAGCGACATGGCCCATCCAGAATGTTGAATTGATGGAGGGGCACCAATGAGAATCAAAGGGGGCCGTAATGTACAGAAAATCAGGCGTAATGTGTATTCTGCTTGTATTGGCCGGGGCAGTGTGTTGTTTTGGCATAACCAAAGCGCAAATGGACAAAATCAATCAAATCCCGGCAGATGTATGGGAGAAAGTAGCCAATTGTGAGGCGGCCTGGCCGGAAGCACTTTTTCCCATGACCACCATACCGCCCAAAGGGCTGGAGAGAATGCCCCGGACATACTGGGACAAGGTCCATGCGGACGAACGCACCTGGGAAAATTTTATTATGGAACAGGCGGTTCTGTTTCAGAATGAATACGGCTCGGAAATCAAGGATCTCTATGATCTGTTCTGCTATGATCAGCAGGTTGCGGCCGGAGATATCCCGGTAGCCCCCTGTGTAAAACAGAAAAAAACCCTGGAACGGTTTATCGACTACGTTGGCATCGATGCCGACCGGTTATCCGCTTTGCAGAACGCTGCCACGGAAAAAATCCGGGTCCTCATCTTTAAAAAAGGGAAACTGCATATTATCCCTTTTGATATTCTGGAAACCTCGGCCAAGGGGCGCCTGGCCCTGCCGGAAGGCCCGGAAGCCAATCCCGAAGACGCGGACGGCATTTTTAACAATACGGACAAAATTGTATTTATGGCCGTGGACACCGGTCATAAAGTCGGCCCCGATTACATTAAAAAACAGTTTCCCAACGCCGCCGTGATCAGTGAACTGAAAATTTCTTATGAAGATGACGATGAGGCTGCCTGGGCCTACCTGGCCGTATTTGACGGCACGGTTCCACCGGAATCCCCGCTGGATTACTCCGGCCTCAACGCCGAAACCACCCGGATCTACTCCCTGTTTGCCTCGGGGGTCTGTCTCCCCCGGGTAGAAAGGGGAAAGACCATACCCACCATTGAAGTGACCAGCCTTTTTGCCTCCCCGGCCGGCGGCGGACTGCCGGTGGATATTTTTACGCCCTTCTCCTTTGTCAATAACACAAAATTCCGTCCCTTAGGGAGTAAAACGGAAACCATCGACGATATGGACATCCGCTGGCGGGCCTGGTTTGACGGAAAAGTCATTGTCTACAACCGGGCCAGCTGGACCCTGTGGACACCATTCGGGATTGCCGCCCCCATCGTATACGAAGATATGATTGTCACCCCCGTCGCCGCCATGGGCAACGTCGCCTTTTACGTCCCCTTCAACCCCAAACTGGTGGTAAAACATGTTTCCCTCTCCTTCGGCCAGGGTATCACCCCCACCTGCAAAGAATTCGGGCAGGGATATTTTATCACCAAAGACCGGGAAGCGGTAAAAATTGATGGAAAAATGTCGGAGAAAGAAAAAGAACTGGAACCGGATTATTCCACCTATATTCTGGCCGGGCGGGAAGGTGCCATGTGCCTTTGCACCGCCTATGACAAATACACCACTGAAAATGCCGACATTCACCTGGAATGGACGGACACCCCCCAGAAAACCGCCTTTACCCATCATCTGACCATGACCGAATTCGACAACAAAATGGGCAACCTGACCCATGAATGGAATATGCTGCCCTTTTTCTATAATACCAACAGTACCTGTGAAAAAGACCGCTTCAACTGGGATAAACTCGATCTGGTCTTAAAACGGACTGAAAAGCCGATTTCCTGTACTGTTGACGATGGTCAGGCCATGGAGCAGCCCCGTTTCCTGCATGTTCCCAACATCGCCGAACAGGAAGACGCCTATGATTATTAGCAACATCCGGGAGCGTGTTCAGCTCCCAGGGTATTCGCTGTAACTTGTCTTCCGGCCGGAAAGCACCCGTTGCAGACCGGAAATACAGAATAAGCAAGGCGCCCCTTCCGGAACGAAAAGGGGTGCCTTGTCCTTGAAATTATTCGCGTTGACCAATAAACAACAGGGATTGAGGGAAAAATGACGGATCTGGAAACAATCAACAAAAAACGGACCGCCGCCTTTTCCCCGCTTCCGAAAAATCCGCTGAAAGACCTGCACCCCCGAAAAATGTTCGACACCATCAGCATTACCGGCACTGAATTCGAAGAAATACGGACGCTGGTATATAACCACTTTGGAATTAATCTGACGGAAAAAAAGCGCGCCCTGGTGGAAGGGCGGCTGCAAAAAGTGATTAAATCTCTGGGAATGAAGTCATTCCGGCAATATATCGACTACCTGAAAAAAGACCTCACCGGCAAAGCGCTGGCGGAATTAAGCAATCGCATCTCCACCAACCACACCTTTTTCTTCCGCGAGGCCGGTCACTTTGATTTTTTTTCCCACAAAATTCTACCGGAATTTCAACAACAGGCCCTCATCCGGCCGTTTCGGATGTGGTGTGCGGGTTGCAGCTTTGGGGACGAGCCGTATTCCTTCGCCATCGCTCTGATGGAATTTTTTGGCAGTTCCCATGAAAAAATGGGGAATGAACTGCTGGCCACAGATATCTCCCTGGATGCCCTGGAGAGCGCCGAAACCGGCATCTACCCGGAAGACCGCTTAAAACTGGTTCCGCCCTGGTTGAAGCAGAAGTATTTTGCCCGGCTGCCGGACGGTTCCTGGCAGGTTTGCGATCGCCTGCGCCGGCAGGTCCATTTTGAACGGATGAACTTTATCAGTTCCAGCTATCCCATTTCGGGTACCTTTCATATTATCTCCTGCCGGAATGTCATGATTTACTTTGATCAAAGAACCCGGGAAATTCTGGTAAAACGATTCTACGACTATACCAAACCGGGAGGATATCTGTTTATTGGCCACTCAGAGACCCTGCCCCGGGACAACCCCTACTTTTCTTATGTCCAGCCGGCCATATACAAAAAAACAGACAAGTAAAAACAGTATATCAGGATTTTATTCCACGCCTTCCGGCAGCAAGTCCACAGTTTCGCCGCCCAGAACATACCCTCCGTCCAACCGGAGTACACTGCCTGTCATAAAAGGCGCCTCCTGCAAAATAAAACGTACCGCCCGAAGTACGTCTTTGATCTTGCCCGTCCGGCCCAAAAGCGTATGGTCTTTGATGGCCTGTTGCTGCTCCGCGGTCAGCAGTCCCCACCCCCGGGTGTGTTCGGCGTGCCGGGTTTCCACAAAACCCAGCATAATCTCATTCACCCGGACACCGGGGGCACCCATCCGCGCCCAGGTTTCGGTCAGCAGGGAAACTCCCCGGTTGGCCGCGGCATAGGCTTCGTTAAAAACACACCCGGCCGGCCCGGAGCGGCCGACAACACCTGCGATGGAAGAAAAATTGATCACCGCCCCTTCCCCGGAAGCTTTCAGGTGGGGCAGAGCCGCCTCAAACACCCAGCGTTTGGCCCGGAGCGTAGTAGCCATCTCCAAATCCCATTGCCGGCGGGTATATTCGCCGTGGACCACCGGCCAACCACCCCGCTCGATATTGTTAATCAGAATATCCAGCCGACCGAAACGCCGCACGACCTGCTCCACCATTTTCGGCACCGCCCCGGTGTCGGTCAGATCCACCTGGATAATGAGATGTTCCGCTCCGCTGGCGGTAAAGGCGGCCTTCATCTCCGGCAAACGTTCCGGCCAGTCAAAATGGGTCAGGCCCAGCCGTACCCCCTGCCCGGCCAGATCCAGGCCGATCTCCCGGCCGATCCCCTTGACCGCCCCCAGCACCAGCGCGACTTTTCCCTCTAATTCCATGATATTATTTGATGATTTTAGGATTTTCAGATTTGGTGATTTTTCCAGCGCCTGGTTCTCCAACCGTGTCATCCGTGAAATCCGTGTCAAAAAAACGCCTTACGCCGCCGGAAACAGCACCCGCCGTACCCAGTCCAGGGCCACAGCCAACAGAACAGTTTCGTCTCTCCGGGCTGTCGCCAGGGTTTGGGCGTCAAACCAGTTGTCCGGCCAGTCCGCTTTTTCAAATATTTCCCCGCGAAAGCGATCCAGATCATAACATCCGGTATAAAAAACATGCCCGTCCGCCAGGCTCAAGGGCTTTGCCGGAGAATGCCGGTTTTTGGCGGCAATTAACTCCATCATCAGGTCATTGGCGGCATTATAGGGCGACAGACCCTGCTGTTCCACCCACTGCCGCACAGTCTGTTTCCTCGCCTCTTCAAACCCCCGGCAGTGGGGTTCCTTGAACAGCAGATACCGCTCGGTCAGACGACCGGTCCGCCGGTGCCGGCTTACCGAACGGGCCAGAGGATAAGCCCGGCAGGAACCGGGTCGATGGTCATACACCCGACACCCTTCCGGGGAAACAAAAGGGCATTTCCCGCCGGCCCCGATGCTTTCGACCAGCCCTACCACGATCAGGCCGGTGCCGTCCCCCGTATGCCGCCGGGTGTAACGGGCCAGAAATTCCGAAGAAGAAAGGCCCAGGGCATTTTTCAACCGCAGCACATCATACGGCGTTAAAATCTGATCCAGCTCTCCACAACATTCGTTAAAACAGGGAACCTGCGCATGACAGGCAAAACAAAACAGGTCGTCCAGCGAAAGTTCTTGTACGGTATAATCTTCCATGAAGAATACGGTTCCTTGTCCGCAGAAAGGAAATAAAGGGAACGTATGCCGGTCAGTCTCCCTCAAATTCCACTAAGGCAAAAATATTATACCCCTTGATTTTTTCCCGCCCTTTCAAATCCGGCAGCTCCACCACAAAGGCACACTCCACCACTTCTCCCCCCAGCATTTCCACCAGCTTTATGGTCGCTTCGATGGTTCCCCCAGTAGCAATAAGGTCGTCCACAATCAGCACCCGATCGCCTTTTTCCACGGCATCTTCATGGATTTCCACCATATCCTTGCCGTATTCCAGATCATATCCGTGGCAAATGGTGGTAAAGGGAAGCTTGCCTTTCTTACGCACCGGCACAAAGCCCACCCCCAGCTTATAGGCCAGAGGCGCTCCGAAAATCAGTCCCCGGGCGTCGATCCCCACGATCTTGGTGATGGGCATGGAACGATAGCGTTCATACAAACGGTCAACCGTAGCCCGGAAGGCGGCCGGATCCTGCAGCAGGGTAGTAATATCCCGGAACATAACGCCTTTCACCGGCCAGTCGGGTACTGTGCGTATCGCCTGTTTCAAGTCCATAACGATCCCCTTTCTTTTTCATACCCACATGCAATCTGGGTCAGCGTCCTTTGAATGGTTATTTGAATTTTGCGATGGTTGTCAGTAAAAGCGTTTTCACATGTTCGGCATTTTCGGTAAACACCGCCATAATCTCTTCCCAGGATGCCGGAGGTTCATCTTCTTTCCAGCAGTCATAATCGGTCGACATGGCCACCGCAGCATAGGGAATCTCAGCCTCGTTGGCCAGCATGACTTCCGTGGCAATCGTCATATTGATTACATCAGCGCCCCAGGACCGAAACATTTTCGACTCCGCCCGGGTGGAAAACCGCGGTCCCTCAATGGTTACGACCGTTCCGCCGTCATGTACACGCAGCCCCAATTCCTGCCCGCAATCCAACAGAAACCGGCGCATATCTGCGTCAAAAGGATCGGCCATGGGAGTATGGGCACTTAACCCACAATCGGCAAAAGAATTATAAAAGGTGTTTTGGCGCTTTCTGGAAAAATCAATAAACTGATCCAGAATCACAAAATCTCCCCGGCGAATCTCTTCCCGCAGGCTGCCGCAGGCCGTAGTGGCCAGAATATGAGTGGCCCCCTGTTCTTTCAGAGCGGCAATATTGGCCCGATAGTTCACTTCACTGGGCGAAAACTGATGATTGCGACCGTGCCGCCCAAGCAGCAGGACTTCCACCCCGTCGATGGTAGCGCATGTCAAAGGCGCGGAGGGTTCTCCATAGGGTGTAATGACGGTCACTTCCTGCGTCTTGCCCAGTATATCCGGGTCATCCAGGCCGGATCCTCCGATGATGCCGATTTTCTTCATTATCTCTCCTTAATAAATTATACCTGCCAGCTTATTGAAAACATTATTTCCCGTCTTGAAAGGGCGGGACAAATACAGCTCATACTATCGGGGAAAAGGCCTTCAACGCCAAAATCAAAAATCGAACATGGAAAGAATAAAGGATGTTGGATGGGATGTCCACAGGAATTCAATATCTTTTCTGTCCGTTTTTTCGCTTCGACAAAAAATATCACTTGCCATTTATCAAGTATTTCTGATATATAAATACATGGAGGAAGAATTCGGGGAGCCTTCTTCACACAAATCCGCTGAGAAATACAACTGCAATCGGCTTTCCCGAAATGCGTTTATGATTGCCAACCACACAAAAGGGGGGTTGGATGGCAACCAGCCGACATATCGCCTTGCACCTCATTCAACGACCGGTCCCGGCTTTTCTGCTGTTTTTTGTTCTCGGCGGACTGATCTATGCCAACACCCTCCATTCGTCCTTTATTTATGACGATATTCCCAACATCATAAAAAATCAACACATTCGGATAACAAACATCACTCCCGCGGCCATCCGGCATATTGTCGAAGGTCCCGGTGCTTCCGCTTCCCGTCCGCTGGCAATGTTCACTTTTGCCCTGAATTATTTTTTCCACCGCTATCAAACCGCCGGTTACCATTTGGTCAATATAACCATCCACCTGATTACTACCTTTCTGATCTTTCTGATTACAGCCCACACTCTGCGCCTTTGTCGTATTGCGTCGCCCCTGGCCCCTCTTTTTACATCTCTTTTGTGGTTGGCTCATCCACTTCATATTCAGTCCGTCACTTACATTGTCCAACGCATGACATCACTGGCTACCATGTTCTACTTGCTGGCACTGTTTTGTTTTATCAAAGGGCGAATACGGTTGTGTGAACAAAAAAAATGGTTCGGCACCACCTATCTCTGCTTTCTGACCAGCGCTGTTTCCGGTCTGATGGCCCTGTTGTGCAAGCCCATAGCCGGAACGCTGCCCTTAACCATTTTTTTCTATGAATGGTATTTTTTCCACAACTTGGAATTGGACTGGATTAAACGGCGAAGTCGATGGGTTATCCTGTCCGTACTTCTGTTTATCACAATCGCCGCCACCTACCTCTGGCTGATCTCGCTGGAACAATCGCTGGCGCTTTATCAGTCCCAACATTTTCTCCCGACCCAGCGAATATTATCGGAACTGCCAGTAATGATCTATTATATTTCGCTTTTAATTTATCCCCATCCAGCCCGTCTCAATCTGGATTATGACTTTCCCCAATCGATATCACTCATGCAGCCCGGTACGACCGCAATTTCTCTGGGGGCCCTGTCGCTCCTGGTTGCGGCCGTCATAATTGCGACCCCCAAACACCGTATAAGCTCTTTTGCCATTCTGTGGTTTCTTATCAATCTTGCCATCGAATCCGCCTTGATGGGCCTGGCCCTCATTTATGAACACCGCACCTATTTACCTTCGATCTTCCCCGTTATGGCGGCCACCCTGTTCCTGCTGGAGACCCCCAAACCCCGGTCGGTGACCATCGGCCTGCTGTGCCTGATCGTTACCGTCGCCGGATTGTGGACATTCCGGCGCAATATGGTCTGGCGGACGAATCTTTCCCTCTGGCGGGATTGCGTGAGCAAATCCCCGCATAAAGCAGGACCGCATAATAATCTGGGATTGGCCTATCTCCGGCAGGGAAAATATTTCCAGGCCATCCAACACCATCAAATCGCCCTGAACATACGCCTCCGTCTGCCGGGAGGCGCCACCCATCCGGACACAGCCGCCAGTTACACCAACCTCGGTTGTGTCTGTCGTCATGTGGGCAATTCTGCCAAAGCCATCTCCTGCCACAAAAAAGCGCTCTTGATACGCAAAAAAACCTTGGGACCACAACATCTGAAAACAGCCGAATGTTACAACAACCTTGCGGTTGCTTGCAAAAACCACGGTATTTACGACCAAGCCATTCAATACTATAACCGGGCCCTGGCCATCATCCGTGACCAAACCGGGGCGGAATCGGCAAACACGGCGGCGATTTACAACAACCTCGGGACCGTTTATTATAAAATGAATCGGTATCAATCCGCCTTTAATCATTTGAAAAAAGCACTGCTCATTTATAGAAAATACTACGGCCGCAACCATCCGCAAACGCTTGCGGTACATCAGAATCTACTGAATATGATACAGCAAACCCCTCCCCAAAAACTGATCTCCAATTATACCCCGTAATCATTCAAAAAAAGCGTACCCGGCCGGTATGCGCAATAATAATAAGCCGAAAATCGCCAATCAAAAAAACCGGTGACCGGAACCCCGCAATTCGCTATCATTAACAAAGGCCAAAAATTAAAAACGGAGAACGGGACAAACATCACCCGGCATAAAAAACAAACGGTACAGGGACGTGTTCTTTTTGCCCCTAAACGGAAGCCAACACTTATGAATGACAGTTCTCCCAGAGATATGATCCGAAACTTTCTGGCCCTGATGATACTGGCAATCATCGGTTTTACCATTTACAGCCGCACTTTTGCGGTACCCTTCATCTTTGATGACCATACCAATATCGTTGAGAACCCCCATATTATGATGCAATCCTTTAGGCTTGCAGATATTCAAAATATAACAAACGGCCCTTCGGCCTCCAGACCTGTGGCCATGTTTACCATCGCCCTGAACTTTTTCTTTCACCGCTATGACCTTCCGGGCTACCATTTGTTCAATCTTTTGATTCATATTATCACCGCCTGGCTGGTGTTTCTGCTGACGCGTCACACCCTGCGCCTGTGCCAGATCGAAGCAACCCTGCCCGTTTTTCTGGCCGCAACCCTCTGGCTCGTCCACCCCCTCCATACCCAATCCGTTACCTACATTATCCAACGTATGAATTCGCTGGCCGCTCTCTTTTCCCTGCTGGGAATAATTGCTTACATTAAGGGCCGCCTGATGCTGCGCGCCGATCCCAGGCGACCGCTGTCCGCCTTCCTTTGGTTTACGATTCTGGCTGTCTCCGGCCTGCTGGCCCTGTTATCCAAACCGAACGCCGCCACTTTACCCCTACTGCTTTTTTTTTATGAGTGGTTTTTCTTCCAGAATGTCAGCCCCGCCTGGTTCAAAAAAAATACCTCATGGCTGATCGCGGTTATTGTCCTTTTTCTCTTCATCGCCCTGATATACCTCGGCCTCCGCCCCGTAAACACTGTTCTTGCCGACTATCAAACCCAGCCCTTTACCCTGCTACAGCGATTGCTCACCGAGCCCCGGGTGATTCTTTATTATCTTTCCCTGCTCCTGTTTCCCCAACCGGAACGGCTTACCCTGTGCTATGATTTTCCGCTGTCATCTTCCCTGGCGACTCCCGCCAATACCTCACTGGCTCTGGTAACGCTCTTTCTGTTAACTGCCACCGCCTTTCTGGCCGCCCGGCGACATCGACTTCCGGCCTTTGCCCTTCTCTGGTTTCTTATCAACCTGGCCATCGAATCGTCTTTTATCGGACGCGCTATCATTTTTGAACACCGGACGTATCTTCCCTCTGTGTTCATAATCATGGCCGCTATGCAAATATGGATGCGCCATATCCGGCCCGAGGGAATGGCCGTCAGAATCGCTTTGCTGGTTATCATCCTTTGCTGCTACGGCAGTTACGAACGCAATCAAACCTGGCGGACGGCTCTTTCCTTCTGGCAGGATGCCGTAAATAAGGCGCCCGAAAAAGCCGCCCCCCGGAGCGGCCTGGCGACTGCGTATATGGATCTTGGCAGATATGAAAAAGCCATTATCTGTCACCAGGAAGCACTGTCATTGCTGTCGCAGGGACAAGAGACCGTTTATCCCGAAATCGCGGCCATTTACGATAATCTTGGCATGGCCCTGGAAATGCAGGGACATAGTGACCAGTCTTTGCAGTATTGCCGCCACGCCCTGGCTCTCCGAAAAAAACGGTTTGGCCCCCATCACCCGGAAACCGCCGAGAGTTACAATAACCTGGGGGTTGCTTACAGTAACCGGGGGGACCAGCAAGAGGCCATTCGGCTGCTTCAAAAATCCCTGGCCATCTACCGTGCGTCTTTGGGAACAAATCATCAACAAACCGCCGAAGTCTATAACAATCTTGGCCTGACCCACAGAAAAAAGGGCAATCTGACGCAAGCCATGCGATACCATAAGAAAGCCCTTGGCATCCGGCGGAAAACATTGCCGCCCGGCCATTCGCAGATTGCACAAAGCTTTCAAAACATGGCTATCGTTTACAGCAGCCGGGGCGAATATAAACAGGCAATCTCCCTGTTTCGAAAAGCCCTGAACATCTATCGCAAATCTTCGGGCCCGAACCATCCGCAACTGGCAAAAATTTATCTGAATTTAGGGTTGACCTATGAAAGAATGGGACGAAGCGAACAGGCACTGGGCTGTTATCAAAACGCCCGGCGACCGGGACCACCCGCGGGAGCCGTTGACCGTCTGAAGCTTGCCGGGCATTATAATAATCTCGGCGTATCGTACAATAATCATCAGGAGTATGCCAGGGCTCTCCGCAATCACCGCAAGGCCCTGGCAATCAGAAAAAAATTTCTGGGGCCCGCTCATCCCAAAACCGCCGAAAGCTACAATAATCTGGGAGTAGTCTACACGAATATGCAACAGTATGACCGGGCCATCGATCTTTTTCAGCGGGCTGTTGACATCAATACCGCCGCCATGGGGCCCGGACACACCGATCTGGCCCGTATTTACAACAACCTTGCCCGGCCGTATTACAAACAAAAAAAATACCCGCAAGCCATTAATAATCTTGAAAAGGCCCTGAATATATACCGTCATACACTGGGCCAAGAGAATGGGCTGACCCGGCAGATCCTGCAGAAAATTGATTATGTTATGCAAAAACAAAACACCGCGGCAAAACAATAGTACCTCCCGATTTCAGCCTTTATGCCGATTACCAGGGGTATTCCTCCTGCTGGCAACCGTTTGCTTCCTGATATACAGTAACGTACTGGAGGGCCCTTTTGTCCTGGACGACATACGGAACATCATCGAAAATCCGCACATAACAATAAGGGCAATCTCGCCGGAACAGATGGCACAGATTCAAAACGGACCTTCCGCCTCCCGGCCATTGGCCATGTTGACGCTCGCTTTAAACTTCTATTTTCATCAATACCGGCCCACCGGCTACCATATCGTCAATATTCTGATTCATATTATTGCAGCCCTACTGGTTTTTGCAATCACCCGGCAAACCCTGTGGATATGTGAGAACAACCGTACCTCCCCGGTGCCGTTTCTGGCTGCTTTCCTCTGGCTGGTGCACCCTCTTCACACCCAGTCGGTGACCTATATCATTCAGCGCATGAATTCACTGGCAACCATGTTTATTCTGCTGTCGCTGCTCTGCTATATAAAGGCCCGAACCACGACGGCCGACAGTACCGCTGGCCGAATCAGAACCTCTTTTTTGTTTACGACTGTCATACTGGCCGGCATACTTGGTCTGGCATCCAAGCCCACGGCAGCTATACTGCCGATAATCATATTTTTTTATGAATGGTTTTTTCTGCAAGACCTCAGCGGCAAATGGATAAGAAAAAACCCCACCTGGCCGGTTTTGGCCATCGTTATTTTCAGCGCTTTCGCCTTTGCGTATCTCGGCACCAGCCCGCTGGAGGCAATCCGGAAAACCTATGAGGCGCAGACCTTTTCCATGGGCCAACGACTGTTGACCGAACCACTGGTGGTCATCTACTATCTGTCTTTGCTGTTCTTTCCCTATCCCGGCCGCCTGAATCTGGACTACGGCTTCCCCCTCTCACAGAGATTCCTGTCCCCACCGGCAACTTTCCTCGGGCCGGTGGTTCTTGGCCTTTTAATAATGGCGGCGGCCCTTTCGGCAAAACGTCACCGGCTGATCGCGTTTGCCATTGTCTGGTACCTGACCACCCTGATAATCGAATCTTCTGTTATCGGGCGGGCAATCATTTTCGAACATCGTACCTACCTGCCTTCGATTTTTCCAATAATTACCATGACCTGGTGGCTGCAACACCACCTCCGCCGCCGGGCGCTGATGCTCATCCTTTTCTCACTACTTATCGGTATCTTCTGCATCGGGACATTTCAGCGCAACCAGATCTGGCAAACCGACATTCGCCTCTGGAAGGATTGCACCCATAAATCTCCGCAAAAATGGCGTCCATACAGCGGTTTAGGTATGGCTTACAGCGCTAGCGGAAATTATCACCGAGCCATCTCGGCCTTTCAGAAAGCGCTGAGCCTTCAAAAAAAAATCTTGCCTCCCGAACATCCGGCGGTGGCCGAAATATACTGTAACCTGGGGGTTGCCTGTAATCAAACCGGACAATACCGGCTGGCGGAAGCATTTCTCCAAAAATCCCTGTCAATTTACCGGAAGACGTATGGGGCCAACCACCATATCCTGGCAAACCTATACAACAACATCAGTTTTCTGTGCTTTCAGCAAAACGATTATAATAATGCCATTAAACATCTCCAGCGGGCACTGCATGTCCAACGTTTACATACCGGTAAAAATTATATTAATACGGCCGCCATCTATAACAATTTAGGGGGTGCTTACTATAAAAAAAAAAATTATACTGCAGCGATTTTCTATTATCGACAGGCCCTGCAAATCAAAAAAACCCTCTGGGGCGTAAACAATCGCAGCATTGGTCATACTTGCGGCAACCTCGGCATCGCCTATTATAAAATAAAAAACTATGAACGGGCGCAGACCTGCCTCCAGGAAGCACTTCGAATATACAGAATCCCGCCCCATCAGCCATCGCCGACCCTGAAAACCATTGAAAAATATTTGGCAAACATCAGACGGCAACAGCAAAAAACGCCGGCGTCAAGGTTGCTGGAAGACAGAAAGTAAAACAGACGTTTTAACATCATGGGGAAAGCCGGTGAACAGCATCTGCGTTATAAATTTCTTGCCGTTTGAGAAGACACCATCTATCGTGTATTTGTTCTTAATTGTACAAATTTTTCATATAAAGGGTTGTTACCGGAACCAAGAAAACTATGACTGGTTTTCCACATAGGCGCCGCTTCCTGCCGGGCCTGACCGTCTTCACTTTTTTTTTGATTATCGGCTGGCTCATTTACGCCAAGACCCTGTCTGGCCCCTTTGTTTTCGACGATTTCCCGAACATCGTCAAAAACCCCTTCATTCGTATCACCACCCTGACTTCTGATTCCCTGCTCCTCATTCTGCGGGGCCCTTCGGCATCCCGGCCGACAGCCATGGCAACCTTTGCGGCCAACTACTTCGTGAATCAATACCGGCCGGCCGGATACCATCTCGTCAACATCCTGATCCACATCCTCGTCGCTTTTCTTGTTTTTCAGCTTGCCCGCCAAACCTTACAGCTGTATGATCAAAAATCTTTTCTGGTTCCCTTTATCGCCGCGCTGCTCTGGCTGGTACATCCGCTTCACATTCAGTCCGTCACCTATATTGTCCAGCGCATGAATTCTCTGGCCGCCCTGTTTTTTCTGTTGGCCCTTCTTGGTTATATACGGGCTCGTCGACTCCCGCCTGCCGCCAATCGAAGGGTCTTGAAAAAAAGCCTTCTCATGGGAAGCTGCGGACTCTTCGGTCTGCTGGCCCTGGGCGCCAAACCCAATGCCGCCATTTTACCCCTGGTAATTGTTCTTTATGAATGGTTCTTCCTTTCGTCCCCCAAACTTGCCTGGAAGAAAAAGCAATTCCCAAAAAGTATCCTTCTGGCCCTGGCCGTCTTTTTTGTTCTCTCCATGTTGTATCTCGGTTTTCATCCCGTAGAAAAAATTCTGTCCGACTATGAAAATCAAAACTTTACCCTCGTCCAGCGACTGCTTACAGAGCCTGTGATCATTCTTTATTACCTGTCCCTCCTGGCTTTCCCCCATCCAAACCGACTGCAACTGATCTATGATATATCGCCGTCGCTTTCTTTGACAGAGCCGCCAATCACTGCTCTTTCTCTGATAACCCTGAGCGGTATTATTGCCGTTGCGCTGTTAACCGCCCGCCGCCATAAAATTTTTTCTTTTGCCCTGCTCTGGTACTTGCTTACCCTGGCGATAGAATCATCTTTTATCGGGCGGGCGCTTGCCTTTGATCACCGGACTTATCTGCCTTCCGTGTTTCCGATAATTGCCGTCAGTTATCTCCTGATAAAATGCAGCCGGAAACAATTAACCGTTTTGCTGATAATAAGCGCCGTAATCGGTCTTTTCGGATTCTGGGCCTACAGCCGAAACCATGTCTGGACCACCAGCATCTCCTTGTGGCGGGATACCGCCCACAAAGCCCCGTTTTCCGCCCCCGCCGCCAATAATCTGGGACTGGCCCACAAGGCTGCCAACAACACCGCCAAAGCCTTAAAACAATTTCGGAAAACCATTGATCTGGATCCCGGCTATGAAAAGGCCTATAACAACCTTGCCATTGTTCTGCGGGATAACGGACAGGCCCGAGAGGCACTGCCCTATTTTCAAAAAGCCTTATCGCTCAATCCTCGCTACCCGGACGCTTATTACAATCTGGGCCTGGCGCTGTTTGACCTGGGAAAAATGGGGGAAGCGACAACATACTATGAAAAGGCACTGGACCTGAATCCGCTGTACGACAAGGCCCACAACAATCTGGGTATTGTTTTGCAAATGCAGGGAAAAACCGAAAAAGCGATGACCCGCTTCCGGCGTACCCTGGAAATTAACCCGTACTTCGAAAAAGCCTATAACAATATCGGAATCAGCTACTTTCGCAGCGGAAAACTGAATAAAGCCCTGGTCTGTTTTCAACAGGCTGTCGCCATCAACCCCGACTATGTTGACGCGAAACAAAATCTCGAAAAAGCCCGGCAAAGAATTCGCCAATACGGCCCCGCGATCTCCAGGCTTTCCCGGGCGCTGCAGGAAGAACCGGCCAATGCCGGCATCTCCTTTAAACTGGCCCAAACCTATGAAACCGCCGGCCTGATCGATAAAGCGCGGGGGCAATACGAAGAAACCCTGCGTCTCAAACCGGCCTGGGGAAATTGCCTGCTGAAACTGGGAAATCTTTATGCCGCACATCATATGGACAAGCAAGCCCTAATAACATTTCAAAAGCTGATCCAGCTGGTACCGGATCAACCGACGCTGTATTACAATCTGGCCTGTTTATATGCCAGACAGCATGAAATTGAAAAGGCCTTGGAAACACTGCAAAAAGCCATACAAAAAGGATATAACGACTGGGCGGCGTTACCAAACGACCCGGACCTTGAAAACATCCGGTCAACATCCTATTATAAACATCTTATCAGCGGTAATACGAATAAATAAGACAACTCCTGCTCGATTGAAGGAGAATCGCCGAATCAGGCCCACAGAGGACAGACGTGAAAACAAGCCACCCCGCCTACAAAACGATTCTCGCTTTTTTGCTGCTGGTGCTGCTTGGTCTGGGCCTTTATGGACATACCTTCCAAGCCCCCTTTACCTTTGACGATACCCCCAATATTCTGCAGAATCCGCACATTCGCCTGACAGCCATAACCCCGGAGAAAATTCTTCAAATTCACAAGAGCCCCTCTCCCCGCCCTTTGGCCAATTTTACGTTTGCCGTGAACTATTTCTTCCATCAGTATCAGCCCGCCGGCTACCGTGTTATTAATCTCGGCATCCATATCATTACCGCCTGGCTGATATTTCTCCTCGTGCGCTCAAGCCTCGGTATATGGCGCATCCAACAGCCCTTGATACCTCTTGCCGCCGCCTGCCTCTGGCTGGTACACCCGCTGCATACGCAATCGGTTACCTATATCGTCCAGCGCATGAATTCCCTGGCGACTTTTTTCTATGTTCTGGCGCTGCTCTGTTATAGCAAAGCCAGATCAATGCCGGCCGAAAAGGAAAGATCCAACATCAAAAAAGGGCTTCTGTTCACAGTAGTAATCCTGTCCGGGCTTCTGGGGCTGGCCACCAAACCCATCGTGGCCATGCTGCCGATTATGCTTTTGCTCTACGAATGGTTTTTCTTTCACAACCTGGACCGGGTCTGGTTTAAAAAGCTTATGGTATGGTTCTTCGGAGCGGCCGTGATCTTTCTTCTGCTGGCATTTCTTTATCTGGGAGAAAGCCCCATTGATAAAATAATGCATGGCTATGCCAAACGGGATTTTTCCCTTGGCGAACGTCTCCTGACCCAACCGCGCATTGTTCTATTCTATATCTCTCTGCTTTTTTTCCCGCATCCGGCGCGGCTGAATCTTGACCACGATTTTCCTCTTTCACACGCTCTTTTGACACCGGCTACAACCGCTCTGGCAATCCTGGCCATTGCTGTCTTTTTCATTGGCGCCATAACCACCGCCCGGAAAAACCGGTTGCTTAGCTTTGCGGTTCTCTGGTTTTTCGGCAACCTGGTCCTCGAGTCCTCCATTATCGGCCTGGAGCTCTTTTATGAACACCGGACCTATTTGCCCTCAATATTCCCCGTGATTGCCCTGACCGGTTTTTTATTGCGCAACCAACCCGGATCCCGACGCTGGACCGGGATAATACTGATGTGCGCCGGTATTTGTATTGCCAGTTTCTGGACGTATCAGCGCAACACCGTCTGGCAGGACAGTCGCACTCTCTGGAAGGACTGTGTGGAAAAATCACCCCACAAAGCAAGACCATACAATAATCTCGGTCTGACTTACAAAGCATACGGAAACCCGCAGGCAGCCCTGAACGCCTTTCAAAAAAGCCTGACCCTTGATCCCCAGAACGATAAAGCCCTTAATAACCTGGGGCTGATCTTTCAAGACCAGGGCAAGCTGTCAGAAGCGCTTTCCTGTTTTCAGAAAGCCCTGGCGGTGGACCCCAATCATTATAATGCCTGCTACAATATGGGAATGACGCTGTTTGATCTGGGAAAATGGGAAGATGCGCTGCAAATGTACAAAAAATCCCTTCAGATTTACCCCTATCAGGAAAACGCCCACAACAACATCGGCATTATTCATCTGAAGCGGGGCGAGGCAGGCCCGGCGATAAAACGTTTTCAACGGGCGCTGGAAATCAATCCCTGTTTCGCCAAAGCCTGCAACAACATGGGGATCATTTATTTTCACCAGGGTGCTACGGATAAAGCCGTAGCGTATTTCCAGCGCGCCCTGGCCATCAATCCCGCCTATAATGACGCCCGAGTCAACATTAAAAAAGTTCAAAATAAAGCCGCCCGCTACGGGCCGAATATCCGGCTGCTTATACAGGCCCGCGAGCAACAGCCGACCAATCCGGCGCTTTTCTATCAGCTGGGGCAAACCTACCAGACCGCCGGCATGATCAATATCGCCATCGAACAATACCAAAAGGCCTTACGCTTGAAACCGGATTGGACAACCTGCCTGAATACACTCGGCAACCTCTACGCTGCCCTGCAGAGAAATCGGCAAGCCATCGAAACATTTACAATGCTGAGCAACCTGCTGCCCCACCACGCCGGCGTATTCTACAACCTGGCCTGTCTCTATGCCAGAGAAGGGAAAAAAGAAGCGGCGGTAGCCCACCTGAAGCTGGCTATCCAAAACGGTTATAACAACTGGGCGCAACTGAAAAAAGATCCGGATCTTGCAAATATTTCCAAAACAGAATATTATGGCTTCTTAATGTCCCGGATCAGGGAGAAACAATAAATGACCGGCATACCGGACCGCCGCAGCACTGGCTGGCTGCCTGAGAACACTTTCTGTGCGTTTTCGATTCTTTCTATTTACTGCTAAACAGACACGTCTTGTTTCCCGAAATGGCGTAATCATGTCTTCCTGAAAACCAATCGGATTCTGAAAAAAATCTTGAAAATAGAAGTATTCAGGAATATTTTTAAGAGTTACCGACAATCCAAAAACAAAAGGAGCAGCGATGAAGGTTCTGGTTACAGGGGGTGCCGGCTATATCGGATCACTGGTGGTGGAAGAGCTGCTGAAAAATGATCACAGACCGGTGGTTTTTGATCTGTTTAACTGGGGCAGGGAATCCATTGATTCTTTCGGAGATCGCATTGATATTTATGAAGGCGATTGCAGGAATTCCAGAGATATTATTTATGCTCTGGAAGGGGTGGACGCCATTATCCATCTGGCGGGCATCGTAGGAGAGGTCGCTTGCCAGAAAAATCAACGCGCCCATTTTTCCATTAATGTAGAAAGCACCCGTACACTGATTAACTGTTGCACGGATCCGGAGCTTGATCTGGTCCGGGATTTTATCTTTGCTTCGTCCTGTTCTGTTTACGGGAATGTAAAAGGTCTTTATGAAGAAGTAACCGAAACAACGCCGGTAGCGCCGCTGTCAGAATACGCCTATGCCAAACTCAGGGCGGAACAAATAATTCTGGAAAAAGCCGCGGCCATTCCTCACTTTCACCCCACGATTCTCCGCTTAACCACCGTATTCGGCTGGTCCCCACGGCCCCGGCTGGATCTGGTAACCAACCTTTTTGCTTATAACGCCTGGAAACACGGGAAAATGACAATATTCGGAGATGGTCAGCAGTACCGGTCCCTGATTCATGTGAAAGACATTGCCCGGGCCATGGTACAGACCTTGGAAGCTCCCCGCTTTATCCGCGATGGAAAAATTTTTCATGTGGGGGAGGAAAAGAACAACAAAACCGTAAAAGAAATTGCTGAAATTGTTCTCAGTCAATTGCCCCGGGCACAACTGGAGATGAATGAGGGGCAACCGTCGGATCGACGAGATTACCGCATCAACTGCCAGAAACTGAAAAACACCGTGGGCTGGGAAGCCCAATACAGCGTTGAAGACGGTATAAACGAATTAATCAAAGAACTGGAATCAAGAGATTGGGACTGGAATTCATGGAAATACCGTAATAACAATTTTAAATATATTTGACAAATCACTCCGCAATGCAATATTTTGCACAATTCTAAACATTTTCGTTTTTTATAAACAACCAGACAGAAAAGCCGGAAAATCAAATTGATCTTTGTGGAAAATCAGGCATGGGCAAACCCCCTTTCGATCCGTCAGGCATCTGATTATATGATCTTTGACGACCCCTGCTGTAATTTTTTGTAATAGGCAGAAAAAATGAACAACAAAGAAATTAAAGTCGCTCATCCCTTTGTGGGAGAAGAAGAAGCCGAAGCGATACGACAGGTATTACTCTCCGGGCAATATGTATCCGGGAAAAAGGTGCGGGCCTTTGAAGCCGCTTTCGCGGATTACATTGGTACCCAGCATGCCGTGGCCGTGAGCAGCGGGACGGCTGCTCTTTTCATTGCCCTGGAAGCAGTCGGCATAGGACAAGGAGACGAGGTAATTGTCCCCCCCTTGACCTTCTTCGCTACCATCTCGGCAGTTTTGTATCTGGGTGCCATACCGGTTTTCGCAGATATTGACGAGGATGACCTGTGTCTGTCCCCGAACAGTGTCGAAAACAGTATTACCCCGAAAACCAAAGCGATAATACCCGTTCACCTGTTCGGCGCGGCCGCCAAAATGGATCCCCTGACACAAATTGCCGACTCCGCTGATATCGCCTTAATCGAAGACTGTGCCCAAGCTCACGGTACAAAATATAAAAACCAGAAAGTCGGTGGATTGAGTACGGCAGGTGCTTTTTCCTTTTTCGCCACCAAGCATATGACTACCGGAGAGGGCGGCATTATTACCACGAACGACCCGCATCTGGCCAACACCGCAAAAATAATCCGCAGTCATGGTATGACGGGCCGGGATATTCATGAACAATTGGGGTTCAACAACCGCATGACGGAAATGGAAGCCGCCATGGGCTTAATACAGCTTGGGAAACTGGACGACTTGAACAGAAAGCGGATTGAAAATTCCGAATATTTGTTGAATCAATTGCAAAACATGCCTTGGGCGCATGTTCCGGTACCCCAGAAAAACGTCACGCACACCTATTTCTGGTGTCCGGTCATGGTAAAAACCGATTCTGGAAAAAATATTGAACAACTAAAAGAACACCTCCATGATAACCGTATCGGCTTCCGCCAGCGTTATCAAGAACCACTTTATAAACAACCGGTATTAAAAAAAATGGGATTGGATTACTCCCGTTTGTCGCTGCCCCATGTGGAAAAAATTGCCGGCCAGGTCATTGGACTGCCGAACCACCCGGGCCTGGATCAGCGGGAACTGGATATTCTCCTGGAAGTATTACATGCTTTCTAAACAGGACGGCCTTTTGTTGACAAAAATCCCCAGCTTGAATCGCTTCGAATACAGTCAATGGAACGGGCACAAAACAGATTGTCATATTCACACCGTATACAGCGATGGCGAAAACAGCATGGAAACATGCGTACAGACAGCAATCAACAAAGGCCTGTCCGCCATCGCTTTTACGGATCATGTCTGGCGGACAAGCGACTGGATTGACGAATACGTCCAGATGGGTTATCAACTGAGAGCCCGTTACCCTGAGATTCAGATCAGCCTCGGCGCTGAAGCCAAAGCCCTTAACCGGCGCGGCGATATTGACATAACACCGGAAAACGCCCGAAAACTTGATTTTGTTACCGGCTCCGTGCATCGCCGTCTGCCGGAAGAAACCGACGCGGATTTTCGGGATTTGCGGAAGCTTTCGCCGGAAGCAGCGGGCCGGTGTGAAACCGAGACAATTATTGCCATGACCAGCAATTCCCTCGTAAATGTAATCGGCCATCCCATGCGAGTCTACTACAAATTTTTTTATGACACGGGGAAGACCGGTCTCCCCTTTGCAACCGACCAGCTGAAGCGAATACTGTCTGCTGTGAAGCAATCCGGCAAACGGATTGAACTCAATTTTCAGGTACCGAATCTTGCCAACGTTCTCGTCTGCTACCGGCAAAGCGGCGTCGCCTTTGTTCTGGGCTCTGACGCCCATCAGGCCGGTGCGATTGGAAATATTCCTTATGAGGTAATAGCGCAACCATGTCATCCAACCCAGTAATTATGGTAACCGGCGTCGGCTCCGGGGTGGCCCAAAGCATTATTAAAGCCCTGAAGCTGGCCAACCAGCAACAAGGGCGCAATTATGTCATCATGGGCACCGATGCCGGATGGAAGGCAGCCGGCCTGTATGCCGTCGACCGGTCCTTTATTGTTCCCCGTTGCGATTATCCGGATTATTTGCAACGAATGGTTGCGATCTGCCGTGAAAATAACGTCGATTTTCTGATACCGGGTACCGATCCGGAATTACAGGCTTTGAAACACTGGAAAGCCGATATCGAGGGCCAGACCAGCACCCATGTCCTGATCAACCCCCCGGAAACCATTGATACCGGATACGATAAATATCAGACGGTTACCTTTCTAAAGGCAAACGGTTTCCCTTATCCGGAAACCATTTGCTTGGAAAAAAATTTTGCGCCCCGGCTGAAAACACTCAATTACCCCTTCATTGTAAAACCCCGCTATGGTTCCGGTTCCGTCGGGCTTTCGCTGATTACAGGCCGAAAGATGCTTGACAATCATCTGGCCAGCTACAACGAGGAAATGATCGCTCAGGAATACATCAATGCGCCGCATGATGAATACACCTGCGGACTGGCTTTTGGCCGTGATGGCAGCTTGCTGAGCACCATTGTCCTGCAAAGGGACCTTAAAAAAGGTTTTACCCAGTTTGCCCGGGTAACCCGGCAAACAGAAGTCGAGCGGCAGATTACAGCAATTGCCGGCACACTGGAAGGCCGGGGAGCTTACAATATTCAAGGGCAATTAACCGCCAAAGGATTTGTCGTCTTTGAGATCAATCCCCGTTTTTCCGGGACAACAGCGTTCCGGGCAATGGCCGGGCAAAATGAGCCGGATCTTTATATACAGCATTATCTCAAGGGAGTTGTTGATACGCCTGAAATCAACCCCTCCCTTTGTATGGCCCGATATCTCAATGAATGTTATTTTGATCATAAGACAGCCGACGCCTTGCGTAAAAATCAACACCTGGCATCGCCCCACCAAGGATTTCTGGCTGATTACTTTTAACGCCTGAGAAAAGGAGTATTCCATGGGAGATGAAAAAAACCAAGCCGCGGTCAAGCCGGAGGAAGACGTTTATACGCAGTACAAATATAATCGCAAACCCAGAAAAATTATCGAACAGATTATCGGTATCGTTAACCAGACAAAAGAAGATGCCAAAATCCTCTCCGTAGGTTCCGGTGATGGTTATGTGGAACGATTTATTGAAGAACAAACCAACCGCCGCATTCAATGTCTGGATGTCAGTCCCAAGGGGGTAGAGATCGCCCGGAAAAGGGGACTTGACGCTCTTGAAGGGTCTGTCTATGAATTGCCTTTTGAAGCCGATACATACGATCTCGTATTGGCTATACATATCTTTGAGCATTTGGTCAGCCCGGAAATCTTCCTTGCAGAAATCCACCGGGTACTCAAACTTGAAGGGGCTTTTTTCATATCTCTGCCCAACTACGGCAATCTTTACTACCGTCTGAAATATCTATGGAAAGGCTCTCTGGACACTTTTCTTCAGATCCGGCTGGGGCACTTCCGGCATTTTACATATCGCGAAACTTGCCACTATCTGGAAAAACATAATTTCCGGATAATCCGAAAAATGACATTTGTCTTCGGCCACCAATATTTTGGGTTCTTGACCAAAATTCATAAAAACCTTTTGGCTTTTTCAACGCTTCTTTTAGCCGAACCCGTTTAAATTGGCAGGTGCCCCATGAAACCGATCACCATAATCATCATTCCGCTGATAATTCTTTTGCTTTGCATGGCCGCCGTCCTGTTTAAAAAAGACAGGATCTCCTTTCAAACCTTTTTTGTCTGGTTCCTGATATGGCTGGCCACCGCCTTTGTTTTCATTTTCCCGGATGTCATCAATATATTTTCCGATTTTCTCGGGTTCAACAACCGGATGCTGTTTGTCTTCACCGTCACCATTGTTGTTCTGCTGGTTATGGCCTTCATGAATTTTGCCAAAAATAAACAAAATGAACTTACCCTGATAAAACTGATCCAGCATGTCTCCTTGCTGGCCAGCTCCCTGGAAGAGCAGAAGGAAAAAGATACCGATGAAAATCGTCATCACCATCGCCGCGTACAATGAAGAAAATATCATTGGCAGCGTTCTCCAGCAAATACCTTCTGAATATGACGTCATTGTAGTCGATGACGGATCAACGGACAAGACCCGTGAAATCTGTAAGTCATACGGTGCCACGGTGGTCAAGCATGTCATTAATCTGGGGCAAGGAGCGGCCGTGCTGACGGGATTCCGAAAAGCACTGGAAGGGAATTATGACTATATCATTGAAATGGACGGAGACGGCCAACATGATCCCGCCGATATTCCCCGTTTTATCGAATTACTCGAAAAACATCCTGAAATAGATATCGTGGTGGGGTCGCGGATTCTCGGGTCATCATACAAAGCGCCCTTTTTCAGACGGACATTTCTCCCGGTTTTTACCGGTATTATTAATAAAATTACCGGTTACCAGCTGACTGACTCCATGTCGGGTTTCCGGGTTTTTCGAGCGAATTCACTGCGCCGTTGCCACTCGCTGATCAACGAGTTTCTGGAACCGCAGTATCTGGCTTCGGAAATGTTTATCAAGTTTTCCAGAGAAAATCTCGTCGTATCCGAAATCCCCATACATATCAGCAGCAGGGGGTTCGGAATGTCATACAAAGGTCTGGTTCGTTACGGCTGGGGAGTCACCCGAACCATTATTCGAACCATCATGCAGGTGCAGTAACTTCTTCCGCAAAACAGCGCCCGAAATATATGCAAAATAACATCGGCTGGACCGACACAATATGATAACAAAGTCTTAAAATTATACGATTGATTTATGTATCCACCGACACATGTCGCTTTTACCTATCTGGCTGGACGGAAATTTCTGGCTGCCCCCATCCGGGGCGCCGAGGTGTGGGCTCTTGCCTTGACCACACTGCTCCCGGATATAATCGACAAAACGCTTCATTATCACTTCGGACTCTTCGCCTCGGGACGCAACATTTTTCACAACATTTTTATCGTGTTGATCAGCTACGGTATTTACCGGCTTATAACCATTGACCGCTGGAAGCGACGATCATTGATCGTTTTTCTGGGATTGGCCACTCATTTTATCGGAGATATTATCCCGGCCCTCATCCGGTGGACCTATACGGATTATTCCAGCGTGGGTGATTGGTACCTCTACATCCTGTTCCCCCTGTTCGATCCCCAACTGTTACCTATCCATCTGGACTGGTTTGAAGTCACCTGGGAACTCATTTTGATACTGATTGTACTGCGTCTCTGGATACGGGACGGCCTGCCCGGTTTTTTTCATATTCAAAAAACCGGCAGGATTTAAAATATTATGGTGATAAACAGAAGAAACGGGCGAAGATAATGAGTACGGCGTTTATCATAGGATCACCGCGATCAGGGACCACGGTCCTGGGTAACATACTGGATTGCCATCGCCATATAGCGGAATGGTATGAACCATACTACATGTGGTCCTTTTTCATCGGCAGTTATGAAGATGATCTCTGGGATCCCTCGTTTTTGACATCCCGGGCCCGGGATCAAATTATAAAAGAATACATTGCGTTTTGATGGCCAAGGGTTTCTGCGTATAGCAAACCGTCCATATGCTTGTCATATACCCGATTCGACGACAAAGGC
>CAZWCS010000041.1:0-33055 GCA_964632805.1 uncultured Desulfobacterales bacterium
CGTGTCCTGCGCCTTGCAGCTGCGCTCAAATCGACTCGTGAAATATCCGGGCTATAAAAACCGGGCTGGGGGCAAACGGGTAGCGGCGGAACCGCCTGTGGCATTGCCAGGCGTCTCCTGTAGTGATTCAGCGATTGTTGGTTCCGCAAGAAGATCGGTTACCCGGAAGGGCCCCAGCGAGGCGCGGTCTTTAAAAACATCACGAACCGCAGGTCATGTCCGCAGCGGCTGCATTTAATCCGGCGTTTTTTATAGGCCGGGATTGAGGGTAAAAGATTACAAATGACATTCTGGGCCAATGCAATCCGTTTTCGTATTGGTTCGATAAGGCGGGCCTTTTTCATGGCGTCTTTAAATTTCAGCAGACCGCAAAAACCGCGGCTGCTGAATGGTACAGTGTGTACCGGGTGGTGTGGGAGGGGAAACCGCAAGCCCCCCTATCTCGATTCGTCCAAACAGGTAGGCGTTGCTTTTTTACCCGTTCGCATGTCGCATGTTGACAAATGAATTATTATAGTTTACATTATAAAGTGTAAACATAAAGAATTGGAGGTCAACGATGAAAGCAACGGCTAAGGATCTCAGGTTTAATTCAAAAGGGCTTCTCGATACTGTGAATAGAGGTGAGGAAGTCGTAATAACCTTTCGTGGCAAACCCTGTGCAAAGCTTATCCCCTACACCGAAAATAATAGTGGGACTGTAGAAAATCAATTATTTGGAATCTGGAAAGATAACGATATGGTTCAAGATGTGGATAAATACGTGCGGGGACTAAGGAAAGGAAGATTCTAGGTGATTATCGATACCGACGTACTTATATGGTACATGAAAGGGAATGAAAAAGCATATAAAGTCATTGAAAACTCAGAGAATTTTCTCATTTCTGTGGTCACATATATGGAATTGGTCCAAGGCATGAGAAATAAAAACGAGCTTAATCATTTTCGGATGGCTCTTCATGGCTGGAACACAAAAATTCTCTATATTTCTGAAGAGATATCCATAAAGGCGATGTTTTTTGTCGAACAGCATTATTTGAGCCATTCCATTCAACTGGCAGATGGTTTAATCGGTGCCACGGCAATTTTGCTCGGTCTTCCTATTTTAACCGGTAATGATAAACATTACAAAATTATAAAAGGCATCCAAATCAAAAAGTTCCGTCCATAATCACTTTGTTCGGCAGAACCGATAAACGCACCCCGTGAAGCAAGGAATTGACGTATGGATCGACTCTGCAAATTCAGCATTATCGGTGAGTTTCTGATTCTGATTATAATCGTGGGAACACCGGCTCATGCAAAGCCCTGGCGTAATGTCGAGCCCATATCGGCATCGGACATCTCGTGGAAAGAGGTTGTCGGTATCTGTGGTGGCGACAAAACCCGTCTGTATAGCCTGACCGGACGGGGTGGCCTATCCATTCCGTTTCTTGGCGGAAATCAATACCCGCCTGGCATGGAAGAGGCGATCATATCATGGGTGGCGGCCCATCCGAAGGCCCGGGCCATCCCGGTCGAGGGCTATCCCTTCTTTTCGAATTCAGTGGCCCGGATCTATGTCTGGCTCGTGGATGGGGATGAAAATTTAAATGTCCAGCTATTGAAGGAGGGGTTTTTCAGAGCCAGCAGCCTGCTGCCGTATTTGCGGGGTGAGGATCTGCTGATCCCACCCCAAGAGATGCGGGCCTTTAGAAAAAAGATATCCGCTTTTGAAATCGCAGCGGCCAAAGCCGGAAAGGGAATCTGGGCGCAGGGTGAAGTCGACCCCGGTTTTCCATCCGGCTCCCTTGAATACCCCGGCATGATGTCCCTGGCAGAGCTTGAGGGCATGGCGGAAGCCGAAGATCAAAGCAAATATGGTCCGAAAGCTTCGGAAAAGGAACTCATTCGAATCGGGCAGGGCAATGATAATGCGGCGTCCTGGGCCGCACTCAGAGAACTGGTTCGACGGGCCAAAGTCGGCACGATTTCTTCACCAGGGTTCGATTCATTAATATCGGCGGGCTTGGAGCGGCAGGGCGACCCTGGGCGGGAGTGGCAGCGTTTCTATGGGAGTTTACTTGACCTGGCATATCAGCAGAAGCGGTTGTCAAAAGAGCAGATCGACCGGTATACCCGCCAGGCGATCCTGCCGCGTTGCCAGATACATGTGCTGCCGGGCAAGGTGGAATCCCTGATCCTGATCGTTGCCGGAGGCGATCGCATCGGCGAAAGCCGGGCGATGAATATTCGGTCCGGCGCTTCCGAACCGCGGCCGTTGTTCACCGTGGAAGGCCGCTTCGAACAGTTGAAAATTGACGGCATCCCCGTCAAGAAGCTCGAAAAAGCCGGACAGGATATCCAATGCTTCTGGTACCAGGTCAACGGGGTCAACGGGGGCCAGGGTTTCCGCCTCTGGCCGGGAGAGAGACTTGCCCCGGGAGCTCACACACTCACCGGTTTTCTTGAAACGCGGATTTTTACCGGTATTCGCATATGGAACGCCGCGGGAACGGGCAGGGCGAACGCCGGGGACAATCCGCCCGCGGCAACGCAACGGTGGGAGATCGCATCGTCTTTCACCATGCACGAATAATTCCTTATCGGAGTGCGCATTGTCATCATGGAAGTCATCAAGTAGACGATTTTCAGACAAGGCATCGCTCTGCTGCATCCGGAAGCAGTGGGGCTGGGCCCCGGAATCCGGCCCAAAAGCTGTAATTGGAAATGATTGAAACGTATTGCGATATGCAGAATAAAATATGTGCAGTGACGGGGGCCAACTCCGGTATAGGCAAAGCGACGGCATTGGGATTAGCCAGGATGGGGGCCACAGTCATCATGATATGTAGAGACCGGAAGCGCGGCGAAGCTGCGCAAAAACATATTGTTGAGGAAAGTGGCAATGATGCTGTTGATCTTATTATTGCCGATTTAAGCTCCATAAAGTCGATAAGAGAAGGGTCTGCTTTTTTAAAATCTCGATATCAGCAGCTTCATGTTTTAGTAAACAATGCTGGTGTTGTTATGATGGAACGTATCGAGAGTGTTGATGGTTTCGAACTGAGTTTTGCTGTCAATTTTATGGGTTACTTTGTTTTGACTTATGAGCTGCTTGATTTATTAAAAGCCAGTTCACCCGCACGCATTGTGAATGTTGCTGCACCAGCGCAATATTTCCATGCTCTCGAGTTAAATGATTTGCAATGGGAAAAGCGACCATATAATGGTTTTCGTGTTTATTTAACGACCAAATTTCTGGAAATTATTTTTACCGTTGAATTGGCACGTCGCCTCAGTAGCTCTGGAGTCATTGCCAATTGCCTGCATCCAGGGGGAGTTAGAACCAATATAGCCAGAAATTGGCCTACGTGGGCCAAGCCAATAGTACAAATTGTTAATCAATTTATGGCAAGCCCGGAGAAGGGCGCTCGCACTTCGCTATACCTGGCAACGTCGCCAGAGGTGACAGATGTCAGTGGCTGTTACTTTGTTAATAAACGCCGTAAGAGATTAAACGCCGCTGCTCGCGATCCGATATTGGCAGCTCAACTATGGGATCGCAGTGAAAAATTATTTGGTATTCGTTGAAAGTAATGATAACCCGAATTCCGGGGATAATTAATGCCAACCGGGAAATGCAACGGATAAACCGTTTTTTTCAGGTTGCTTTGACAAAAAAATATTTTGGTGTATATGCATGGACGTTGTCACCGGTTCATTCGGGTTTATCGGAAAATATATTACACGGGAACTGCTTAAAGCCGGCCGACAGGTTAAAACTATAACGACACATCCGGATAAACACAATCCCTTTGGGGATCAGGTTGCGGCCGCACCTTATGATTTTGATAAACCGGATGTATTAACGGAGCGGCTGCGAGGTTGTGATTGCCTGTTTAATACGTACTGGGTACGATTCAATTACCGGCGCTGGTCGTTTGATAAGGCCCTTAAAGAAACAGAGATTCTTTTTAACTGCGCTCGCCGGGCGGGAATCAAAAAGATTATCCACATCAGTGTCACCAACCCATCCGAATCCGATACGCTTCCTTACTATAGGGGCAAAGCTTTTCAGGAAACGCTTTTAAAAGCTTCGGGAATTCCCTACCGTATTATCAGACCGACACTGGTTTTCGGAGAAGAAGACATTCTGGTCAATAATATCGCTTGGACGATCCGCAAATTTCCCGTTATTCCCTTATTTGGCAAAGGCGACTACCGGGTGCAGCCGGTTTTTGTTGAAGATCTTGCCTTGCTCGCTGTGGCCGGAATTAATGATGCGGCGCCGAAAATTGTTGATGCTGTCGGGCCTGAAATTTTTACTTATAAAGAATTTCTTCGCTTGATTGCCTCGGTTTTGGGCCGGCGGGTTCTTTTATTGCCGGTCCCGCCCGGTCTGGGAATTTTTGTCGGCAATATTCTTGGTTTGCTCGTCAGGGATGTGGTTTTAACCCGGGAAGAGTTGCGCGGCTTAATGGAAAACAAGTTGGTTTCCTCCCAAAAGCCTACCGGTAAAACGGTTTGTTCAGACTGGTTGCGTGAAAATAACTCTATTCTTGGTACGGAATATACCTCTGAACTGGCCCGGCATTTTTTTTGGCAAGGCTAAGTGTTGATGCCCTCGTAAAAAGTCGTCACTCCGGGCTTGACCCGGAGTCTATGCATAATTAAGGAATTGAAAAAACTGGATACCGGGTCAAGCCCGGTATGACAAAAAAGCTGTTTTCCGACTTTTTACGAGGGCATCAAATATGATGAACAAAATTATTATTTTTCTTCTTCTTGCCTTGGCATGTCTGTACTGGTGGATGAAAGATCCCACCATAACTGTGCCGACAAACGGTATCGAATTCGGATATATTGTTAAATATCCGGGAAATAGCGAAAAATCCGATTTTCTTCCCATGCTGGTTGCTCTCCATGGTAATGGTGATACGGCAAAGAATTTCCATAATACCGCCTTAGACCGAATGGATGTCCCCGCCCGTATTGTTTTGCTTAAAGGCCCTTTGCGGTATGGGACTGGTGATGCCTGGCCATGGACTGCGGATGATTTCCGGAAGTACGGTAAAGCCGTAAGTGAAGCCGTAGAATTACTCGCGGATAAGTATCCTACCAACGGGAAACCAATTCTGTTCGGCTACTCCACAGGAGCAATGATGGCCTGTTATCAGGCAGTAAAACACGGCGATGTTTACTCATCTATTTTTTCCGTTTCCGGGCAAATAAGCGATGCCCAGCTTGGAGATGATTCGTCTCAGCCGGGTGCGGCCGTTTTTGCTTTTCATGGCAAAAGTGATGACATCATATTATTCAGAGAAGGGGAAAAGGCCGCGAATATTTTAAAAGGCAGGGGAGTCGAGGTGCATTTTGCTGCATTTGAAGGTGGACACCATGGGGTATTCACCAATATGAAAGCGACAATTACGCAAGCGATAGAACAGAAGCTGAAAGCGTTATAGTAATAATAGGCATCAAGCCAGTTAAGATGACAGCCAGGTCTGTCGGTTTTATTCCGTTTCCGGTGAGGGAGCGTTTTCCGGTTTCTTCTTTTCTGCCCGAAAGGTGACGACATCCACCTCCACCCTTACGGTGTCATGGACTTTCAAAACGAGAAAAAAGCGGGGCGGCTCGATGCCGTAGTCGGTCAAAAAAAGATCAAAGATTCCTGTGACCACGGTGGTTGTATCCTCCGTCCGGACCTTTTCAATATAGGCTTCCACCGTATTGGTCTGCCCGTGAAAGGAGATGTCCAGAGGGACGGTGTCGCCGGCGGCAATGTTCCGGGCGGTGATGGTTTTGCCGGCCGGGGTATCGGCGATGCTTCCGGTAATCAGGGGATAGGTTTCGGCCTCGAACATGTCGTACATGTTCTGGTTCATCAGCTTGTTGCCGGTATCCATGTCTTTTATTTCGACGATGACTTTGGCCTTTTCCAGGATATCATAGAGCGATTTTCCGGCGGCGGCGGTTACCCGGAAGGGCCGGCTGGTGACTGTGCCGGAAAAGTCGTGCAAGGTGGAAGTTCCGAAAAACCGGATATCGCAGTGGCCGGTGTACTCGGCATCGGCGTCTGCCGGCAATGGTGCGGATACGGTCAGAAAAAGCCCGCCCAGGACAAACAGCATCAACGCCGCTTGCAGTCGTGGACGACGAAAAACGACGGCGCCGGAAAAATGGCGAAACCGGGGGAAGTGTCTGCGGTTCATGGCGGCCTCCTGTCTGTGCACAAAGTGATTTGTGATTGTTTTGTATTTTATCATATTTTGCCGGAATCTCACAGCGGATCGTCAATCGCCTTCAATCAAAGGCCAGCACATGAATCCAGTCCGCCCGGCTGTTCCAGAGCAGGCAAAGGTTGTCCATGAGCGCGCCGCAGGTGATGATGCAGGGTCGAATGTCCTGCAGGGAGACCGTTTCCCCCGCGGGCAGGGGATCGGTGGCAATGCCGCCGCCGCTTTTTCTGCGGATGATTTCCGGGGTATGACTGTGCCCCCGGAAAAGAACGTCTCGGGGATGCTGGGCAAAATAAAATTCCGCGGCCACCGGTTCAATAATCCGGACCATGGCGGACAGTCCCAGTTCGCGCTCAAAGGGCAGGGAGTGGGCCAGGACTGCACCCGGCCGGGTGCGCACCAGGGGCAGGGCGCCCAGAAAATCGGCCACCTCCTGCGTGATCGGGCTGTCTTTCTGGCCGGAATAATTGACCGCCAGGGCGTGCTCGTTGTTGCCCTTGACGGCCAGGATGCCGTTTTCGCGGATCAGGCGGGTGCAGGCGGCGGCGGTTTCGGGACGGCCGGTGTCGCAGATGTCTCCCAGATGGTAGAGCAGGCGGCACCCCAGATTCTTGAGAAGATCGATGCCGGTGGCCAGGGCGTTTATCCGGCCGTGACTGTCCGCCATAATGCCGATATTGTCGGGATTGCTGCGAAGGAGGTAAGGCGTGGTTATTCTCCCATGAATTCGGCTTTGAGAAATTCCCGGTTCATCCGGGCGATGTTTACGATGGAAATGCCCTTGGGGCACTGGGCTTCACATTCCCGCTCGTTGGAACAGTTGCCGAACCCGAGCTGATCGTGCTGGCGCAGCATGGCCGAAACCCGTTGGTAGGCTTCGGGCCTTCCCTGGGGCAGCAGGGCGAACTGGGAAATTTTGGCCCCGGTAAAAAGCATGGCCGAAGCGTTGGGGCAGGCGGCCACGCAGGCCCCGCAGCCGATGCATTCGGCGGCGTCCATGGCTTTTTCCGCGGCTTCCTGGGAGATGGGGATGGTATTGGCATCCGGAACGCCGCCGGTGTTGACGCTGATGTAGCCGCCCTCCTGGATAATTTTGTCAAAAGCGCTGCGGTCCACGATCAGGTCCTTAATGACCTTGAAGGCCCTGGCGCGCCACGGCTCAATCACCAGGGTATCGCCGTCGGAAAAATGGCGCATGTGGAGCTGGCAGAGGGTGGTTTTCTTTTCCGGGCCGTGGGCGTGGCCGTTGATCATGGCGCCGCACATGCCGCAGATTCCTTCCCGGCAGTCGTGGTCAAAGGCGATGGGTTCCCGGCCGTCCCGGGTCAGTTGTTCATTGACCACATCCAGCATTTCCAGAAAGGACATATCCGTGGAGATGTCCCGAGCTTCATATGTTTCTAACCTGCCTTTTTTTTCGGAGGTGCCCTGACGCCACACTTTCAAGGTCAGATTAATGGATTTCATTATTTATAACTCCTTTGCGAAAGTTTCACGTTTTCAAAGGTAAGGGGTTCTTTGTGCAGGTTGGGTTTCTGGCCCTTGCCGGTATATTCCCAGACCGATACGTGGCAGAAGTTTTCGTCATCGCGCAGCGCCTCGTTTTCTTCGGTCTGATAGGCTTCATTGAAGTGGCCGCCGCAGGACTCTTTCCGTTCCAGAGCATCTTCAATCATGATGCCGGCAAATTCCAGGAAATCGGCCACCCGCCCGGCTTTTTCCAGCGACTGGTTCAAATCTTCGGCTTCTCCGGGAACTTTGACATCTTCCCAGAATTCGCCTTCCAGCCGGGAAACCATATCCCGGGCTTTGGTCAGGCCGGCTTCGTTGCGGGCCATGCCGCAGTAGTCCCACATGATGTGTCCCAGCTCCTTGTGGAAATCATCCACCGTGCGCTTGCCGTTGATGGCCAGCAGCTGGCTGGTGCGTTCCCGGGTCTGTTGAACCGATTCTCTGAACTCTGGCGCATCCGTGGTAATCGTCGATAATTGGGTGCCGGCCAGATAGCCGCCGATGGTATAGGGGATGACGAAGTAGCCGTCCGCCAGCCCCTGCATCAGGGCGCTGGCCCCCAGGCGGTTGGCCCCGTGGTCGGAAAAGTTGGCTTCGCCCAGAACAAACAGCCCGTCCAGGGTGCTCATGAGATTGTAGTCCACCCAGAGGCCGCCCATGGTGTAATGGACCGCGGGGTAAATTTTCATGGGGGTTTCGTAGGGGTTTTCGGCGGTGATTTTTTCGTACATGGCAAAGAGGTTGCCGTATTTTCGTTCGATGACATCCCGGCCGTCCCGCTGGATGGCGTCGGCAAAGTCCAGATAGACCGCCAGACCGGTGTCGCCCACACCTTTGCCCTGATCACACTGTTCCTTGGCGTTCCGGGAAGCCACGTCCCGGGGAACCAGGTTGCCGAAACTGGGGTATTTGTTTTCCAGATAATAATCCCGTTCGCTTTCCGGGATCTGCTGGGGCGGCCGGGTATCGCCGGCCTTTTGGGGCACCCAGACCCGGCCGTCGTTGCGCAGGCTTTCGCTCATGAGCGTCAGTTTGGACTGGTAGGTGCCGTGGACCGGGATACAGGTGGGATGAATCTGGGTAAAACAGGGGTTGGCAAACCCCGCGCCTTTTTTGTAGGCCCGGAAGGCGGCGGTGACATTACTGGCCATGGCGTTGGTGGATAAAAAGAAGACATTGCCGTAACCGCCGGTGCACAGAACCACCGCGTCGGCGGGGTGGGATTCAATCTGGCCGGTAATCAGATTGCGGGTGGTGATTCCCCGGGCCTGACCGTTGACCACCACCAGGTCCAGCATTTCCTGCCGGGGAAACATCTGAACCTTGCCGGCCTTAATCTGCCGCGACAGAGCGCCATAGGCCCCCAGCAGAAGCTGCTGGCCGGTCTGCCCCCGGGCGTAGAAGGTCCGCGAAACCTGGGCGCCGCCGAAGGAACGGTTGGCCAGCAGGCCGCCGTATTCGCGGGCAAAGGGGACGCCCTGGGCCACGCACTGGTCGATAATATTGGTGCTGACCTGGGCCAGCCGGTAAACGTTGGCTTCCCGGGCCCGGAAATCGCCGCCTTTAACGGTGTCGTAGAACAGCCGCCAGATGCTGTCGCCGTCGTTCTGATAATTTTTGGCGGCGTTGATTCCGCCCTGGGCGGCGATGCTGTGGGCCCGCCGCGGGCTGTCCTGAATACAGAAAGTTTTCACGTTATAGCCCAGTTCGGCCAGGGAGGCGGAGGCGGAGCCCCCGGCCAGGCCGGTGCCGACCACGATAATTTCAAATTTGCGTTTATTGGCGGGGTTGACCAGCTTCAGGTCAAACCGGTGCCGGTCCCACTTTTCCGCCAGCGGCCCCCCGGGAATTTTGGCATCTAACTGCATCATCCTGTGTCTCCCTTATGAAAATCGTATGTTGTTGCCGGCGCTGGTGTGCCGGGTTGTTCGTTGTTTTTACAGTATCAGGCCGACGTAGAGGGGGATCAGTCCGAAGCCGGCCGCAAAAACGAGCGGCAAAAGCAGACTGAGCGCCATGACAATCGGCATGTATCTGGCGTGGTTGGCGCCCAGGGTCTGGAAGAGACTCCAGAAGCCGTGGCGGATATGGATGGCCACGAGGATCACCGCGGCTACATACAGGGCGATTATCAGCGGGCTGGCAAAAGCCTCGGCCATGATGTCAAAAACCGTGGTGCCGGTATGGTCGACAAAATGAAAGCCCAGCAGGTGAAAAACAACAAAGGCCAGGATCAGAAACCCGGTATAGGGCATGGTGGCCGAGCCGATGGTCCGGCCGCCGCCGCTTTTTTTGACCGTATAGCGAACCGGCCGGGAACGCAGGTTCTGCACAAACAGCAGGCTGCCGGTCAGAATATGGATTGCGGCCAGCGCCAGCAGACCGATTTCCGCCAGATTGATCAGGATGCCCAGGGCGTGCAGGTGTTCCACATAGGCGTTAAAATAGGCTTTTCCGCCGTAGACCGAAAGATTTCCGGCCAGGTGCACCAGCAGAAAACCGATAAAACACAGTCCCGTCAGGGCCATCAGCAGCTTTTTGCCGATGGAGGTCCCCAGTATTGTTTCCAGTAACGACTTCATCAGATGGCTCCACTGTCTTTGAATTTTTTGATGTCTTCTTCACTGTACCCGAGTTCGGCCAGGACATTGGCGGTGCTTTCGCCGAAAGACACCGGCGGCGTCCGGATGGTGCCGGGGGTATCGCTGAGCTTGGCGGAAATGCCCAGGCTTTTGGCGGGTTTGCCGTTTTTATCCGTTATTTCCACCACCATTTCCCGCTCTGCGAAAAAGGGGTCATCGAGGACTTCCTGCAGGTTCTGGACCGGCGCCCAGCAGGTATCCACTTGGGAGAGGCTTTCCTGCCATTCCGCCAGGGTTTTTCCCCTGAAAGTTTTGCGCATATAATCGATAATCTCCTGCCGGCGGCTTTCGTCATACTGCAGGGGGCCGTACTCGGGGACGCCCAGGTGCTCGCACAGCCGGATCCAGAAGCGGCCTTCCAGGGCGCCGATGGAGATGTAGCGGCCGTCCTTGGTTTCGTAAGTGTTGTAAAAGGCGTAGCGGTGAGACAAAATCGAGTCCGACCGTTCCATCAGGGTTCCCCCGGAGAGTTGATACATGTAGAGGGGATTCTGCATGAAGGGCACCATGGAGTCGGTCATGGAGATGTCGATATACTGGCCTTTGCCGGTTTTTTCCCGGGCGATCAGGGCCAGCAGGATCCCGATGGCGGCGTTCATGCCGCCGCCGGCGATATCCGCGAACTGAACCCCGGGGATGGACGGCGGTTCCCCGGTGGGGCCGATCTGGTCCAGGACCCCGGCCAGGGCCAGATAATTGACATCATGGCCGCTGCGGTCCCGATAGGCCCCGGTCTGTCCGTATCCGGAAACGGAACAATAGACGATGCCCGGATTTTTGGCGGCCACGGTGTCATAATCCACGCCCAGTTTTTTGACCACCCCCGGGCGGAATCCTTCCAGAATCACATCCGCATCTTCGATAAGTTGAAAAAAGATTTTTTTGCCTTCATCCGATTTCAGGTTGAGGGTGATGTGTTCCTTGTTGCGGTTGACGGTGGGCAGGAACAGGCCGTCGGCCATAAAGCGCCGGTCTTCGATGGCAATTACCCGCGCCCCGTGATCCGCCAGAATCATGGAACAGAACGGTCCCGGCAGCAGGCGGGACAGGTCAATCACTTTTATGCCGGTCAGAGAACCGTTTTCAAGCATTTTACCTCTCCTTATTTTTGGTTTATGCGTTTAGTAAGTTCGATGCGTTCGGGTGCCGGTAAAACCGTCCTCACTCATAAAATCCACTAAACGCATAAAACGCTGAACTCATAAAACTTTAAACAAATTTTCCCGGGACGGCCCGCGTTTTGCGGCCGTCCCGGGAAAATTGCAGTTTTGGCGAAAGCGCGTTTAGGCGCCGTATTTTCCCACAATGGAGATGGCGCAGACATTCATAAACGGAAATCCGCCCAGGTTATGGGTCAGCCCGTATTTGGGGTTTTCGATCTGCCGTTCGCCGGCGCGTCCGTGCAGTTGCAGATACATTTCATAGATCATCCGCAGCCCCGAGGCGCCGATGGGGTGGCCGAAACATTTCAGCCCGCCGTCCACCTGGCAGGGAACGCCACCGCCTCTCAGGTCGTAGAACCCGTCCAGAACGTCTTTCCAGGCCTTTCCCCGTTCGGAGATGTGCAGATCCTCCATGGTCACCAGTTCCGTAATGGAAAAGCAGTCATGGACTTCCATCATGCTGATCTCTTCCCGGGGATTTTGAATACCGGCTTCCTCGTAGGCACGGGTGCTGCATTTGTCCGTGGTCATGAAGTGCGATACGTCCCACTCGTTAAAGGCCATTTCCTCGCCGCTGCTCAGGGCCAGCTGAATGGCCTTGACCGAGACCAGGTCCTTGCCTTTGCCCATTTTTTTGGCAATCTCCGGGGTGGTTACAATGGCGCAGGCCGAACCGTCACTGACCCCGCAACAGTCGAACAATCCCAGGGGATGGGCAATGATGGGGGCCGCCATGACCTGGTCAATGGTGACCTCTTTTTGCAGATGGGCCTTGGGATTCTTGGCGCCATTGGCGTGGCTTTTGGCGGAAATATGCGCCATGGCCCGTTTCAGGTCCTGATCCGGGATCTTGTTCTTGGCGGCGTAAGCGCTGGCCAGCTGGGCAAAGGACCCGGGCGCGGTAACCTGGGGCCACCACAGCCAGGTCAGGGTTCCGGAGTTGGAACCGCCGCCGGGCAGCCCGCCGTAGCCGGTATCTTTGAGTTTTTCCACACCCAGCGCCAGACAGATGTCATAGGCGCCGGAAGCCACGGCGTAGCAGGCCCCGCGAAAGGCCTCGGTGCCGGTGGCGCAGAAGTTTTCCACCCGGGTAACCGGAATCCGGGGCAGCCGCAGGGTGGTGGACATCGGGGTGCCCGCCTTGGATACGTTGACTTCGTCGATGCAGGTGCCGAACCAGGCCGCCTGAATATCTTTTTTCTCGACTCCGGAATCCGCCAGGCACTCTTCAAACGCTTCGACCATCAACTCTTCGGCCCCTACGTCCCAGCGTTCTCCAAACTTGGTGCATCCCATACCTATGATTGCTACTTTATCTCTTATACCTGTAGCCATATTGACTTCCTCCTGATTATTTTGGGTGACTCGCTGTTTACGCGCCTGACACGAACGCCATGGTGGCCGAATTCAGATCCGGAAGTTCCTTGGCCCCTTCCATGTCGTTGATTTTATCCCAGTTGGCGTGGATATCTTCCGGTGTCGGCAGGTTCTCTTTGTCGCCGATCTGGGTGCCTTTGCCGGTCATAACCGCCGCCCGGTTGAAATACCCGATTCCGGCGTTGAATATGCTGCCGGAGGTATCGCATTCGCCACTGCACAGGTAGGTCACCATGGGCACCACATATTCCGGTTTCATTTTTTCGAAAATGTCCGGCGGCATGATATCTTCGGTCAGGCGGGAGGCCGCCACCGGGGCGATGGTGTTGATTTTGATGTCGTATTTGGCCCCTTCGATTTTCAGGGTATTCATGAAGCCCACCAGCCCCATTTTGGCGGCGGAATAATTGGTCTGGCCGAAGTTGCCGTACAGACCGGCGGCGGAAGTGGTCATGATGATGCGGCCGAAACCGTTTTCTTTCATGACTTTGAAGGCCGGCCGGGTGACGTTGTAGGCGCCTTTCAGGTGCACAGCGATAACCGCGTTCCAGTTATCGGGCTCCATTTTCAGGAAGCTCTTGTCCCGGAGAATACCGGCGTTGTTGATGACGATATCCACTTTGCCGAAGTTGTCCACGGCGGTTTTGATCAGGTTTTCACCGCCTTCCACCGTGGCCACGTTGTCAAAATTGGCCACGGCTTCGCCGCCCATATCTTCGATTTCTTTGACCACTTTGTCGGCCGGGGATTTGGAGCCCTTGCCGGAGCCGTCCCGGGCACCGCCCAGGTCGTTGACCACCACTTTGGCTCCGCGGCGGGCCAGCTCCAGGGCATACTGCCGGCCCAGGCCGCCGCCGGCACCGGTAATTACGGCCACGCGGTCGGTAAAATCAATTTTGTCGGTCTCGGCCACCGCGCCGGGGATGGGTTTGGCTTTCCAGAAATAGGAGGAGAACCCCCGCTCCGGGTCCACCACCCGCCGCCGGAAGGTCATTTCCACCGGCGCCCCGACCTTGGCTTCTTCCAGGGTGCAGTCGGTGAAGTCGGCCATGAAACGGCCGCCGTTTTCAAACTCCACCATGCCGTAGATGTTGGGCGGATCGTAGCTCACCGAGAGCATATCGCCGGTAAAGCTTTTGATTCTGGCCGGCTGATCGGCAAATTCATAGTCGTCCTGACTGTCGACGGCGCCGCATTCCGGATTGACGCAGACCCTTTGTTTCGGGAACTGGGGTGTGCCGCATTCCCGGCATTTACCGCCCACCAGGCCCAGCAGCATTTTACGGTTGCGGTAAAGGACGGTTAACGCATGCTGCATGGGTGCTTCCGCCCGGATCCCCATATCCGGCTCGATCAGTTTGCGGAAGACCAGATATTTGGCGTAGTTGTTGATGGTGTGTTTCTTGTCCAGGGTACCTTTGACCCCGTCCCGTTCCGCCAGATTTTTGATATTTTTGGTTACCCGGAAGTACAGGGCGTCGCAGCCCTGGCCGAAACCGGCCACCAGAATGCGTTCGTTGGGCTGGGCTTCGTCCAGGACCGACGCCAGCATCAGCAGGGCGTGGGCCGAACCGCTGTCGCCGCAGACCTCGTGCATGGCATCGGCCACTTTTTCGGGGTTGATGCCGGATTTTTTGGCGATTTTTTTGCGATCCCGCTTGAAAAAGCAGGGGAAGACGAATTTGTCCACGTCGTCATCGGAAATGCCCAGTTTTTCCATCAACCCGCTTACCGCCTTGGGAATGATTTTGGAAAAGCCTTCATCCCGGACCCAGCGTTCTTCCCAGAAATAGTCGAAACGCCGGCCGGTGGCCTTATAGTGGTCGACAAAGTCGTCGGTGATGGTGTAAGACCCCTTGTATTCGGCAATGACGTCTTTGCTGCCGACGACCATGCTGGCGGCGGCATCACCGTACCACATTTCATAGAAATATCCCGGTTTGGTCACCCGGTGATCCGTGGCGGTGACCAGAATGTTGTCTTTTTCTTTGCTTTTCACCGACTCCAGGGCGCTGATCAGGGCGGAGGTTCCGGCCCGCAGCGAGGAAGTAAAATCGGCGGAAGCCAGGTCTTCTTTCAGGTTCAGGGCGGCGGTGAGAATGCCGGCGTTCTGCCGGTCCTGAAAGGGCAGGGTGGTGGAGGCCAGATAGGCGGCGTCCAGTTGGGACTTGTCATAGCCTTTCAGGCAGTCCCGCGCGGCGGCCACTGCCATGGTCATGGCGTCTTCGTCCCAGTTGCACATGGAACGTTCTCCCTGCGCCACCGTCATGATCGCGGGAGCAAACCACCCCATGGTCTGGAAAATCGCCATCCGGTCCAACCGTAAACGCGGAATAAACGCGCCATAAGAAGTTATACCAATCATCATTATTCTCCTTACTGTTTTTGCAGTTACGTGATCTTCTCGTTTTTTCTGGACAGAAATCCCGCTTAGGCCATTTTGAACAGCTTTTCAATGAGCTGGGATTTCATGACGTCTCCTTCGATAACCAGTTTACCGGAAGAGTAGGCCTGCATGGCCTGCAACTTGCCGCTCATCATATCCAGGAAGTCGCCGGCGTCCATTTTGATGGTGCAGGTGGCTTTGTCGGCGGCACCTTCGGAGACATCGCAGGTCTGATCCTTGACGATGCATTTCCATTCGCCGCCGCCTTCTCCGGAAATAATATAGTTAAAGACGACGTCAACACCGGCTGCGGCGTCTTTCTGGAAATAATCCGGCATGGCCGCGAAGAAATCACCCACGGAACCCATGGCCGGACCACCGCCGCCGCCGCCGGCATCATCCGCATCCGCCTCCGGCGGGTTGGACAGGGCGGCAAAGACGTCGCCCATCTGATCATTCAACTGCCAGTACTCTTTGGCCTTTTTCAGGGAACTGATCTGGTTGAAGTTGTCCCGGACCGCTTCTGCGCTGGGAATTTCTTCTCCGCCGGCCAGTACGGCGCCGGCACCGGTCATGATGGCCGCGCGGTTAAAAAAGCCCATACCGGCATTGTAGATGCTGCCACTCACCGGGCAGCGGTCGGAGCAGAGGTAGACCGTCATGGCCGCCACGAATTCGGGGTCCATTTTTTCGAAGATTTCCGGCGGCATGATATCTTCCGTCAGCCGGGAGGCGGCCAGCGGGGCAATGGTGTTGACCTTGATATCGTATTTGGCGCCTTCGATTTTCAGGGTGTTCATGAAGCCCACCAGCGCCATTTTGGCCGCGGAGTAATTGGTTTGGCCAAAGTTGCCGTACAGGCCGGCGGCGGAAGTGGTCATGACGATCCGGCCGTAGCCTTTTTCCTTCATGACCTTGAAAGCCGGCCGGGTGACGTGATAGGCGCCGTTCAGATGGACGGCCACTACGGCGTCCCAGTTTTCCGGTTCCATTTTGACAAAGCTCTTGTCGCGCAGGATACCGGCGTTATTGATAAGGATGTCCACCGTGCCGAAGTTGTCCAGGGCGGTTTTGACAATGGCTTCCCCGCCTTCGGGGGTGGCCACGTTGTCATAGTTGGCCACCGCTTCGCCGCCGCCGGCCTTGATTTCATCCACCACCTTCTGGGCCGGGGTGGCCGATTCGCCGGAGCCGTCCCGGGCGCCGCCCAGATCGTTGACCACTACCTTGGCACCGCGTTTGGCCAGTTCCAGGGCATAGGTGCGGCCCAGGCCGCCGCCGGCACCGGTTACGATGGCCACGCGATCATCGAATTTGATTTCATCTTTGGGGATATCTCCATACTCAAAGACGCCCAGATCAATGATCGTCTCGTCGGTTTTGGGGTTGACCACCCGCCAGTAGGCCAGACCTTCTTCTTCTTTCCAGATCTGCAATTTGATGGGGTCGCCGGGCATAAGCGGTCTGGAAAAGCGGTTGGCCATGCGGCGGGCTTTTTCCGGCTCTCCGGGGACGAGGCTGTCGATGAGCATTCGGCAGGCATAGCCGTGAGTGCAGAGACCGTGCATGATCGGCCGTTCAAAACCGGCCATTTTGGCAAAATCGGTGTCGACATGAAGGGGGTTGACGTCACCGGACAGGCGGTACAAGAGCGGTTGATCCGGAGAGGGGGTGGCTTCCGCTTCGATATCCGGGGCTCTGTCCGGGATGACCACCGGATTTTTGGGCGCGTTTTCACCGCCGAAGCCGCCGTCAAAGCGGGCGAACAGGTTGATACGGCTGGTGAACAGCTTTTGCCCGTTGGAGTGATAGGTGTCACTTTCCCCGATGACCATGGCGCCCTTTTTTCCTTTATCATAGATAACCGGGATGCTGCCTTCCGTGGTCAGGGTGCCTTCCGGGGGAATGGGGTTGTGAAAAATGAGTTCCTGCTCGGCATGGAGAATACCCGCCAGATTGGCGCCGCTGCCGATGATTACCTGGGCCAGAAAATCGGAAATTGCGGCCACCGAGAAACTCGGAATGACCTTCATGTCTTTTTCGTAGCAGTACTCCAGGTTGGAAAAACCGGCGCCCACGCCAAGGGCGTACAGGGCACAATCTTTCCAGGAGTAAGCTTTGGAAACGGGTTCCAGTTTTTTTCCAATGGCATCCAAATTTAACGCCATAACCTACCTCCTTCGCAGTTTGTAATTATTTGCATCAATGGGATCGGCCACCGGCAGCGTCGCTGGTCGTGAACCGAACCGGGTCATGAAAAATTAAGCTGCTGCCGTCTGAGACCAACTTGTTATCCTTATTTCTGGACGAAATCTGTCACCCCCTTTTTTTGATTATGAATTTTTTATCTATGTGTGTTGCCGAAGTACCTCTTTTTGTGCGCAATGCACAGAACTTGTCGTTTTTTTACGTTATCGGTTCCGGGCTGTTTTTCAGGGTAAAGGCGGGGATCAGGATAAATTTTAAGGTTTCCTTGACCACGCGGATGTATTCCGCCGTATCCGTTCCCAGGACCGGACGCAGATACTCTTCCCCGGAGGTAAAGCCCATCAGGGAAAGGACCATGGCCATGACCCGGGCCTTGGCCCGCGGCGTGATGCTGGTTTTGGCCATGGCCAGCCCCATGGCCACGGCAATATTGGAGATGTATTCGGAAATGGCCACGCCCAGTCCGCTGATTTCCATGTCTTTGGAGCGGACAAAGGAGGTGTACATGATCATGCGGGTAATATTGATATTGGCAAAAAGATAGTCGCACATTTCATCAATGCCGACTTCCAGGCGCCGGGCCAGGGATTTGCCGTGAACCCGGGTTTCGATCTCTTTTAATTTGATCTCGATTTCTTTGTCAAAATTTTCAATCACCGCCATGTACAGCTCTTTTTTTTCGCCCCAGTGGTAATAGAGGGTGGAAATGTCAACCCCCACGTCTTTGGCGATCATGCGGGTAGTGGTGCCGTCATATCCGTATTCGGAGAAGAGTTTCTGGGCGGAAGCAAAAATTTTGGCTTTCATGGAGTCCGGATAAAGTTTGGCTTTTTCCAGCGGGGTAGGCATTGATTTCTTCCTTTTCCTGGGTTGTTTCGAAGGTCCCTTGCGGCCTTTTTCCTGCGGCCGCTGCTGTCCCGGTTGTTGATTTCAGGGAATGCTTCTTTTTCTGCCGGCCGGACCGGTGCCCTTGCCAGGCAAAGCCCAAATTAATGCTTCCATCATTTGTTGGAAGCATTCTGTTATATAATAAATCGCCATTGTGCTTGTCAAGATTTTTTCTTTTTCTTCCTTTTTCCTAAATAACTATTTAATTTTAATAGAAAAATGTTTCTGGTAGCGTTGCAGGAGAAATCATTTGCAACAATTGGGACGGCCAAAGAACGCATTGACGAAAGGCCGTGTTTTATTTATTGTTATTGTAATTTGCTGTTATGGCCGAATCGTAAAACACTGCGAGGAAGGGAGCGGGAAAAATGGTCAGCTGGGAAGAAATGACAGCCCGCGCGGATGAGAACGGGGTGATTCCGGAAGCGGTTTACCGCAAACATTCCTTCCGTTTTCCCGTCTGTCCGCCCCAGAACCCCGAGGCAGCTCGTTGTGAATCTGCGGTCTGGAGAAAATATTTATCCTCCACCAGCCGCCGACGGAAAAATCATCTGATGTATCAGGAGCTGTATCGCTATGAATGGTATGAGGGCCGCAAGCGTACCGGCTTCTGGGGCAATATCGAGGCCGCGATTCAGGGGCTGGAGCTGGGACAGGCGCCCCGGATTGCCATATTTTCAGCGGGCAGCGGGCGGGATTTGATTAAGGTGGGGCTGGCCGCCGGTATCTTCGAATCAACGGCGGGCAAAAATATTGCCGGTACGCACAGGGAAATTGATTCCTCTTATATGCGGCTGGCGCGGCCGGAGACCCGGATCCTGCTGACGGAATATGACCGGCACAATCTGCGCCTGCTGCGGGGAACCGTGGACCGCCTCCTGGCCGCGGGCGCCTTGACACCGGAAATGGTCACCATTCGGCGCTGGAATTTCCGGGAGGCCGCGCCGGTGGTGACCGGAACCCAGGATCTGGTGGTTTTTTCCCTGACCGGCAATTATGCCGCCATGACGGAACAGCCGTTGATTCTGCGCGAAGTTTCCCGCTGTGTCCGGCCGGGGGGGCATCTGGTGGCCGCCACCATGACCGATAAGCTGGATTTTAACAAGGCCCGGAGCCCGCTGGGGAAATTGCGGTTAATGTTGACCACGCCTCTGGCCCTTCCCGTGGCCCTGGATTTTATTCCCTGGCAGAGCCGCTGGGGTAAGATGGCCGCGAAAATGTATAATCACGGCTACTGGGAAAACGCGACTGCGGAGAAATGGATGTCCTTTATAGATCCGGCGCAAATGGAACCGGTGGCCATTTATCCCGGTCCTTCCAGATTTTTGCCGGTGGAGGTTCTGCTGGCAAGAAAAACGGAACCGGATGACGGATGAAAACAGCTGTCAAACCCCGTTTTCTGATGCCAATGGAGTTGCCCCCTTCGTTTTTTTCTTGCGGAACCATCTGGAACCGGTTACATACAAAGCGATCAGAGACGGATAACGCATACGCAGCCGGTAGGCTGCGATTTGCAACGCAAGAAAGGAGTTTTCCATGAGCGATGACCTTTTCCGGCAATTGCAGCAGCGCCTGGATCTGTATTCTTTCGGCTTTCCGGCCACCGAATCCGGCGTGGAAATCCGGATTTTAAAAAAGCTGTTTTCCGAAGAAGACGGGCGCATGTTTCTGAACCTGACCCCCAAACTGGAAACCGCGCAGGACGTGGCCCGGCGGCTGGGAGAAGATCCCGCCGCGGTGGAGACCAGATTGCGTGATATGGCCGCTCGCGGCCTGCTGTTCTGCAGCCGCAAAGGGGACGCGCCCAAATACGGGGCGATTCCCTTTGCCCATGGCCTGTTTGAATTTCAGGTCAAGCGGATCGACCCGGAGCTGGCGGAGCTGGTTCGGGAGTACGGAGAAGGAGAGATGCACGAAGCCATGTTGCAGTCCACCTCCCATTTTCTGCGCCCCATACCGGTGCAGCAATCCATAGAGGCCCGGCAGATCGTGGCCCCGTATGAAGATGCCCGGGCCCTGCTGGAACAAAAGAATCTCATTGTGGTGACCGAATGCATTTGCCGGAAAGCCGCCGGCACCCTGGGGGGCGGCTGCGGAAAGCCCCTGGAAGTCTGTTTTATGTTCGGCTCCATGGGTCAGTACTATCTGGACAACAATATGGGGCGGCAGATTGATGTGGAGGAAGCCCTGCGTCTTCTGGAAAAGGCCCAGGAGGCCGGGCTGGTGACCCAGCCGGCCACCGCCCAGAATCCGGCGGGGATGTGCAATTGCTGCGGCGACTGCTGCGCGGTGCTGGCCACCCTGAACCGGCACCCCCGGCCGGTGGAAATGGTGCTGACCAATTATTTTGCGGAAATCCCCAACGAAGATCTGTGCACCGGCTGTGAAGCCTGCGTGGAGCGCTGCCAGATGAACGCTGTGACCATGGGGGATGACAACATTGCCCGGATCAATCTTGATCGTTGTATCGGCTGCGGCTTGTGCGTGCCCACCTGTCCGGCGGATGCCATCCGGCTGATCCCGAAGCCGGAAGCGGCGCGTCAGGTGCCGCCGGCCGACTCCATGGAACAGATGATGGGTATGGCGGAAAAACGCGGGGTGCTGGGCGAACTGGCCAGGCTGGGCGGGTGACTTTCAAATACGAATGAAAAATTAGGAATTATGCATCGAGATTACCAGCAAATATTCACCGAAGAGGCGCTGGCAAAAATGTTTCCGCCGGATTTGTCCGACCGGTTTTTTGAAGCCCTGTACGGCGATCCGGAAGAGGGCGCCTATGATATCCGGCTGATGTTTGCCGGCGGCAAGGAGGGCCGGCTGCATTTTGAATTTCATTTGCACAAGCGCCCCGGAAAATGCCTGGCCTGCCATCTGACTTCCGGCCTGCCCCGGGTTCTGGAGCGGCATCCCGTGATCAATGTCAAGGGGCTGGCGGCGCAGATTGATCACCTTCTGGCGGGGCAGGGAAGCTGCCGCGAGTGGGAAATGGGTAAAACCCGGCAGATTTCCGGTGATCTGCATATTGTTCCGCTCACCGTGCATCTGGAAGAAAACTCCTGATTTTTTACGCAAACCTTACGAGACATGCCGGGTTGTTTGTCGGCAGCGGTCGTCATTTTCCGGTTGTTCGTATCTGATAGACCCCCCGGCTGATGGCGACCACGTCTCCGGTGGTATCTTTTATCTCCCCTTCCAGGACAAACTCGGCCTTGCCGTTTTTCGCGGCCTCGGCTTCAATCCGGTCGGCCTCTTCCCGGGGCAGGGAGACTTCAATGGTCACGTCGGTCCGGGCCGGGCGTTTAAATTTCAGGGTCATTTCTTTGACGATGGGGTAGAAGTTTTCCATATTAAACGTCATCCAGCAGATGGCGCCACCCGGTACCTCGGCCAGGGTAAACAGGGCCCCGGCATACACGGTGTCGATATGGTTCTCATTACCTGCAAACGGCGCGCCGAATTTCACATAACAGGGCTCCAGCGCAATAACGGTCAGCCCCATGCGTTTGACGAACTGGACTTTGTCCAGCAGAAAGTCGATCATTTCCTCTTTATTAAATTCCACAATAAGACTCCATTGGCATGGTTCAGTTTAATGTTTTCATCACCTCGCCGGCGGCGGTGATGGTCGTTGCAATCTGTTCGTCCGTATGGGCAGTGGAGACGAAAATGGCTTCAAACTGGGACGGGGCCAGGAAAACCCCCTTTTCCAGCATGCCCTGGTAGTAGGCGGCAAACCGGTCCAGGTTGCTGGCCTTGGCGCTGGTGAAATCGCGCACCGGGCCATCGGCGAAAAACAGGCCCAGCATGGCTCCGGCCCGGTTGACCTGGGCCGGCAAACCGGCCTGTGCGGCGGCCTGGCGTAACCCTTCGGCCAGATTCCGGGCTTTTTTCTCCAGGGTGTCGTAGACGCCGGGTTCCTGCAGCAGTTTCAAGGTCGCGATACCGGCCGACATGGCCACGGGATTGCCGGACAGGGTGCCGGCCTGGTAAATATCACCCTGGGGAGCGATGTTTTCCATGATCTGCCGGCTGCCGCCATAAGCGCCCACCGGCATGCCGCCACCGATGATTTTGCCCAGACAGGTGATGTCCGGCAAAATCCCGTATTTCTGCTGGGCGCCGCCGCAGGCCACCCGGAAACCGGACATGACTTCGTCAAAGATCAGCAGAGCGCCGCTTTTTTCGGTTTCTTCGCGCAGGGTTTCCAGAAAACCCGTTTCCGGGGTGACCAGCCCCATGTTTCCGGCTACCGGCTCCACGATGACGGCGGCGATTTGGGCACCGCGCTCGGCAAAGACCTGTTGCACCGCCCGGGTATCATTATACGGGAGAGACAGCGTTTTGCTGGTGACGGCCGCGGGGATCCCGGGGCTGCCGGGAATTCCCTGGGTGGCCACACCGGAACCGGCTTCCACCAGCAGGGTGTCGGCATGACCGTGATAGCAGCCGTCGAACTTGACGATAAGGTCCCTTCCGGTCACGCCCCGTGCCAGCCGGACGGCGCTCATGGCGGCTTCCGTGCCTGAGCTGACCATGCGGATCATCTCCAGGGAGGGGATGGCGTTGATCACCATCTGTGCCAGTTCAATTTCCAGATCGGTGGAGGCCCCGAAGCTCAGCCCCCGCTGCAGGGCGGCAGTGACGGCTTCGATGACTGCCGGATGGTTGTGACCGACAATCATGGGCCCCCAGGAACCGATATAGTCGATATAGCGGTGGCCGTCCGCATCTATCACTTCGGCCCCGGCGGCCCGGTCAATGAACAGGGGACGGCCGCCCACGGATTTCCCCGAGCGGACGGGGCTGTTGACGCCGCCGGGAATGAGAGCGGCCGCTTTTTGGTAAAGTTCTTCCGATTGTGTGCGTTTCATCTGCGACCTCTTTTTCTTGGCTTGACAATGGTTTCGGATCCGCTCTACAAATAGCAGAAAAGCGGGGCCGGGGTCAATACCGGTCACATGCCGATCCGATGGAATTGTATACAGGCGATTCCGGCAAAAAAGGCGGTGATTGTAAGAAGTTCACCTGACAATTATGGCACAATCGACAGCCAATAAGAAACTGGCCCGGATGATCGCCTATATGCTGGGCCGCGCGCCGGGGGAGTTCGGGCTGGTGCCGGATGAAAACGGGCATGTCAAGTTGAAGGAGTTTCTCAAGGCCCTGCACGAAGAAGAAGGCTGGCGGCATGTCCGGCAGGCGCAACTGCGGGAGGTGCAGTTGACGTTGCCGGAAGTGCCCTTTGAGATGACGGAGACTTTTATCCGGGCCCGGGATCGGGGACATTTGCCGGCGCCGACGCTGGCGCCGGCGGAGAATTGTCCGGCCCTGCTTTATACCTGTATCCGCCGAAAGGCTCACCCCCGGGTGGCGGAAAGGGGGATATCTCCGGGCGCGCATTCCCGGGTGGTGCTGGCATCGGACCGGGAGATGGCCCTGCGCATTGGCCGACGCCGGGATGCGGCGCCGGTGGTGCTGATTGTGGAAACGGCCCGGGCCGGCCAGGCCGGGGTGATTTTTTATCAGACGGATAACATCCTGTTTCTGGCGGATTTTATTCCGCCAGGATGTTTTCGCGGGCCGGCCCTGCCCCGGGAAGGTACGGTCCCGAAAAAAAAATCGGAGAAAAGCAAGCCGTCGGAGCCGCTCCGGGGAAAAGAGGCCGGATCGTTTTACCCGCAACCGCCGGCGCCGCCGGGGGCGGGACGGGAAAAATCCGGCCGGAAATATCCGGCCTGGAAAAAAGAACGCCGGAATATCCGGCGGAAGAAACAGTCCGACTGGCCGGACAAATGACTGTCGTAAAGTCCGGATCAGGGCTTGTTCTGATACCCGGTAAAATCTTTCATGCTTTCTCCGGTGCCGAAAAGATGTATCGCCAGAAACTGCAGCACCCGGTCCGGTACCAGACCCCGGAGCATGGGGCCGAGTTGGAGGGTGACCGGAATTTTTACGGTGTTGCGTTTTTTCTTCAAGCCCTTGTTGACAATGGCCCGGGCCACGTCATCGTGGGTTTCAATGCGGGGAACCAGCAGCTCTCCCAGCAGTTTCAGGTGTCCGCCGGCAAAGAGCCCTTCTTTGACAAAATGGGGGTGAATGGAGGTGAAATAAACCTTTTTCCCGTCCATGCGGGCTTCCAGCCGCAGGGATTCGGTCAGGCCGAAGACGGCCCACTTGGTAGCGCAGTAGACGGCAATGTCGGCCACGCCGATCAGTCCCCCGGCGGAGGAAATATTAACAATATGGCCGGTATTCCGTTCATACATGCCGGGCAGGATGGCATGAGTGGTATAGTAGATGGCGTTCAGATTTACCGCGGTTTCCTGGTCCCAGACTTCCACCGGCAGGTCATAGAAGCGGCCGTGTTTTTCAATTCCGGCATTGTTGATAAGAATATCAATACTGCCCATTTCTTCTGCGGCGGTGGCCGCCAGAGCAGTTACCCGGTCTTTATCGCTTACATCACATTCGTGGGCGTAAACCTGCCCCGCATTCATGGCCGTTAACGCTTTCTGCGCCTGCTGCAAGGCCTCCGGGTTGAGGTCCCAGATGGTAACGTCACAGCCCTCGCTGAGCAACCGTTTGGCGGTAGCCAGCCCGATGCCCATGGCCCCGCCGGTGACAATCGCTTTTTTCCCTTGAAGATCCGCCATTTTACCTCCCTTTCCAGACAGTTTTGGTCCGTTCCAGATTCCGGTCCGGTCTATTTTTTTCGGTCCCACCTGATTCCGGTGTTTGTCGGTGAACGGAAACAGGCATTTATTCCAAAATTTTCAGGCCCACCAGACAATGATTTTTAAATCGGTTTTGGGTTCCCGGTGTAATATGCCGGATTTCCGTTTTGCTGATGGTGGTTGCGGCATATAACTCCTGGGGATAGTATTTGACTTTAAAAATATCTCCTACGGATAGAGAGGGAAGGATTTCCGATTCATTGTCAATGATGATGCACAGTCCATGCGGGGAAACGTCCCAGAGGCGGAACTGGTAGACAGCGGACATATCTTTACTGAAAAACTGCATACTGTAGAATCTGTCCACGGTCGTCCGCGGCTCGGACCGTCTGTTTTCCCCATTCATGCCGGTTCCTTTATCTGATTGATGAGCAGAAGTATACCGTTTTCAGGCGGAAAAATTCAAGGGAAATTATTGCGCGGGTAAACTTTTGCAGCGTATGTCCCGGTTGGACGGCGATGCCGGCGGAAAGCCGCTACTCGCCGGGACAAAGAAGCGGCGGGCAGACAGCGGCGGTGCTGAATTGAAAGCGCTTGACAGGCCGCCGGATTCTGCCGCATATTGACATTTGGATCCGGGTTACACTTGGGTTTGCCGGCGGCGTCACAAAGGATAAACCATGAGCCACAAAATTATGTTTCTGGGAACCGGTTCGGATGTGGGCAAAAGCATCACGGCCACGGCTTTCTGCCGGATATTGAAAAATCGGGGCTGGCGGGTGGCTCCGTTTAAAGCCCAGAACATGTCCAACAACTCTTATGTTACTTTGGAAGGCGGGGAAATCGGACGGGCGCAGGTGGCCCAGGCCGAAGCCGCCGGTTGCCGGCCCTCGGTGCATATGAATCCCGTTCTGCTCAAGCCCTGCACGGAAACCGGGGCGCAGGTGGTGGTCCTGGGCCGGGCGGAACGAACCATGCCGGCCCGGGCGTATTATCGCTTTAAAGATCATCTGAAGCAGACCGTGCTGGACAGCTTTGCCCTACTGGCTGATGATTATGAGGCCATTGTTATGGAGGGCGCCGGATCCTGCGGCGAAGTTAACCTGCGAAAAAACGACATTGTCAATTTTGATCTGGCCCTCAGCGTAAAAGCACCGGTGATTCTCGTCGCCGACATCGACCGGGGCGGGGTATTTGCCCAGATTATCGGAACGCTGGCAGTCATCTCCCCGGAGGAGCGGGACCGGGTGGCGGGCTTTATCATCAACAAGTTCCGGGGGGACCCCGGTTTGTTTGAAGAGGGCATCACCTATATTGAAGAGGTGACCGGAAAACCGGTACTGGGTCTGGTGCCGGTTTATCAGGGGTTTGCCATCGACACCGAAGACAGCATGTCCCTGGAGGCCGCCTGGAACCAGGAAGTCCGGCCGGTGGCCGGAAAAATCAACATCGGTGTTATCCGGGTGCCGCATGTTTCCAATTTTACGGACATCGATGCCCTGGCACGGGAACCGGAAGTCCATCTGGTCTGGCTGACTTCTCCGCGTCATTTGCCGGATTTTCAGGCGGTGATCATTCCCGGCAGCAAAAGCGTTATCGCGGATATGGCGGCCCTGCATCAAGCCGGATGGGCAGAGGCGCTAAAAGGGTATATCCGGAAAACCGCCGGCCGGGTCGTGGGACTGTGCGGCGGATACCAGATGCTCGGGCGGCGCATTGCCGATCCGCTGGGTCTGGAGGGAAAGCAGACGGACATTGCGGGGCTGGAGCTGCTGGATATAAGCACCCGGCTGGAAGCCGTGAAACGGGTAACCTTGTCCCGGGGGCGGGATCAGATGTTTTCGGCCCCGGTCAGTGGTTATGAAATTCATATGGGGCAGAGCGTGCGGGGAAACGGTGCCCCCTTTTTCTTGGAGCTGGAAGGGCAGCCGGAGGGGGCGATGACGCGGGATGGCCGGGTCTGGGGAACCTATCTGCACGGGCTGTTTGACGGCGGTGAATTTCGCCGGCAATTTCTTCGCCGGTTGGCGGAAGAAAACCATCTTTTTTTTGACGCGGAGGTCCTCCGGGAAGATTACTGGCAGGTAAAGGCCCGAAATTACGACCTGCTGGCCGAACACTTCGAAGCCCACACCCGGGTGGAGCACATTCTTTCCATTATGCAAACCCCTTAAAAGCTTTCGACGATCCGGGTGAACCCGTTTGGGGGGTGTTCGCCGGACGTTCTTCCAGATTGTACAGCAGTTCGATCTCTTTTTCCCAGCGGGCGCTGTCGCGGGTTTCCAGAATCAGCGGCAGATTTTCGAAGCGGGCATCGTTCATAAGGAATCGGAAGGGTGCCAGTCCCAGCGCGCCCCGGCCCAGACTTTCGTGTCGGTCCACCCGGCTGCCCAGCTCCGTTCGGGAATCATTCAGGTGGACCCCCCGCAGGTATTGAAATCCGATACGGGATGCAAATTGTTCCATGGTTTGTTCCCAGGTTTCTCTGGTGCGCAGGTCATAACCGGCCGCAAAGGTGTGGGCGGTATCCAGGCAGACGCCGGCCCGGGATTGGTCCTTGACCTGTTCCATGATGCGGGCAATCTGTTCAAAAGTGAAGCCCAGATTGGTGCCCTGGCCGGCGGTGTTTTCAATCACCGTGATGATGTTTCCGGTGTGGGCGTGGGCCAGATTGAGAGAGTCGGCAATGCGTTTCAGGCAGGCGGCTTCGGAAATCCGGCCCAGATGACTGCCGGGATGAAAATTGAGATGTTTCAGTCCCAGTTGCCGGCATCGTTGTATTTCTTCGATAAAGGCGGTTCGGGAGCGTTCCAGTTCGGGTGCTCCCGGATGGCCGAGATTGATCAGGTAGCTGTCATGGGGAAGGATTTGTTCCGGGGTAAAGTCGTTTTCAAGACATTGTTTTTGAAACCGGGCAATTGTTTCCAATGTCAGCGGGCTGGCTTGCCATTGGCGCTGATTTTTGGTGAACAGGGCGAAAGCGTGCGCTCCGATTTTTCGCGCCCGCCCGGGCGCGTTTTCCAGACCTCCGGAAATGCTGACATGGGCACCGACGTATTTCATGCAGGGGATATTGATGCGCTTATATGTTTTTCACCGGACAAGCTGGTCGCCGTATTCGTTGATGAAATTCTCCAGTTGCACTTTTTGAACCGGAGACATATTTTGAAACGCCACGCAGAGGGTTTTTATTTTTTTGCAATCGGGTAGTTCCGCAACATTAAAATCTTTAACAACGCTGAAGGGAATATTTTCCACTATCACTCCCTTCCCCGGCACCATAATACATAACTTATCGACTTTTTTCAGGATATTTTTGCTGTCAACATACTGTACGGCCAGCCCCTTCATCCCGATGTCTTTGATCGGGCCGAGCCGGACATGAACCGGCTTTTTTTTCAGCAGAGACGGCGGTTTTACCGCCAGAGCCATGGCCCCGTGTTTGACGGTGTACCGTTTCCACTGCCGTTTGTTGTTAAGGGGTTTGTTTCCGGCTGCCACGCTTTAGACCTTTTTTCCCGGTTGATCGCAACATCAGCACCATAAAATTCTAACTATTTGGATAATTATATCATTTTCCATGATAGCCGGTCAACAGGAAAATTTCTTTTTGTAACAATACGTTGACAGTATATACAAGTTTACGTTATAGTAACCGGATAATTATTCAATTTTGCAATGGCGGCAGAGCGGCTTGGCGGAAAAACGGAAGAAAAACAGCCGAATCGTTTTGTTGACGGGGATTGCGCTGTTACGTTGTCCGAAGGAATTATGAAACCATCTTTTATAATTGTCGGCGGCGGGAAAGTCGGTACGGCACTGGGCCGCCAGTTGGCGCTGAACGGCTATCGTCCGCTGGGGGTAGCCAGCCGGCGTCTGGAATCGGCCCGCAAAGCCGCGAAAATTATAGGTACGGAAGCAGTCACGGCGGTCCCCTGGGAAATTACTCCGGGGGTGGATTTGATTTTTATCACCACCCCGGACGGCATGATTGCGCCGGTTTGTGATGAAATTCGGAAAAATCAGGGATTTTCCGCCGGGTCCACGGTTCTGCATTGCAGCGGGGCTCTGCCGTCCACAATCTTGAATGTGGGGGAGCAAAGCGGGGTGTTCACCGGCTCCATTCATCCGCTGCAAAGTTTTGCCGCCGTTGATCCCTCCGGAAACCCTTTTTCCGGAATTATGGCGGCGGTTGAAGGCGATGCGCAGGCAGTCCGCGTGGCGCGGGAAGTCGGGGAAACGCTGGGTGCGGTTTGTTTTCTGATCAAAACCGAGGCCAAAACCCAGTATCATGCGGCGGCGGTGGTTGCTTCCAACTATCTGGTTACGCTGATGAATATCGCGCTGCGTCTGCTGGCCGCGGCGGGGATTGAACAGGGGGAGGCCTTTGCCGTTCTGTCTCCACTGATTCAGGGAACACTTACCAATATACAGACAGTGGGCGTTCCCGAGGCGCTTACCGGGCCCATTGCCCGTGGTGATTCGGAAACCGTAGCCCGGCATGTGCGGGCCGTCGGCCGGGATAACCGCGAGCTGGGCGCGCTTTACCGTCAACTGGGGCTGGCGACCATCCCCCTGGCCCGGGAAAAGGGCACCTTATCAGCGGAGAAAGAAGCAGCCTTGCGAAAAATTTTACATATTTTTTGACCGGGAGAAAATGGAAGGCGAATCGTCCCGCTGTGGCCGGGGCGGAGACGTCCGTTACCAATTCAGGGGAACCGTTTGTTTATGAAATTAAAACATAAAATTACGTTGCGGATTATTCTGGGGTTGATTCTTTTTTTACTTATTATTGCCGTGGCGGTGTCCTGGTTGATTTTTCATCAGAATCGGCTGGCGTCCCATGAAACCATCAGCCGTTCCTTCAATATCGTCCGGGAGGACCTGGTTGACAGTCGGGAAAAACTGCAGGAGAGTGTTCACCGCACCGCCGCCACGGGAGACATGGGCACGCAGATTCAGTTTCTGGCCGAAGAAAAGTCCGGCGGCAACGTTGTCCTCACCGAAAGCTCCTTTCGGGATGTAGCCGAAACGCTGTATACCGCGATCCAGTCCCGAACGGTTCAGGATATAACGGTGTATGACAGGGACGGGGATTTGACCGCTTTTGCCCGGGAAAAAGGAGACCATCTCCTTCTCGGCTACCCCCTCTATGGAACGGGGGAGGCCTTGCACTTTTATACGGCCAGTCTGGCGCCGGGAGAAAAACTTACCAATGAAGCCTGGCAGAAAACCGAGCCGGTGGCGGGTGTCCCCGTCCGGTATCCCGGGCGGGAAATTCCGGTCGAAGAAAAGGTGGGTTTCGCCCTTGAAGCCGGCTATCTGGCGCTGGTCGCGGAGACGCCCTGTCTGGCCCCTGCTTTTAATGAAGTTTCGGGAAAAATCGAGCAGGTGCAGTCGGGGCTGGTCGTTGCGGTACACCGTTTCGGTAAGGATTTTGTTCGCCGGATGGCCACTCTCACGGATACCGAGATCAATATTTTTACCGCCGGGGGGGATCTGACTGTCGGCACCTTGCGCGCTTATGACAGCGCCCGGGTAATGCTCCCCGAAACAGCCACCACCGGAGAATGGCGCCTTCGGGAACAAAAGCTGTTGATGGATCGCATCAAGGTAGTGGAGGCGGGCAGCTTTTTTGTCGGCAGTCTCCCGATTTTTCAGGAATCCGGGCCCATCGCCATGATTCATTCGCTGGTGTCCACGGCCACCGCCCGGGCCAACACGCTGCAGACCATTAAGATACTGTTTGTTATTCTTCTGATCTGTATTGCCATTGCCGTGCCGGTGGCCTATGTAGCGGTGGAACGAACCGTTATCCGGCCGGTGGCGGATGTGGTGGGGGGCTTGAGGGATATCGCCCAGGGCGAAGGGGATCTGACCCGCCGGCTGGACGCAATGACCGGTGATGAAATCGGAGAACTGGCCACCTGGTTCAACTCCTTCATGGAAAGAATGCAGTCCATGATTCAGGACATTTCCCGTTATGCCGAGACGCTGGATACTTCCTCCGGAAATCTTTCCGACCTTTCCGGGCAGATGTCGGAAACTGCTTCTCTGGTCTCTTCCAAAACCGGTCTGGCTTCCCAGGCGGCGGACAACATGAATACCAAGATGAATTCCGTGGCTTCGGCCATGGAAGAGGCGGCCGTGACCATGGAGTCGATTGCTTCTTCTGCGGAGCAGATGACCGCCACGATTAATGAAGTGGCGGAAAGTTCCGAGAAAGCCCGCTCCATAACCAAAAATGCGGTCTCGGAGGTCGAGAGCGCCTCCGGAAAAGTGGATGCCCTGGGCAAAGCCGCTGAAGAAATCGGGATCGTCACGGAAACGATTACGGAGATTTCCGAGCAGACCAATCTGCTGGCGCTGAACGCCACCATTGAGGCCGCCCGGGCCGGAGAAGCCGGCAAAGGGTTTGCCGTAGTCGCGGACGAGATCAAAAATCTGGCCCGGCAGACCGCGGAAGCCACTGACCAGATCAAAGAGAAGATCGGCGGTATTCAGGGGTCTACCTCCGACACCGTGGAGAGTATTAATCAGATCCTGCGGGTTATTGAAGAGGTCAACACCACGGTTTCCACTATCGCCACCGCAGTGGAAGAGCAGTCCACGACCACCAGGGAAATTGCGGTAAATGTGAGCCAGGCCTCCGGCGGGATTCAGGAGGTCAATACGGATATCGCCCAGAGCTCCTCCACGGCGGACGAAATTTCCAGTGAAGTAGCCGAGGTGACCCACTCCGCCAACGAAATGGCCACCAGCAGTGTGACCGTTAATTCCAGCGCCGAGGAACTCCGGCGGCTGGCTTCCAAGCTGAACGAGCTGGTAGGGCGATTTAAAGTATAAACAGTCCGGAGCCGGGACAAAATCAGGAAGGAGTCGCAGCGCATGTTTACCAGTGGCAAGGCCATACGAATGGAACGTTTGATCAACCGCAATAACGGCCGGACCGTAATTGTTCCCATGGATCACGGGGTTACCGCCGGCCCTATTGACGGTCTGAAAGACATGTCCAGGGCGGTGGACGCCGTGGCCGAAGGCGGGGCCAACGCGGTTATCGGCCATCTGGGACTGCCCAAGTTCGGGCATCGCAATTACGGCAAAGACGTGGGGCTGATTCTGCATTTGTCGGCCGCCAGCATGCTGTCCCCCAAGCCCAACAGGAAAGTCCTGGTGAATACCGTGGAAAACGCCCTGCGGGTGGGGGCGGACGGGGTTTCCATTCACATCAATGTGGGCGATGACAACGAAGCGGAGATGCTGAAGGATTTCGGGCAGGTGGTGATTGAGTGCATCTACTGGGGCATGCCCCTGATTGCCATGATGTATCCCCGGGGCCCGAAGATCGAAAACGAACGAGACGTCAACTGTGTCAAACTGGCCGCCCGCATCGGGGCCGAGATGGGCGCGGATTTTGTCAAAACCAATTACACCGGGGACCCGGAGTCTTTTGCCGAGGTGGTGGAGGGCTGCCCGGCGCCGGTCCTGATCGCGGGCGGCAGCAAAGCCGATGATAAAGAGATGTTCGAGACCATTGAAGGCGCCATAAAGGCGGGCGCCAAGGGCCTGTCCATCGGCCGTAACGCCTTCCAGCACAAAAATCCTTCCTTGTTCGTCAAAGCGGCCTGCGCCATTGTGCATGAAGGCGCCAGCGCCCGGGAAGCTCTGGCCATGTTAACCAACGGGGAGAAGAGCTGAGATTCAGGTGGGATCTGTCCGGAATGTGAAAAAAATGTACCCGGAGCTGGCCGAAGAGAAGAAGCCCAAAAAATAGAAAACTGTTTGGTATCCTCGAGAATACGCAATCCCTGTTTTAATCCTTTTTTCCGGAGAAATTGGGATGAAAAAACCGCCGGAACCGTCAAGCTTTTTTTTAACAGTTGGGCCTCGATTTTAGCCGATTTTTTCCTCTAAGCTGAAGTTCCAGTAAAAAACCACCTTATTTTCGTTGTAAACCTTTGGCAGAACTGCATTTAGGTTATTT
>CAZWCS010000042.1:0-32366 GCA_964632805.1 uncultured Desulfobacterales bacterium
ATCCAGTCTTTGGTTCTGGCATAGCCGATTACCAGAAACAAATAACAGAAAATTGTCAGCCCGGCCAGCAGAACAATTCCCAGAAAATTGAGATAATCCCCTTTGTCCAGCAGACAGGCCCAGTCCCACCCATGGGGAGCGTGCGTGACTTGGATAAAATCATTCACCCCTGTGCCCCAGTTCCGGGTTACCACAGCAATATCAATGTGCGGCTCGATGATCCCCGTGACATAGAGTATATAGGTAATGGTCATCAACAAAATACCGGACCAGGCTCCGACAAAAAGAATGTTGGCGTATCTGATTTGTTCCGGCATGGGCTCCATGCTCGGTGTTTCTTTATCCGTCATGATCTTCCTCCTTATCCCAGAATTCCAATATTCAATCCTTTGTCCACCGCCTTGAGACCGGCAAAAAGCAATACGCCGATCACCATATACCGGATTACAGTGGGCTTGGCGATGGCAAGAAGACGGACCCCCACGAATGATCCCAGCATTAAACCGATGATGGAGGGAATTGCCATAAGCGGAATCACGCAACCTTTGTTCATATAAATCCAGGCCGCAGACGTATCGGTAATCGAGAGCAGGAACTTGCTGGTGGCTACCGATATCTTTAAGGGAGCTCCCATGACCAGGTTCAAAACCGGGATATTGGCCCAACCGGCCCCCAGACCGAACATACCCGCCAACAAGCCGATAAAAATAAACAGGAACAGGCCGATGGCTGTGCGATGCGTCTTCCACTCGATCACCTCATTCGTAGCAGCATCTTTATACAGCCCCCGAATCCCCAGCGCCAGACCGACGGCATCCTGCTTATTAACCACCGGCTTTTCCGAATTTTTGGAAACAATCAGCAGGATGGCAATCCCGATAATCGTGGCCCCGAGACAAACCTGCACAATATCCGGATTCAGGCTGGAAAGATAGAGTCCCAGCATAGCCCCGGCAATAGAACAGGCGGAAGCGATCAAAGCTACCGGTATCGCAAGCCGCAGGCTGGCCATGTTCTGCCGCAACAGCCCCGGTCCGGCGGCGAGCGCGCCGGCTAAGGCCACCATCAGTCCAGCGCCCCGGACAAAATCAATGTGGAAAGGGAAAAATCCGCTGACCAGTGGCACATAGAGAACACCACCGCCGACTCCCGACAGCACCGCGATAATACCGAGAACAAAGCAAAAAACAAACAGAATCGCCGGCCAGAACCACCAGGCATGGGTGGCAGCCCCGCCTGCGGCGGGATCCTGCCCGGCCATGACCGCTGCGGGACAAGCCAGTACCATAAGCAGAAGTATGCTTGCCGATCGCCGCCGTGTGGCAAAAACCTTAAATAACATTACCATTCAAAACCTCCTTTTCCTTTTGGCATAAAACCACTTTTCCCGATTTTACTTGATATTTTCCCAATATTTTGTGTACGTCCAATCCACGACTCTTTCCGCAAAAACTGTTTACAAATGAAACAGCATATGTTTTATTATATAGCAATGGGCAAGTCAATATTTTTTGTTGCAAAATTCAACATGCAAAAAAAGGAGGAGCGACAAAACTTCGCTGATGAAAAATGGTCAAATTTTAAGGCTTTCCGGCAAAAAAACGAAAAATGCGGCCGCCCGGAAGGCGTGTCCGGAACACGGCCAACACCGCTTCCGCCAATGTTGCAAAACGATACATTTTCGGGAGTATTTTCAATGAACGGGCCCCCCTTTTCAGGTAGATCAGACCACATCCCGCGGTTGTGACCACTACCCTTTTCCTTCAGCAGCTGCTTGACCATCTTCTGCGACATGATCTGGAGAACCGGAACACGGAGATCCCCCCGCAAAACCCGGGTACATTTGGAGAACGATGCGGACGTGGAGCGTTCCCGCTTTACGGGACTGGACGAAGGCCTGACAGGCCTGTCTGAAAATCTCTCCCCCCCTGCAACAGGCCTTTCCGGCGGACAGGTTGTCCGCAAAGCTCTCACGGTTCGGACCGGAAAGATCTTTCGGAAAAACCGACCTTCCCCTGATATAGCGCCGGAAACAGGAATATGGGGTACAATAAAATTGCCTCCCAAGAAGGATTTTAGGCTGTGTCGGGAGAGGTGTTTTCCGGGACCGGCTGTTTTTCTTTCATATAGTTAAACCATGTTTTTAAAACGGCATGGACCAGTGTAGCCAGCGGTATAGCAAAAAATAGCCCCCAGATCCCCCAGATCCCTCCAAAAACCAGAAGCGCGACGATAATTGCCACCGGATGAAGGTCGACAACCTCTGAGAGAAGCAAGGGGGCCAGCAGATTACCATCCAAAGCCTGGAGAATCGCGTAAGCAACAATCAGCCAGGTAAATTCGGAGGAAAATCCCCATTGGAAAAAAGCGACCAGGGCTACCGGCAAAAACATTACGGTGGCGCCAATGTAAGGAGCGATAACGGAGAGCCCCACAGCCAGGGAGATAATCAGAGAAAATTTCAGCTTCAGAAAAGAAAAGGTAATATAACTGGCGCTCCATAAGATAAGAATTTCCCAGATTTTCCCCCGCACATAATTGGTGATCTGCTGATTGACTTCGCTCCAGACTTCCGCCGCCAGACGGGTATCAGCCGGGAGAAAGCTTTTCATCCAGTTCAATATTTTATGTTTGTCTTTTAAAAAGAAATAAATCAAAAGAGGCACCAAGATCAAATAAATAACAATCGAGATAAGACCGCGAACGGAAGCAATGGAAATCGACAGAAGATATTGCCCGATTTGTGTTATCTCCGATTTAAGAAATTCAATAAACTGGGTAATCTGCGCCTGTGAAATCAACTCCGGGTATTTTTCGGGAAGCCGCATCAATTCCTTCTGCCCGTTACTTACCAGTGAGGGCAGCTCTTGAAGCATTTGTGCCAGTTGTTTGGAGAGCATGGGAAGAAAAAAAACAATCAGAATAACCAGCGCGGCCAGAAACAGCAAAAACACCGTCAACATGGCAATGGTTCTGGATATTTTTAAATTCTCCAAGCCTTTGACCAGCCCCTCCAGCAGATACGCAATCACGATGGCCGCCAGGACGGGAGCCAGCATGTGTCCCAGGATCAGAACAAGTAAGAAGCCGAATATAAGAAGGGCAAACAGAATAATGACTTGCGGATCAGACAGATAGCGCTTCGACCACTTTTGCAACAGGCTTATCATGAATGGCTTTTCCTCCTTGATAAATAATAATCTATTTGAAAACCGGTTCATGTGCAAATGGAATTTTTCAAACAAATGTAAAATACTTGTTTATTCCGGCAAACTGTGTTAGTTCCTTACCTGATATAAGGGGCGCGGGTTTATTATTGGCGGAAAATGACATCGTAAGGGGTTTGCTTATGCCGGGAAAATCATCATTTAAAGATTTGCGGGAAGAAGAACGGGAGATGCGGAAAACCATCATCCTTGATTCCGCTGTGAAACTTTTTAATGAAAAAGTTTTTCATCAGGTGGGGATGCGCGATATTGCCGCCGAAGCCGGGATATCGGCGGCGACCATTTACCGTTATTTCCCCAGCCGGGATGACATTATCGTCGAGGCCCTTTTGCAGGACATCAATGCCATCGAAAAGCGACTGGAGTCAATACTGGCAGCTGACGAGATCAGCATTAAAGACATTACGATTGAAGTAGTCGACTATCTGATTGATAACGAGGCGACTTTTCAGATGATGTGCTATTTTTTAACCTGCGGTGCCGTGGATGCCGCCGCCATGGAAAAATTTAAATTAATTCAGGAATATTTTCTGAATATGTTTAATATGAAATTAAAATCCAAAGGGATTGCCGGAGATGTTTTGTTTACCCACGCTTTTTTTGCCTCGATGACCGGTGTTGTATTAACCTTTATGCATTATCCCGGGTTAAGTCAGGAAGAAAAACGCGGTTATATGCATAAGCTGGCTTTAGCCATCATACAGGAAGGGCGAAAATTGTCTTTTTAAGCCAAAGCTTCCGGCACATATCCTTCCTGCATGGCCACACGGATGGTCCCATTTTCGAGAATATGCAGAAACGCTTCCTGATTTTCCAGAAATATTTCCACGATATCCGGGTCAAAATGACGACCTTTTTCCTTTTGAATGGTTGCTACCGCCGTCTCATGGGAAGAAGCCGATTTATAGACCCGCTCTGATGTCAGGGCGTCGTAGACATCTGCCAGAGCCACAATCCGGGCACTGAGCGGTATATTCTTACCACTTAATCCAAAGGGATAACCCGTACCGTCCCAGCGTTCGTGGTGATAGTAACAAATCTGTTTACCCAGACTGAGAAACGACTTGCCTTTGATCTGGGCTTCTACAGCACGCAACGCATCGCCGCCCAGCAGGGTATGTTTTTTGACCTTTTCGTATTCGTCATCATCCAGGGGTCCGGGCTTTAAAAGAATTCTATCGGTAATCCCCACTTTGCCGATATCATGAAGCATGGAGGATATATAAACATCTTCGATGTACTCCTCTGTGATGTAGTCCTGATATTTCTGCTTTTTGGAAAGGGCACGCGCCAGCAGTTTGGTGTATTCCATCATTCGTTCCAAATGCTCCCCGGTATTCTGATCCCGGTATTCAGCCAGCTTGGCCAGCCCCAGAATGGTCATCGCCCGGGTTTCCTTGATATTCTTATAAGAGTCAATAAGCTTTTTTTCCATTTTTTTGCGACCGGTGATATCCCTGATAATCCCCCGGAAGCCGATCGGTTTTCCCCGTTCATCATCAATGCGGGTAGCGGAAACCTCCAGAAACCGTTGTGCCCCCTGACCGGTTTCTATTTCCCAGTTCATATCGGTCACAGATATTTTCGTTTGATAAATTTCATTGTAAATTTTTAACACCTCACTGGCATTTCCCTCACTCATGAAATCCCGAATGTTTTTTTCATGCAATTCTTCTTTCCTGCAATTGTAAATTTTCAGAACGGATTCATTAAAAAAGGTAAAATTACCAGTCAGGTCAATTTCATAATAGCCTTCTTCAATATTGGTAAGAATCGTCCGGTATTTTTCTTCACTTTTTTGCAGATTTTTTTCCGTCTTTTTCTGTTCCGATATGGTCAGATTGAGGTCTTCGTTAATTTTTATAAGTTGGCTGGTCCGTTCCCGAACACTTTGTTCCAGCTCCCGGTTCGCCTGGGCGACCCTTTCCTTCTCAAACTCCAGTTGCTTGGCCAAAAAGAAATCTTTGCGATTGTAGAGTTCAATGGAATAGCAGGCAAACATACCAATAACATTGCCACCGATAAAGAAAAAATTGTTGCTTAACAGAACCCGCACGGGAGTCTGAATTTTTATCGCCATAATCTCGTACATCAGCACCAGCAGCCAGCAGGTAATTGCGGCCCAGATAAAACGAAGGCGCAGAATCGTATAGGCAAACATCATAATTAAAAAGAAACCCGCATAATACGAGTGACGCATAGGTGTTGTGGCAATCGGGATCATCATGATGATACCCGCGCCACACACCAGAATACTGACTGCAATAAAAGGCTGCATGTATTTATGAAACAGCGGATGGTAAGTAAAAAAGAAACCGAACAGCATAAGCGGAGTGACAATCCCGTACCGTATCAGCCAGAGGGTTTTGAGATGGTCGGGATCCAGATACGCATCAAGAAGACCGAACGGCGTCCAGGTCAGAATGGCGAAAATAATTGCGTAGCGCAGAGGTTTCAGAGATTTTTCCAGATAACGTTGATGAAACTCGGACTCATAAGCAGCAAAATCACCGGCAAAAGACAGACTGAACAGATTCACCTTCATATTTTCAAAAGACAACGCGGTACCGGTGATTTTATTTGTATTGATGGCCTTCATGATCTTTTCATTTTCATTATTTCAGACAATATTTTTTATCATACCCGACCCAATGGTATTTATCAAGAATTTTGAATCATCCGGAAGAACGACCCCGGTAGTTTCCGGCGAGAAACGCTCCATAAGGACAACTTTTATTGCCTTGGCGGTAAATAATCCCCGCACGTCCAACCGTATACGCCGGATATTGGACAAAATCATTGACAATCATTAACAAGAAAATTATAAGAGGCGATAATAACAATTTTACCCGATTTTGGATAAATCTCCTATTAATACATTTCGTTACATTCATCGTTGGGGTAAATACAAAACGACGTGTCCGATAATAAAAATCACATCATCAGGCAAGTAAAATACAGAGAGACAGGGAGAAAAAAGAGATGCGAATTATCACCCGGGCCGATTTTGACAGTGTTGTCTGTGCTGTCTTGCTTTATGAGGCGCTGGGCATAAAAAAAGCGATAAAATGGGTAGAACCGCACGAGATACAAAAGCAACAGGTTCAAATCAAAGCGGGAGATATTATCGCCAATCTCCCCTACCACGAAAACTGCTCCCTGTGGTTTGATCACCACTTTTCCAACCGTATTGACAAAGAATTTAAGGGATTATTTCGGATCGCCCCCTCGGCCGCAGGGCTGGTTTATGAGTATTATCAAGATGTCCTCAATCGGGATTTCAGTGAACTGGTGGCACAGGCGGACAAAATCGACGCGGCCGCTTTGTCTCTGGATGAAATTCGACATCCGGAAAACTATCCCTATATTCTTTTGTCCATGACCGTATCCAGCCAAATAAAAAATGATGAGGCCTACTGGAACCATCTGGTTTCGTTACTGCGTAAGCAAAAAATTCAGGCTGTAATGAAGGATCCTCAGGTCCGGGAAATATGCCGCCGGGTGATTGCGGAAAACAAAATCTACCGGAAATTATTGCAGGAATATACCCGCACAACGGGGCCGGTATCCATAACAGATTTTCGTTCCTTTGATATCCCGCCTTCGGGCAATCGTTTTCTGGTATATTCGCTTTTCCCCGAAACCATCGTAAACATCAAAATTCGTCACGACATTCAGGATAAAGAGACAGTTATCGTGAATGTGGGACACAATTTTCTCCATCCCGGATGCCGGGTCAATATCGGAGCCTTACTTTCCCGATTCGAGGGAGGTGGACATAAAAGCGTCGGCGCCTGCAGCTTTGCTGCCCATAAGACAAACGGATACCTGCCGCAAATCATCTCATTACTGGTCAAAAATGAGCCACTGCAGGAAAATACCGGTTCATAAGTACTGATGAAGATATAAAGTAGTGTAAAATTGTCTGCTTGACAAGTAGCGGCGCCAATCATTAGAGTATAACTCATTATCAACTATCGAAATACTTTCTTTCAGGGAATTTTTTATAGGTACTATGGAAAACGCGCCGGACACTTTACCCTTGAAAGGTTCTTTTCTAATCGCCATGCCGGCGCTTGGGGATCCCAACTTTTCGCAAACCGTGGTATGCATTTGTGAATTTTCAGCAAACGGTGCTTTGGGATTCATCGTCAACCGATTGTACACAGCTGTTTCTGCAGCAGATATTTTCCAAGAACTCAATATCGATTATACTCCCCAAACCGCTTCTCTGCCGATTTACAATGGCGGTCCGGTGAACATCGGTGACGTTTTTGTGTTGCACGGACCGCCTTTTCAATGGGACGGTTGTCTTATCATCAATTCCTGGCTGGCACTGTCCAATACCAGAGATATTCTGGAGGCGATTGCCCTGGGAAACGGCCCGTCGTCATTTTTGATCCTGCTGGGTTGTTCCGGATGGGGAGACGGCCAGTTGGACAATGAACTGAAGGAAAATTTCTGGCTGACCTGTCCGGCGAATCAACGCATCCTTTTTGAAATATCAGAAGCTCATCGATGGACGGAAGCAATGAAGTTGATGAATATCGATCCCGCTTTCTTCTCCGGAACTCCCGGCAGGGCATAACGGACCGTAAATTCGAGCAGGCTGAAAAAAGAAACACATCGGCCGGGCGGCTTAATCCTTCGAGGGACTATGGGATTTAAACGAACCATCGGGAACTGCCCTGATTTTTTGTTTTTTCGTACACTTTCCGTCCTCCCTCACAAATGCACACACTTGTGGATTGTTATACTCTTTACAGTTTAAGGGATTGGATAGGGGGCACTCGGTATGATTGGCTGACTTTACCATAAGGGGCCTATCCTGATGTAGATGACGGCGTGTAATTCCAGTAAATCAATCCTCAATTCAGGTCAATAACTCACAGAAATATTATATCATAAAAATTCACCCGGAACAACCGTGCCAGTTGCCAGGTTATCTTGGGGCTATTCTGCCCGTTACGAAGAAGAATAGAAAACGTCTGGTTTCGGTTGAATTTTATCCCCGCTCGGGGTAGATTAAAAATTTTATCAATGAAGACGGTGAATGCTTCTTTTGTATGGAACAATTCAAGTTTCTTAAAAACAGATTGCGGAATCGGACCAGCGAACTGCTGAACGTGATGGACGCTTCTGCTCTTCCGGAAATTCTCACAGACAGCGCTATTCAAGAATGGCGGGCGACCTGCCTTGGCTTAGAACAGCAAATGGCGGAGGATATCGTCCGGATTGCCGTAGTAGGCCCCATCAAATCGGGGAAAAGCACCATTGTCAATTCTCTTTTCCGGGGAGACTATTTAAAACGAGGGGCCGGCGTAGTAACCTCCATGGTCACCAGAGTGCGACGGGGTGATCGTCTTTGCGCCAGAATTTTTTTTAAACCCTGGAAGGAAATTAACGCCGAACTTTCCCGGGCCGTAATTATGTTACCGGCGATTGATCTCCCTTCGGAGAGAGAAGGCCTTGATATTCGCGACAGTGAGACCCGTCGTGCACTTTCCCGGGCCCTTGCCGATCTCCCCCGAGAGTCCCTTATTGCCAGGGACAGCCGTAATATTAACAGCGTTTTGCTGGCAAATTATCTGGCGGGGTATAATGATATTCAATCGATTGTTACCGAAAAAATCGAAACCCTGCAATTCGACCAGAAAGAGTTTGCCAGACACCGAAATTTTGTTGCAGATGACCGGCTGGCTGTTTATTTAAAAGATATACAACTTGAAATCAATGCTGAGGAGATCGACCCCGGCATTGAAATCGCGGACTGTCAGGGGAGTGACTCCCCGAATCCACTGCATCTGGCCAAAATACAGGACTACCTGCTGAGAACCAACCTGATTATTTATGTCATCAGCAGCCGCACCGGCATGCGCCAGGCTGATATTAATTTCCTGACCATGATCGATCGTATGGGAATCGCAGAAAATTTGCTCTTTGTTATCAACTGTGACTTCAATGAGCACGAATCCCAAGCCTCTCTGGATCATCTCCTGCAACGCATCACGGACGAAATCACCCTCATCCGACCGTCTCCGGAGGTACACGCTTTTTCCGGACTGTTTCATCTTTTTCAGGTCCAGAACAGTGAGTTGCGCAACACGAAAGAAATTCGAATGCTCGAGCAATGGCGTCAGGAAGAAGCTCTGGTTACAACATCCGAGGAAAGGCGCCGGACCTTTGAAGACTCTCTGCGTCACCAATTAAACCACCGGCGTTATTCTCTGCTTTTGAAAAATCATGCTGAACGCTTATCACTGGCCGCTTCGGGGCTTTATCAATGGGCCTCGACCAACCTGCGCATGCTGGCGGAAAATGAAGAGAGTGCCCAAGCAACCATAGATGGCACCAAAGAGCACAAAAAACGGCTGGAACGCGCCGGAGACATGTTTAAAAATACGCTGGACGGATCCGCCCGAAAACTAAAAAAAGAACTCAAAGCGGAAATCGACCGGTTTTTCGACCCCCGCTCCGGTGAGGTACTCCCGGCTGTTTTGAGTTTTATCAAAAACGACTACGTGGATCTGGAAAAATACGAATCCGCCCTGTCCACCAGTGGATTTTCCAACACACTCTACATGATTTTCCAGGAATTTCAACAAAAGCTGGACGGATTTATTACGGAGACCATCAACCCCACAATAATGGGCTTCATAAAAAAGCTGGAAAACAGAACCAGCGCCTATTTTGAAGAGATCGCCGGTTCCTATGATGCCATGACCCGCCAGGCGCTGGCCGAATATCGCCAGGCCATGCAGGATTTTGGGCTGAACGCCAGCATGGAAGAACAAATCACTCTCGGAATACGCAATTTGGAGTTCATTAAACAGCAGTGGACACTGCGGCTTCCCCCGGCAGTGTTTATTATGAATTATACCGGCAAAATTCGAACCGAAGCCGTGATGCGGCTGGGTGTTTACTCTGCCGGGAACATGCTCAGAAAAATACTCAAACGCCCGACGAAAAAAGAAAATAAAGGGGAACTACAGGCATTGGAAGACGGGATGAGACGCATCAGAAAAGAAACGGAAAAATCTATTGCCTTCCACTTTAAAAGTTACCGGGAAAACATTAAATTTCAGTATGTGCTGAAACTCGCCGATGCGGTAGCGGAAAGTTTTTATAAAACCATACTGGATCGTTTCAGCGCTTACAACACGGATCTTGCCAACATCCGGGAAGTAATCTCCAAAAAACGGATTGATAAAGAACAACTGGCGGAAATACTGAATAACATCAAACAAACTTCTTTTGCGGTCCACAACGATCTCAGGCAATTTATCACCGAAGTAGCTAACAGTGAACAGTAGAGAAACGACGGAATAACGGTTAGGAGGTACTATGGCGATAGAAAGGGAGCAGACCCGAATCATTGCTGTGGTGAACGAAAAAGGCGGCGTGGGCAAAACGGCCATGGTCATCAACCTGGCTGCGGCTTTATCAATTCTGGAAAAACGGGTTCTCGTAGTTGACATGGATCCGCAGCATAATGCGACCAGTGGGTTGGGGGTAAAGGTAGCAAGTGGCCAGCCTACCACCTATGATCTTATGATGGGATCGAAAACTGGTTCGGCGACCGAGACAGTACTGCCGACAAAATGGGAGGGGCTGGATTTGCTCCCTTCCCATATCGATTTGGCGGGAGCAGAAATTGAACTGGCCGACATGCCGGACCGGTTGAAGCGTCTGCAGAAGGCACTGACCGACATACAGGGCAGCTATGATTTTGTTTTAATTGATTCCCCGCCAAGCCTGTCTCTTCTGACAATTAATGTCTTTGCCTGTGCCCGGGAAATATTGGTTCCATGTCAAACCCATCCCTATGCCTTGAACGCGCTGGAAGATCTCTTCGATACCCTGAACAGCGTCCGGGAAGGCATCAACAGCCATGTACGGATCGCCGGCATCGTACCCACCTTCTATGACAAGCGGACCCGGCTCAGTAAAATAATTACGGAACGACTAAACACTGATGAACGCTACCAGCCTTTCGTCTGCAAAACGGTCATACGCAGCAACACGGCTGTCGCTCTCAGCGCGGACGCCGGTGAACCGGTGGTCTTCTTTCAGAAAAGGAGTTACGGTGCCTGGGATTATGCCCGTCTGGCCGAGGAATTGCTCGCGCAGAAATAATTTTCCCCCCGGAATAACCACTGTATTTCTTCTTGACAGAGATGACGGTTTTTATTAGGTAATAATAAGGATAGACACAGTCGGCAACAGGAGAAGGGGCTCACCATGATCTATGATATCGAATTCGAAACCATGCCCGCAGAAGCGCTGTCCGCCATTCAGTTGCAGCGTCTGCGGTCCACCTTGGAACGAGTGTATGCAACAGTACCGTTTTATCGGGATAGATTTGACCAATGCGGCATAAAACCATACGAAATTAAATATCTCGAAGACTTACAGAGATTACCGTTTACCACCAAACAAGATTTGCGGGACAATTACCCATTCGGATTGTTTGCGGTACCGATGGATAATGTAGTGCGCATTCATGCTTCTTCGGGAACAACCGGTAAACCCACCGTAGTCGGCTATACGCGCAGAGATATTGATGCCTGGGCCGAGCTTATGGCACGCTCTCTGGCTGCGGCCGGTGCCTGGCGGGGCGATATTATTCATAATGCATACGGTTACGGTCTGTTTACAGGTGGGCTGGGAATTCATTATGGGGCAGAAAAACTGGGGGCATCGGTCATACCGGTATCCGGAGGCAACACCCAGCGGCAAATCGTTATTATGAAAGACTTCGGTCCGACCATATTGACCGCAACTCCCTCCTATACGCTGCATTTGGCCGAAGTGGCCGGCGATATGGGAATCTCCTTTGATGACCTGAAGTTCAAAGCCGGCGTCTTCGGGGCGGAACCGTGGTCGGAAAATATGCGTCAGGAACTGGAAGACAAGCTCCATTTGAGCGCGGTTGACATATACGGGCTGAGCGAAGTTATGGGGCCCGGCGTGGCCATTGAGTGCTGCGAAGCCAAAAACGGCTTACATATTTTTGAAGATCATTTTCTGGCGGAGGTTATCAATCCGGAGACCGGAGAAGTACTGCCTTATGGTGAAAAAGGCGAACTGGTTTTCACCTCGCTGACCAAAGAAGCCTTTCCCGTAATTCGGTACCGGACGCGGGATATCACCGCACTTCACGCCGAGCCTTGCGCTTGTGGCAGAACACATGTGCGCATGGAGCGCATCAGCGGAAGAACGGACGACATGTTGATTATCCGGGGGGTAAATGTATTCCCCTCGCAGATTGAAAGCGTATTAATGAATATAGAGGAAGTAGAACCGCATTACCAATTAATCGTAGACCGCGAGGAAAATCTGGATGTTTTGACGGTGAAAGTGGAGGTGGGCGAGCATCTTTTTTCCGATGAAATAAAGGTGCTCCAGGAAACGGAAAAAACAATCTCCAACGCTATTAAAGAATTACTGGGCGTATCCGCCAAGGTAAAACTGGTAGAGCCGAAGACAATTGCGCGCAGCCAGGGAAAAGCGGTTCGGGTAGTGGACAATCGCCGAATCTAATAAAGAGATTATAAGGGAGCAAAGACAATGCGGGTCCAACAAATTTCAATTTTTCTGGAAAACAGAACCGGAAGACTGGCTGAGGTAACCGCCATCTTAAGTGAAGCCGGCATCAACATCAGGGCGCTGTCACTGGCCGACACATCGGATTTCGGCGTTTTACGAATGATTGTCAACGACACGGCCAAAGCCCAGCAGGTACTCAAAGACAACGGTTTCGCTCTCGGCACCCATAATGTAGTCGCTGTGGAAGTATCCGACACGCCCGGGGGCCTGCACCGGATTCTCGAACTATTGCAACAGGCAGGAATCAATGTAGAATACATGTACGCCTTTGCGCGACAAAGTGGTGACAATGCGATCATGATATTCCGGTTTGATGATATCGATAACGCGGTACGGGTCCTGATGGACAACAATATTACGGTAATTACCGGGGAGACCGTTTATGCGCTTTAACTGCGCATTGCGGTCACCGAATGGGAAAACGCCAAAAAAATATTGTTTGCGATTTATTATAACAGCTGCTTGACGTCGATTGCTTTTCTTGGCATAATAATTACACATAATTTTATGGATACGGGGATATTAAAGGTTCTATCATGCCTGCTTTGACCTTGAAATTTAAAGACACCGTGATCAATAAATATCAGGTGGATAACAAAAAACCCCTGCATATCGGCCGACGCCGGAGCAATGATATCGTTATTGAAAATCTGGCGGTATCGGGCGAACACGCCAAAGTAGAGCCTTCCCAGGAAGGCTTCGTTATAACGGATCTCCAGAGCAAAAACGGTACTTATGTAAACAACAAACCGATCACCAACTGTTTGCTAAAAAACGGGGATGTCATTAAAATCGGGATGCATACACTGATTTTTATCAAAGAATAGGCCCGATAAAATCCCAGCGCGGTCCAGACAGAAATTTATATTTTTTTCCTTATCTGCTTCTACCTCTTTCACTCCGGATGAACCGTTTGATTTGCCGCCCACCCGAACAGATGGCGTTTTTTTACGCCGCTCCTTCCGATTGTACTTGACATACCCTCCGAGTCGCTTTAATAAACAGACAAATTTTATTGCAGCGTTGTCTTTTATTTAATCGCCGAACTCGTTTGGTTTTGTGTTTCAGGAGGTAACTTGTATGATTTGTTCCACAGTTAAAGAAGGTACAGAGTGTGTCTTTATGACGGCAAAAGGCTGTTCCTATAACGATGGCGTCTGTCATCCCGTTGTAGAAGCTTGCCAGGGGTGTAAAAGAGCTGTAGAATATGCGACCGGCTGGTACTGCGAAGCCGTTCCGGATCCGGGCCTCAAGTGGAAAAACGGCAAATGTAACCTGGCCACCCATACAACCGAAACAGCCGTCAAGGAGAAAAACAAAATAAATCCGCTCAAAGCTTCTAAGCGGGGAGGGGGAAAGTAACCTCTTAAAAATTCGTATTTTCTTTTTTCGGGGCGGCCATCCCGTATAACATGTACCCGTTTGAAGGGGCGCCCCGAATCCTGCAAAAGGCGGCCGGACCGGGAAGACGAAGAAACGGATTTTTTTGCAAACCAGCGGTATAAGGTGTTACTCTTTTTTCTGCTTCCGCATTTCGTCCACCTTTTCATTATAAAAGGCAATCACCTCTTTCCGGCGTAGCATTCCCAGGAGTTTGTCCGGTGCGTTGGCATCCACTACCGGCAGGGACTCGTTATTTTTGATGGTGAATTTTTTCATAACTTCATCCATATCTTCGTCCAGCGTCGTCAGGATGATTTTCGCGGTGGCAATATCTTTGGCCACGACAAGCTCGTTCATGGCAGTATCAAACAGAATTCTCCGGATGTCCGTATTGGAAAAGATCCCTTTCAGACTCCCCTGTTCATTGACCACGGGAAAATACTGTTGATTGGTCCGGGTAAAAAAATTTTTAAAGTCCGACAGTTTCATTGATTCCAGGACAGTGGAAACCGGTTTGATATGCTCCTGGAGATCACGGACCTTGTATTGTTTCAGTATATCGACGAAAAATTCTCCGGCGTGGGCCGGGGAAGAGGCCCGATTTTTCAATTGCTGTCGATATATGGTCCATCGAGTGGACAGCTGATAGCAAAGCAGACAGACCAGAAGGGCCGGCAGCATCATTTGATAAGAACTGGTCATCTCGGCCACAAAGATAATTGTGGAAATGGGGGTGCTGGAGACGGCGGTAAAAAATCCGGCCATGCCCAGAATAACCATGGTCTCCGGTGCGGAAATGAGGCCCGGCGCCAGAGCGTGAAATATTTGCCCGACTGCCCCTCCCAAAGCGCCGCCGATGACCACCGAAGGCCCGAATACACCACCGCTGCCACCGGAACTGATGGTAAAAGAGGTGGTCAGAATCTTTCCAAAGGCCACTCCCAGCAACATCAACAAACCCAGCTCGTTATAAATCGCCTGCTGAAGCACCCCGTAACCGAAAGAGAGCGTCTCGGGAAGGAAAAAGCCGATAATGCCTGTGCACAAACCGCCTACCGCCGGCTTGAGATGAAGCGGCATCCGCAGATTGGCAAACAGGTGTTCCACCCCGTAGAACGTTTTGACATAAATATAGCTCACTCCGGACAGAACTGCTGCCAGCACGATGTAAGGGCCGAGTTCCGCCGGATTCGTGAAGTTATAGGCCGGCGCACTGAAAAGGGAGCCCCAGCCGAACACCATGCAAAAAAGACAGTAGGCGACCACTGAAGAAATTCCCGCCGGTATCAGAACATCCGCTTCAAACTCCGGATCCCGGTATAGTACTTCGGCGGCAAACAGTGCCCCCGCCAATGGTGCCCGGAAAATACTGCCGACTCCGGCACCAACGCCGGCCGCCAGCATAATTCTTCGTTGCCGATCGGACAACTTGAAAGTGGTGGCCAGAAATGATCCAAAACCGGCCCCGATCTGGGCAATGGGTCCCTCCCGGCCTCCGGAACCGCCGGTTGTCAATGTTATGGCCGAAGCGACCGTTTTGATCAAGGGAATGCGCTTTCGGATCAGGCCGTTTTTGTTATGATAGGCGTCAATGGCCGCATCCGTACCATGGCCTTCTGCTTCGGGAGCAAAGGTATAAACCAGCCAGCCGCTGATAACTCCCCCCAGAGCTGGTAAAAACAGCAGTATCCAGCGATTGAAGGGCGTATTGCCAGGCGAAAAAAGGCGGGGTTCGCCGTGGGCACTGTTTGGCCTGTAACCGGCCAGAAAGTCCATGAAGAAATGAAGACCGATATCGCATAAAAAATGAAAAAGGATAGATCCAAGCCCGGCGATAATACCGATGGTAACAAAGGATAGCAGCCACACTCCCGGCGATTTGGCGTGAAAAAAGCGACTGCGAAAATTTCGCAATGGCTGTATCAGAAGACGTTGCCGGATAGTGGATGCCATGATTATAAGTTATAAATGAGACCAGTAGTGTTTTTCAAATTCCGGACCGACCAACAGCAAATTGTTGGGGAGGATAGACTGAACCATTTCCGTAGTGGTGCCGAAAAGAAGTTTTTTTATTTTTTTATTTCCGAAAATCCCCATTATAATTAATGCATTATGAGGAAGCGAAAAAAGATTGGCGCTAAAATCGCCGTTTTCAAAAAAATGCCAGTGACGCAGATTTTTTTGTAAATCACGGGCCAGATTGCTCTGGCTGAGAATGTCTTCATAGTCTGTCCGGGTATGGGGCTTCTCCGTCTGCGTCAACATATCCAGTGGCATATCAGTGAGTTCGGCAATTTTAATGCCCAAGTGCAGGGCTTTAAGGCCGTTAGCCGATCCCCCGAACATAACCGCCACGCTTTCCCATTTTTTAAACACCTGGCCCGAAATAAGCACCGGAAAACGGGCATTATAAAGAATGTCCCGTACCTTTGAGCCGATTTTGCCAAGTCCGATTTTGGTGGAGAGGTCACTTATAACCCGGGGACAGGTCATAAAGTCAAAGTCCGTCGGTATATCCGGCAGATTGGAGGCCGTAAAACGATTCGGTTCAAAAAAAACCACCGGTACCCCGGAAGAAACCACCAGCCCTTCAGCATTTGAGCGGGCGGTATCTCCGTTCTTGAGGTAGGAGCTGTCCAGTTCCACATTGACCGCGTTGTTGTCAAAATACATTAAAAATTGTTTGGTCTCCGGAATATAAAGATGCAATGTCAACTCCAGTTGCCGACAAAAATAAAGGGAATGTAAAAGGGTTTCCCGCCCAAAAGGAGTGTTGCGATAGATATGAAATAATTTGTTTTCCAACGTTATACCTCCTTCGTCAAAAAGAGCCCTGAAAAAACAAATGGTAAAAATTTTTAATTGTATAATTCGTATATTAGCATAAATCGCAGCTCCCATAAACGGAAAAAACGGAAAATCGTGACCCTCGATAATATCTTATGACGCTGCAAACAAAGAGATGACGAAGAAAGACGAAGAAAAAGATGTTGCTAAAATATGAGAATTTTAGTAGGAATGATTTAGCACCGATAAAATGACACGTCTGTCTTTATCCGGATTATTCCTGCCGGGAGTAAACCAAAGATAAGCGACATCACATATGAAAACAAAAGCAGGTAATATTTTTCTTTTTCTGGCAAGTGTGTGGATGGGGCTTGTTTCCTGTTCGGTATTCCCGGCATTGGCCAGGGGCGAACAGATTACCCTTGATGATTCCCTGACCGTTTTATCTTTCGGCCGGCAGGTGGAGTTTCTGGAAGATAAAGGGAAAAACAAAACCATCATTGATGTTGTGGTGGCGGATGCACAGTGGCGGGCGTCCCAGAAAGATGCGATCAACCTCGGATTCACCGATTCCGCTTACTGGTTCCGGTTTACCGTCGACAATGTGCTGGAGCGAAAAAAACAGTGGTATTTCGAATTGACCTATCCCCATCTGGACTATCTGGAATTTTATACCCCCGCTCCCGAAGGGGGATTCGAAAAAATCAAAACCGGGGATCATTACCCCTTCTCTCATCGACCGGTAGCGGATAAAGATTTTGTTTTTTTCCTGGAACAAAACCCCGGAACCGTTACCTATTATGTGCGCGTGGAAACCACTTCTTCGTTAAACTTTGAGCCGGTGATGCGCTCCAAAGCAGCCTATCTGACCAAACTGAGCCGGATTTATCCGATACTATGGGCCTATTATGGGGCGCTTTTGATTATGATTATATACAACGTGGTCCTTTATTTCCTGATCCGGGATCGAACCTTTCTCTTTCTGGTGCTTTTCATTACTTCCTATCTCTTGCTGCAATTTTCTTTAAACGGATTTGCCTTTCAGTACCTGTGGCCCGACAGTGTCTGGTGGGCGAACAATTGTTTGCCAATGTTCATGTGTCTGACGGCCGCGCTGTTCGTTCTTTTCACCCGTCAATTTTTGAAGACAGCGGACTTGTTTCCCGGAAAACTGCCCGACAAGTTGGAAAAATATGGTATTATTGTCCCCAATTTTATCTGGGCACTCTGCGCTTTGTCCGGAAATTACGCCCTGAGCGTTCAGGTTGCCACCGGGCTTCTGGGGATGACCGTCTTCATTTTTTCAGTGACGATTTTTCTGCGCCGGGAAACATCGCGACCCCTGCGAATCATTGTGATCAGTTGCAGCATCATGGGCTTCGGATTATTGCTGTTCATTTCCAAAACCATTGGTCTGCTGCCGTCCAGTTTTTTCACCATTTGGTCGGTTCAAATCGGCTCGGCCATTTTTGTGGCCTTACTGTCTCTCGGGTTGGCGGACAAGTTGTCCGTACTGAAAAATGATCTGGTCAGCATTAATTCCAATACTTCGATCATGCTGCAAAGCATTTCCCAGAAAAATGGCCAACAACCGACAACGGCTCAGAACATTCGGGAAGAAGAGATCGGCAAAGCGCTTCAAACCCGTTTCCAGCGGTTTATGGACCGGTTTAAAGATCTGGTAGATGATGTCAGGACCAATGCCAATCATTTAAGTTCGGCAGCGTCGGCGCTGTTTGGCCTCTCCGATAAGATGAGCGCAGAAGCCGGAGATATGTCCGCCAAAGCCGACTCGGTGGCTTCCGCTTCCGAGGAGATGAGTGAACGCATGACCGGCATATCCGGTACGATGGAACAGGCGGCGCAGAATGTGAATCTCATCGCGTCTTCCGCCGAAGAAATGGCTACGACGGTCAATGAAATCAGCAGCAACACGGAAGCAGCACGAAGTACCACCGCTGAAGCGGTGGCGCAATCCAAAACGGTAAGCCGGCGGGTCGATGAACTGGGTAAGGCGGCCGATAAAATCGGTCTGGTAACGGAAGCCATCACCAAAATATCAAAAAAGACCAATTTATTGGCCCTGAATGCGACCATTGAGGCGGCCCGTGCCGGTACGGCAGGGCAGGGATTCGCTGTGGTAGCCGGGGAAATCAAGGCCTTGGCCCGCCGAACCACCGAAGCAACGCAACAAATCAGCCAGCAAATTGACGCCAACCGGGCAATCACTGAAGAATCCATTCTGGAAATCCGGCAAATAAATAATATCATTAATAAAATAGATGAAATTGTGTCCACCATTGCTTCTTCTATTGAAGAGCAGTCTGTTTCTACCAGAGAGGTTGCGGGAAATGTTTCACAAATATCCCAGGGCGTTTCCGAAACCACCAAAAGTGTTTCCCAATGTTCCGGGGTGACCGGCACCGTTAGCCGGGATGTGTGGAATTTGAGCGGCTCTTCCCAGCGAATGAACGAAAACAGCCAGCATATTAAAAAGAGTGCGGCCGAACTTTCGCAGATGGCGGATCACCTGACAGAATTAATTCAAAAATTTCGGGTATAGCAAGGAACGTGCCCGCAGCATTTTCCGTTTATCGCAGCTACCGTGTTATATGCGTAAATTTATCGAAAATATAACAGAATACCATGTTCTTCCCCTTTGGCTGGCAGTGCTTTTATTTCTTCCTGGCGGCTTTTTTTGTCCCGGTATACTTCAAGCGCAACCGGTTATACTGGATTCTTCCCTGGATACCGTCCGGTTCGGTAACCGGGTGATGTATCTGGAAGACAAAAGTGGAAACATAACGCTCGCCGATATCGTGCAGGAAGATCTCGTCTGGGAAGAGGCCGGCGATTCTGCGACGCTGAACTTTGGCTTTACCGGTTCCGTCTACTGGTTCCGGTTTACCGTTGACAACCAGCTCAATCGGGAACAGGAATGGTATTTTGAACTGACCTATCCGCTGCTGGATTTTATCGAACTTTATGCTCCCCAGAAGAACGAACTTTTTAAAAAAATTACCGCCGGCGATCATTATCCCTTTTCTCATCGGGAATTTCCGGATAAAAATTTTGTTTTTCGGTTAACCCCACCACCCGGTAAGAGCACCTACTACGTTCGGGTAGAAACCGCGACTTCCCTGAACTTCGAGCCCATAATGCATTCCTACCGGGCTTATCGGGACCAATTCCATAAAGTTTATCCGATTTTCTGGGTGTATTATGGTGCCATGTTGATCATGGTCATCTATAATCTGGTTCTTTTTTCACTGATCCGGGAACTTCATATTATCTATCTGGCTGTTTTTATTTTTATGTTTTTATTGCTGCAATTTTCCTTAAACGGATTCGCGTTTCAATTCTTATGGCCGGATGCCATCTGGTGGGCGAACAACTGTATTCCCATGTTTATCTGCCTGACCGTTTTTTTTCTGCTTATCTTCGTACGTGATTTCGTCAATCTGCAAGAGCTGGCGGGCAGCGAAGGGTTTGATAAGTTTATGCGATACGGGGTCATGGGGCCTAACCTGCTCTGGGTTCTTATCTGCCTGTTTACCGGCAATTATGCGCTGAATATCAAGGTCTCCACGATGTTGGCGGCCTATTCCATTCTGGTCACCGTCGGGGGAGGGACGGTCTTGGTCCGAAATCAGTTCAACCGTTCCGTCCGGTTTATCGGATTAAGCTGCGGTGTCCTGGTTGTCGGAGTATTGCTGTATATTGGTAAAACCTATGGTATATTACCGGCCAATTTTATTACCAACTGGTCAATTCAAATCGGCTCTGCAGTCTTTATCAGTCTACTGTCTATCGGGCTGGCGGATAAGTTGACGATTTTAAAAGACGAACTGTTGGCCACCAACGCCAATATTTCTCTAATGCTGGAAAGCATCTCCCAGAAAGCCGATGGCGATCTCACCAGATCCATTGATACCTCCCGGGAAGAGGAAATCGGAGGAATTCTGCAGGAGCGGTTACAATGGTTTATGGATAAATTCAAAGCGCTGGTGCTGGAAGTCCGAAACAATGCCAATACTTTGAACGCTTCTTCCAAAGGATTATTCGACCTATCAGAGAAAATGTTGACCGAAACGGGGGAAATGTCTACCTACGCCAATTCCGTGGCTGGTTCTTCCGAGGAAATGAGCTCGAAAATGACCGCCATTTCCTCTACTATGGAGCAAACCGCCCAGAACGTCAATCTCATCGCTTCTTCCACTGAAGAAATGACCAGCACCGTTCATGAGATTACGGCCAATACCGAAAGTGCCCGGGAGACCACGGCCATGGCAGTTACCCAGTCGAAAAAAGTTTCCCGGCGGGTGGATGCCCTGGGGCAGGCAGCGGAACAAATCAGTTCGGTGACGGAGACCATTGCAGAAATTTCCCAGAAGACCAATCTACTGGCATTGAACGCCACCATTGAGGCGGCCCGGGCCGGAGAGTCAGGCCGGGGTTTTGCAGTGGTAGCCGGCGAAATCAAAGCCCTGGCCAGACAGACGGCTGAGGCGACACAGGAAATCAATCAGCAGATTGAAGAAAACCGGACGATTACCACTGAAGCCGTAGGCGAGATCAAAAAAATCACAGAGATTATCAGCCGGGTGGATGAAATCGTATCCACGATTGCCTCCTCTATTGAAGAACAGTCCTCTTCTACCCGGGAAATCGCCAACAATGTCTCCCAGGTTTCTCAAGGGGTAACCGATACCAATCACAGTGTGGCCCAGTGTTCTAAAGTGGCCAATACCGTTTCCCGGGATGTCTCGGCTTTAAGCGGAACCTCGCAGCATATGAACGACAACAGTCTTCAGATTAAAGAAAACGCGGCTGAACTGGCCCGAATTGCCGACCATTTAACCGGCTTAATGGAAAAATTTCAGGTTTAGAGCGGTCCTTTTCCGGTGATTCGCAAATATCCGCCGGCCGGCGAAAAAAGAAACAGACAAGACAGTATAGACAATGCAAAAAAAACAGATCGGAACATGGAAAGACGCTTTCGCCAACAGCCCGGGCCCCAAAAACCGGAAAGAATCCCTGATCCTTTTTTTGAAGGGCCTGTGCATGGGCAGTGCCGATGTCATTCCCGGCGTTTCCGGCGGGACCATTGCCCTGATAACGGGTATTTATGAACAATTATTAAACGCCATCAAGTCCATTAACGCGCGCGTTATCAAAAAAATCATAACCGCTGACCTGAAAGGAGCACTGGCAGAGGTTCACAGTCGTTTTCTCCTTTTTCTGTTTGCGGGAATATTTCTGGCCATCGTCAGCATCGCCCGGATCATGAACTACCTCCTCCACCATGAACCGATCTTAACCTGGAGCCTTTTTTTTGGTCTGATCGCAGCCTCCATACTGGTTGTAGGGAAAAAAGTCGGGAACTGGCGATACAGCACCTGCCTTTCTTTTCTGATCGGAGGGGGAGCGGCCTGGATAATCGTCGGGCTCATCCCCGTTAATACGCCCGAAACCTTATGGTTTATTTTCATATCCGGGTTTATCGCCATCTGCGCCATGATTCTGCCCGGCTTAAGCGGCGCCTTTCTACTGCTTATTCTGGGAAAATATGAATTTATTACCGGTGCCTTGAAAAATCCTTTGATTTGGGAAAACACCATCATCATCACTGTTTTCTGCACGGGTACAGTAGTGGGAATATTGTCTTTTTCCAGAATACTCAAATTTCTTCTGGACACCTGGCACAACTTGAGTCTGGCCTTCTTGACCGGTCTTATGGCCGGTTCCATGAGAAAAATATGGCCCTGGAAAGCACAACTGGAATCCACTGTTATCCGCGGTGAACTCCATACCCTCCGGGAACGGAATATCATACCGGATGCCTTCACGCCGGAAGTTGCCGCCGCTTTCGGATTGGCCTTTCTGGGATTTATCCTGGTAGTTATTTTGGAGAAAATATCCCTTTCCAAAGCAGATTGCCGGTGATAACCACCGTAAAGGGACCCGGGATCCTTAGGGAATGACCTGTAACTTCTGCCCGGGCTTGATGATATTGGAATCCAGTTTGTTCTGTTTTCGCAAGTCTTCCGGCGTCAGCCCGTATTTGCGGCTGATACTGTAAACCGTATCGCCTTTTTGAACTTCATAATATTTATTTTCTCCTCCGCTGTCGGAATCTTTGGCGGCCGGAGCAGCCGTAGAACCGTCCTTGTCATCAGAAGGTCGGCCGGTATTCAGATGCTCCCGTGGATTCGGAGCTGCTTCCCCGATGGGTTTGTGTGATCGCGACAGAAGCGCGAGTTTCTTCTCAAGATCAATGAGCCGCGCCAGCAATTCCGCTTCCCGCTCTTTTATTTCGGAGAGCGCCTTTTCATATGCTTTACAGACGTTTTCCCCGCCGGCGAAATCTCCGGTATTGTTTTTTAAACCAGCCGTTTGCGCTTCCAGTTTTTTCAGCCGGGACAATACCGCCGTCATCTGTTTTTCCGATACAGAGGTTTCACTGCTGAAAAAAAGCATTTTCCCTGCAATGACCAGCAGGACAATCGCGACTATAAACACAATGAACGACGAACGGCGCTGCGAAAAAACACCCGGCATAATTTCCTCTCCTGTTCTACTGATTTCTATCCGACACGCTTGCACATCATATGACTTTTCTGATACAGTAAAGACCAGACCTGCGGCCCGTAAGCCGAACCATAAAAATTGAGTATAATATGACGGCATCCGGAAAGTCAAATAAAAGAGCTATACCGGAATACGTAATCCTTTTTTCGTCACTGGTAAAGCCGATAAACGACAACTGGAAGGAACAACCATCATGTTTACGGAAAAACAGTTGAACCGTTACGCCGAGGTAATAAACTGGGGGCTTTGCCGCGCCAGAAGCCGACCATTTAAAAAAGCGGACATTATCCTGATCCGTTACGATATGAGTGCCGTCCCGCTGGCTGAAATCATCTACCAGAAGCTGCTTGAATCGGAAAGATTTCCGGTGTTGCGTTGCGGTGCCACTCCCAATATGGAACGAATCTTTTTTGAAACCGCCAGCAACCGGCAGCTTGCTTTTCAGCCGCCGGGGGAGAAAGAACTGCTTACCCGGATTAACGGCGCCATATCGCTTCTGGCGCCTGTTTCACTCACCCACTTGAGCAGTATCGAGCCCCGGAAAATCGGAAAAGCAGCCGAAGCCCGGAAACCCCTGCGCGATCTTCTGGATAAACGGGAATCGCGTGGGGAATATGGCTGGACTTTGGCCATGTATCCCACGGAAGCAATGGCGCGCCACGCCGGTTTGACCGAAGAAAAATACACCAAACAGATTGCCCGGGCATGTTTTCTGGACCGTAAAGACCCCTTGTCCCACTGGCAAACGGTCTTCAAAGAAGCAGGTCGTATCAAACGCTGGCTCAACCGCCTGAAGATGGTAACCCTGCGGGTAGAATCGAAAAGCACGGACATCACCATTGCGCCCGGACAATGCCGCCGGTGGCTGGGAATATCCGGTCATAACATCCCCAGCTTTGAAATTTTTCTCTCACCGGACTGGCGGCATACCGAAGGAATTTATTTTGCCGATATGCCCTCCTATCGCAACGGCAACTATATTCGCAATCTGAAAATTGAATTCAAAAAAGGAGAAGCTGTTGGAATTACCGCGGAAGAAGGGGAGACGTTTGCCAGAAAAATACTGGCCACCGATCAGGGAGCCAATAAAATCGGAGAATTTTCCCTGACCGACAGGCGGTTTTCCCGAATCAACCGTTTCATGGCCAACACCCTTTTTGACGAAAATTTCGGCGGTAAACAAGGGAACTGCCACATAGCCCTGGGTGCCGCCTACGCAGACACCTATGCCGGGAATCCGGCCGAACTGACCAAAAGCCGTAAGAGGGCAATGGGTTTCAACGATTCGGCGATCCACTGGGACATCATTAATACGGAAAAAAAGCGGGTTACCGCTCTTCTGGCCGGCGGCAAAAAAAAGACGATCTATGAAAACGGAAAATTTACTTATTGAAAAAAAATGAAGTGTTCGGTCAGCAGGGAACCGTGGCTTTGTATATAACCGCGTTCCCGGTCAAACTGTACCGGCCAGCCGTTGCCGGAATCAGAACGGCCTTCCCTTGATTCAAGGGAACCGCTTCTGTCCCGTTGACCGTTTCCTCATGAATGACGGCGCCACCTTCCGTACAAAAAAAGATCTCCACAACGCCGGGCCTTTCAGAGCTAACGGGTCGTTGAGAGGCAGAAACGGTAATAACGGACAACACGAACTCTTCCGCTGCCGTCGGATATACCTGTTCCCAGGAATTGACGGGAACCGGTGTCAAAATATCCGGCGGCTGAACATGAAAATCAAGTACCCGCAGCAATTCCGGCACATCAATATGCTTGGCCGTCAAACCACCCCGTAACACATTATCGGAATTCGCCATCAGTTCCACACCGGTGCCGCCGAGATAGGCATGCAGCACACCAGCCGGCAGGTAAATTGCTTGTCCCGGTTCTAAAGTGATCAAATTTAAAAAAATCGGCGACAGAGCCCCTATATCGCCAGGGTAATGCCGATTCAGACAAACAATCCAACCAAAAACATCATTTTCATCTGCCATTCCGGAGGCGTTATTAACCACTTCGGCCATTATTTTCCGGGCGTGTTGATCCGGTAACCGGAGCAGCGCTTCCAGAAATTGCCGTAATCCGGCGGCCTCGGGAGATTCCTCCAGGAATCGGGCGAGCTGCACTTCTCCCCCCCGATAGACGTTACTCCAATCGGAACGAATATCCGCAATCTTCCGAAATCCGCATAAAGCGGTAAAAGGCGTTAACGCACAAAGAATTTCCGGTTTGTGGCTGGCATCTTTATAATTGCGATTCGGGGCATCCAGAGGAATGCCCGCCTGGTTTTCCCGTTCAAATCCCTGACGCGCCTGAATCCTATCCGGATGCGCCTGAATGGACAGTGGTTTCTCTGCAGCCAGCACTTTCAATAAAAAAGGGAGTCGACCGGCAAACCGATCTGCCACGGACCGGCCCAGAAAGGCCTCAGGCTGTTCCGCAATCACTTCATTTAAAGGCCGCCAGCAATCATGATCCAATATACGGGAAGGAGCCTGTTCATGAGCCCCCATCCACAACTCGGCCCAGGGAACATCAGATGGTGAGGTAACGCCCAAAAGATCGGGGATAGCGGTATAAGAACCCCAGACATATTCCCGGACAGAATTTTGCAGCGGCTGAATGGTCAGCATAGGCGCAATCCCGGACAAAAAAAGTTCAAAATCTGAAACGCTCGGTTGAGTAGTATTTTTAAACAACCGTGTTTCTTGTATTTAAGCCTACTCTCTGCCACTGGAACCTGTCAACGAGAAAAAAATCCCGTCAACCGGATATGTGCGCGTGAATCCGATCACCGGTTTTCTGCTGTCCTGGTTCTGTTTCCGTTTTTCGTGGAAGCGGTTCAAAGAAAATTTTTTATAGAATAACGCCGGGACACTCTGCCAAAAGTTTGCCGGGATCTTTTTTAAACTCCTCCCAGAAGGGGAAATCCCGGCACTGTTGAGGCCGGGCCGCATAGATAGTGCAGCGGCAATCAATGGAGTCAAAAAAGCAGCAGAAATATTCACCATTGACGAACCGCTCCCGCAGCGCCATCTTTTCTTCCACCTGACGCACATATTGCCGAACAAAGGCTTCGACCTCCACCTGTCTGGCGCGGGCCATATCTTCCAGCTCGTCCACACTGATCCAGACATACCCCTGCGACCCGCGACAGCATTCTCCGCCGCACTTTTGACAGGCCTCAGCGTTGAACTGATAGGGAAAATCGCCATTCATGCGCCAAACATAACGAATTTTGCAGAATCAAGAAAGAAAATTTTGTGAAAAGCGTCCTGTATCTTCCTCTGAAATGTGAAAAGCCGCCGGAAAAGGTTGACACGCATGTAGCGTCTTTGCTATAGACGATAAAAAACCTTGTTATTCTCACTTTTATTTTTTGAATAGAAAAAGGAGCTTCTGTAAATGACTGACGACGCAAAGAAAACAAAACACGTCCCGCTGCCGAAAGATACCAAAGCGTTTTACTGCGGCACCTGCGGTGCCGTTGCACTTGATCAGAACAACCTCTGTAATCCCGCCGGAAGAATAACCAAGATTGACTGGTGTGGTTCCAAAGACGGGCTTCCGCCCACATACTGCCATAACCGGACGAACAACGACCGCTATACCTGTAAACAATGCGGAAAAACAGCAATCAACGCCGCCCTGCTGTGTGAACCGGAAAAAATGCCCTTGTGCTGAATTCAGCAATAAAGCCGGGCTTATTGTTCTATTTCACGAGAAGCCGGTTTCAACCCCTTGGGTTAAAGGTATCAAAGGTGCGGGGCGGAGGAAAAGCCCATCTGACAGAATTTTCGCCTTTGTCAAGCACAGTTTAAAATCATACTGTCTTCGGGAACATAGACCCGGTACGGCAGGTCGGCAGCCCGGGCGACATATCCCGGCACCGCCACCCCGGAGGCAAACCGGGCGTAATCCACAAACGTGCGCCCGTCAATGCGGACCTTCATTCCGCAAGCCGGCTTCTTCAGGGGGATAATCGCCCGGGCCGTCCGAATGGCGGGGGGAATCTCCGTAATCCCCAGCTTTTCCGCTTCCCGGCCGATATCCACTTCGCGGTAGTGGCGACCCGTTTCCGCAATATCATCTCTATAGGTATCACTGATGGCCTGGATTACCCTGGTCACTGGATTCGTCATCACTGTTATCTCCCGGTTATCATTAATGATTACGGTTCTACAGGCACCGCTGACTTTTTTGCCTGTACCCTGAAGATAAGGCTGTTTCCCGGAAAATCAACAAACAGAGACGGAAAGCCTTTCTTTTCCGATGAAGCGATTTGCGGTCAGCGTTTCGGCACTACACATACCCGTTGGCACGGAACCAGCGAATCGACCGCACCAGGGAATCCTCCACCGGCGTCAGTTCCAGCCCCAGCTCGGTGCGTGCCTTGTGATTATCACAGAACAGATACTGGGAGATATATTTGATTTCCGAAGGTGTCGTCAGCGGCGTGCGATGGCTGACATGGTTCGACCACCAGGTGAGCCCGGCGGCAAATCCCCGGGCCAGCCAGACCGGCGTGGGAATCAGGCGTTTGTCCGGAACGCCGGATATCTGATACACCATCCGGATAAAGGCCTTCATTTCGATATTGCGGTTGGCCAGAATGTACTTTTCACCGGGCTTTCCCTTTTCCGCTGCCAGCACATGCCCCCGGGCGATATCCAGGACATCGATGATATTCAGGCCGCCGGAAAAGAAAAACGGCGCCTTCCCGGAAAGAACGTCCACGATTAACTGGCCGGTAGGGGTGGGGGCGATATCATTTTCACCGAAGGGAAAGGCCGGATTGACCACCACCACCTCCAGGCCGTGGTTGTTGAATTCCAGGGCTTCCTGCTGGGAGAGGTACTTGGTGATCACATAATGATTGCCCAGCCCGTACTGATTGAAAATCACGGTTTCATTGGTGGGCGCTTTTTTCGGGGTTACGCCGATGGCGGCGATGGAACTGGTATAAACCACCCGCTTCACCCCGACTTCCAGAGCGGCCCAGAGGACATTGCGGGAACCCTGGAGGTTGACTTCATAAATCCCCCGCCAGTCCTTCATCCAGATGGTAAAAATGGCCGCCAGATGAAAAACCGTATCCACCCCCGCCACCGCCTGCTTGATGATCTCCTTATCCAGCACATCTCCCTGGATTTTTTCAATCTCCATGCCTTCGATGTTGGCGGTATTTTCCCCCGGCATGACCAGGGCCCGAACCTCCACATTCTTTTTAAGCAGCTCCCGGACCACATGGGAACCGATAAAACCGGCGGCGCCGGTAACAAGGACTTTTTTCATGTTATCCTCCCCGCAGAAATATTCTGATCGGATTTCGACTTGATGCAAGGCATGTGAACACCCTCCCCGGAAGTCAAAAGAAAGTGGAGGACGCTGCGAACAAAGGGCTTTCCGTTATCAATTGCCCTCTCAGATACGTAATGTTCCAATCTAAAGAGATTCTTTGCACTGTGTCAACAATTTTGTTCGGAGCCGGTATTTTTTGCATCATACGGGAATGCTTCATCCTTTTTCAGAATATATTCCTTTAAAAAAACCGTAAATGCCTCTGCCAGTGGAGACGGGCTGCGCAGGCGATGCCGGGTAAAATAAAAGCTTCTTTTCAGGTTCAAACCGTCGACGGTCAACTGCGTTAAAAAACCGGCGGCGATTTCCTCCGCCACCGAAATGGTGGAAAGGACGGAAACACCGATATTCTGTTTTATGCCCTGAATCACAGCGCTTGTCGAGCCCATCTCGGCTACGATATTCAGCGCCTCCGTTCCGGCATTGATATCAGTAAGGCTGCTTTGAAACGAGGCCAGGGTCCCCGAGCCTTTCTCCCGGATAATAAACGGCTCTTCTGAAAGCTCTTTCATACTGATGCGTTTGCGAAGGGCCCATTTATGGCCGGACGGGACAATCAGTCGCATTTCATCATCGACCACTTTTTCCTGAATTATCTTTTTATTGTCGACCCTGGCCCCGACCACGCCGAGTTCCAGTTCTCCGGACAATATTTCCGCTATGATGTTCCCGGTATCGCCAACGGTCAAAGAGATCCGCACTTCCGGGTATTTCCTGATAAACCCGCCGATGAGGCGCGGTAAAATAAATCCCCCGGGGATCGTGCTGCCGCCGATGGCCAGCCGCCCCCTGACCTTCCCCATAAACTGGCTGAGGGCCGTCTCCGTTTCATCACGCAAGGCCAACAGCCTTTTGGCATACCGGTACAACAACGCCCCGGCCCTGGTGGGGGCAACTTCTTTTCCCAGGCGGTCAACCAGGGGAGAACCGAAATGCCTTTCCAAGTCCTTGATGTGGCTGCTGACGGTGGGCTGAGACAAGCGAACGGCCAGACCGGCTTTGGAAAAACTCTTCTGTTCCACTACCTTACAGAACACCTGCAGTTGCCACAAGTCCATTGCCGCTGACGCCCCTTTTTTATTTAAAATTATTTAATTTTTAAATCCATCATATAGCAAGATACTATAGAAATGGAGTCTTTATCGCAACCGGGACGAAAAAATCGGAAACACGCAATTCAGGTTTCAATCGCTTCTCTGATATCCTGTAACATCTGTGCCAGATCCAGATGGTAGCGATCCGCCACCGCCGCCAGGGTCTCAAACAGGGCGTTGCAACAGATACATTCCCCGGCCTGTTCGTCATACCGTTTAAAAACCGCCTCTGTCTGCCGGTATTGGCCGACAATATCCAGAACCGTCTTAGCCGGTGTAATCTTTTCCATACCAAACCTTTCGCCGGATAAAAAAAATTGCGGGCGCCGATCTCATCGGCCGGCACCCGCAATCCAATCAGACTACTTCCGGTTTTTCTTCAGCCCTCCGGAAAAATCTTTTGTTCCACCAACCCCTGAAACCGTTTAAAAACCAAAGGCCGCCTGCACCGTGACAATGTCCTTATCTTCCACCGAACTGCTGTCACTGTCCACCGTGGTCCATTCCGCGGTAAGCTTGTTACCCAGGCCCTTGATATAATAATTGCAGCCCACCCCGTAAACCATAGTATCGTCGGTACCGCCGGCATCCGGCAGGATAGCCTCGGCATGGACAAAGGGCTGAATGTTTCCGGCCAGCAGATAACCGATCTGGCCGGTGATCATTTCACCGTCTTCGCCGCCCGCCAGGTCCGAATCGGTGACCCCGTTAACGACATTTTCCACTTTTATGTATGCCAGATCCGCGGTAATGGCACCGTCCCCCATGGGCATATCCACATGCACATCCGCGGTAACACCCTTATAGTCGTCTTTTTTATAGTCGTCTTTTTTCGCACCCCATTCCAGATCCGCCTGGTAATCGAAGCCCGCGCCCAGAGCGATCACGGACTGTTTGCCCAGACTGGTGCCCTTGTTGAACCAGCTTGTTTCCGGGTCCAGAAAATTGTAGCTGATCCGGCCGGCAAAGCGCAAACTGTCGTCGGGATTAACCACGGATTTGCCCGCAGAGTCTTCCACCCCTTCCCCGACCATCAGGCGGTACTGCAGTTTATCCTGCAACACATTGCCCCAGAAAGTGACACTGTCGTCCCGGCCCACTTTGCTGGGATAAAAAATGCCGCTGCGGATGCCGCCCTGGCCCCAGTCCAGCTCCGTGGTCAGCAGGGCCTTGGTGGAGGTGGTACCGTAATTGCGGGTAAACGGGACATACATACGCCCAACCTGGACCATCAAATCGTCCCCCAGCAGTTTATAGGTCACCCAGGCATCCCGCACCGCCAGGCCGGAGCCCAGCCCCATGCCGGAATTGTCCAGATCTTTCTGGCCGATCCGGTCCGCGGCATAATGCATGAAAAACCCCAGTTGCGGGGTAGCCGTACCCTTGATACTGAAATAGGACCGCCGGACCATAAAATCATGCAGACTGTCATCCTGGAGGCCGTCTCCGTCGGTGTCATAATCACTGACATACTGGTACCAGGCCTGTCCCCAGTAGCCCACATGCAAGGAAACATCGCCTTTCTGGTAGAGCGCAACGGCCCCGGCCAGTGAGGGCAATACCATGATTCCGACAACCAGTAACATCAATTTCTTCATCATTTTTTCTCTCCTTTTTGACTGTTGTTTATGTCGACTATGTAAAAAATCCAATATCTGCATTGCGCTGCATCTCTCAGGATTTTACGTACCACGAATTTGGCGCTTCTATCCATGTCTGCCAGTTGGCCGAAAAATGCGTCGCAGCTCTGTCCCAACCCCGTGCAGTGCAGCCGCGCAAGTTACTCTCTGTCAAAATACTGCCCGGCGAAGTGAAAAGCTTTTTACGAGGCCATCATTTATCACATAAAATTTCCTTCAGCGCAGCGGGAAGAGCGTCAATAATTTCCGCTACCTGCGTGCCGGGATCAGGTCCGGCCATCTCACCGGCTACCCGACCGACCCGGGCCGCCTGAAGACAGGCTTCCGGTACCTTCCGACCAACGCCCGTCAGAGCCGCCGCCAGGCCGGTGACAATATCTCCGGTGCCGCCGATGGCTTCCAGGCAGGGGACCACGGGGGCCCTCACCTTCCCGGCAATGGTGCCGCCTTCCGCCAGCAGATCTTCTTCCCCCTTAACCAGCAGATACCGGGCGGCATTTTTGTACTCATAGGCCCGGGCGATCAGCTCCGGCACCCGGCTGCTTTCATGGAAAATAAACCCCCGGGTATAGAAAGGATGGGGGGCGGACTCATCCGCCAGAAAGGCCAGCTCCCCGATATCGGGGGTGAACAGGTCGTAGGCGCCGGCCTGGCCGCTCATCTTGGCGGCATACATGAAA
>CAZWCS010000043.1:0-32110 GCA_964632805.1 uncultured Desulfobacterales bacterium
ACCGATTCCGTATGCACAGGATGGGCGGCAAAAAGAAGGGCGGCAAGAAAGGGCACCCCGCGCCGCCAGCCCCGGTCCATATTTCCCGCCCCTTTTGCTGCAATCAACAAGTGGGACAGCAGCATGTATATCACCAGAACATTGAGCATATGCAGAAACAGATTGGTCAGGTGATAGCCAAAGGGATTGTCTTCCCAGAAAAAGTAATCAACGGCGAAAGTAAGAGTGCGGATGGGGCGGTATTGCCCCGGCGATGGAATGGGATGCAGTTCGGTCCAGTAGCGGGGGGTGAAAAACAGAGGGATGTTTTCCCAGCTCCGGATATATTCGTTGTCGGCAATCAGCCAGGTATCATCCCAGACCAACCCGTTGGGCAGGGTATTGGCAAAAAGCAGAAGACTGACAAGTATCAGCACCGCTGTTTGCACGGTTCGATCCCTGCCAATAGACACAAGAGATTCCATTCGAACCTCTCCCTCTGCAAAACGGCCACCGGTGAAACATCCGGACGTTTGTCCGAAACGTTTGCTTTGATTCAAATCTATATTTTGCGGACACAAAAGGCAAGGCGATAAGACCGAAAAGGGCCTGCGCGGTAAAAATAAGGCAATTGACATTCATGGAAAAAAAATGGTAGCTTACCACAAACAGCTTGAAAACAAACCGCAGCCGCAGAAAAACATTTGAAATTTTCATGACCGCCACCGCCCAGAAATCTTCCCCGGCCGAAACGCCGCCGGAAAATCACCGCTACTTCGATATCCATCCCCCGGTGTTCTGGCCGGCCGCCATTCTGGCGGTAGTGTTTATCGCCGTCAGTCTGCTGGTGGGTGCGCCCATGAAAACCGCCTTTTCCGTGGTGCAGCAGCAGATATCGGACCATTGCGGCTGGTTTTTCATTCTGGCGGTCAATTTCTATCTTTTTTTCATGTTCTATTTCGCTTTCAGCAAATACGGCAATATCCGGCTGGGGGGGAAAACCGCCGTCCCGGAGTTCAGCCGCCTGTCCTGGTTTGCCATGCTGTTTTCCGCGGGCATGGGGATCGGCATTCTTTTCTGGAGCGTAGCCGAGCCCGTCTATCATTTCAGTGAACCGCCGTATGGCGGCGAATCCCCGGTGGCGGCCGCCCAGCTGGCCCTGAAAACCACCTTTCTGCACTGGGGTCTGCATCCCTGGGGAATTTACGCCCTGGTGGGCATGGCCCTGGCCTTTTTCTCCTTCAACCGCCAGCTGCCCCTGGCCATTCGCTCCGTGTTCTACCCCCTGCTGGGAGAAAAGGTAAACGGCACTTGGGGGGATGTCATTGACGTGATTGCGGTGCTGGCCACCCTGTTCGGCCTGGCCACCTCCCTGGGGTTCGGGGTGCAGCAGGTCAACGCCGGTCTGCACCATCTCTTCGGCCTGACCATCTCCACCCGCATGCAGGTGCTGCTGGTGGCCCTGATCACCCTGGCGGCCACCATCTCGGTGGTGTCCGGCCTGGACCGCGGGGTCAAGCGCCTGTCCGAACTCAACCTGAACCTGGGGGCGGTCATGCTGGGCTTCATCCTGATTTTCGGCCCCACGGTTTTTATCCTGGATGCCGTGGTGCAGAACCTGGGGGCCTATATTGACAATTTTTTCCGGATCAGCTTCTGGACGGAAAGCTACCAGGCCACCAAATGGCAAAACAGCTGGACGGTCTTTTACTGGTCCTGGTGGATCTCCTGGTCGCCGTTTGTGGGCATGTTCATCGCCCGCATCTCCCGGGGCCGCACCATCCGGGAATTCGTGCTGAGCGTCCTGATCATCCCCACCCTGCTGACCTTTCTGTGGATTACCGCTTTTGGCGGCTCGGCGGTTTTCCTGGAGTTGCAGGGTCTGGCGGACATCACCGGCACCATCAAGGAAAATGTGGCCATTTCTATCTATGCCCTGCTGGAGCAATTTCCTCTGGCCACCCTTGCCAACCTGGCGGCCATCACTCTGGTAATCAGTTTTTTTGTCACCTCCTCGGATTCCGGATCGCTGGTGGTGGATGCCTTTACCTCCGGCGGCAAACTGAATTCCCCGGTGGGCCAGCGGGTGTTCTGGGCCTCCATGGAAGGGGCGGTGGCGGCGGTACTGCTGCTCGGCGGCGGGCTGGCGGCGCTGCAAACCGCCGCCATTACCACCGGCCTGCCCTTTGCGCTGCTGTTGATCATCATGGTTTTCAGCCTGAAAAAGGGCCTGGAAAAGGAGTACGAGACGGAAGAACTGCGCGGCAAAGAAATCGAGCGGGAGTCCTATCAGGATTTGATCCAGAAACTGATTTCCCGGGAAAACCGGGAGGACACCAACCACGAATCCCGGGGTGAGGACCGATGAAAAAAATACAAAACATTCTGGGCTGCCTGGATCTGACGGACATCGATCCGGTCCTGATCCGGTGGGCTTCCTTTATGGCCCAGACCCTCCAGGCCGAGACCCTGCTTTTCCTGCACCTGATTCAGACGTATAACCTGCCGGATTTAAACAGTGAAAATTTTCCCGACGAAAAACGCTTAACCGCCATTGTCAACAAAGAGCTGGAAGGAAAAATCTGTGACCACTGCGACCGGGAGCAAAACACCCGCCTGGAGATCCGCCCGGAATCCGAAGATGCCGCCGGCGCGGTGATTGACTATGTCCGTGAGAACCGCGTTGACCTGGTCCTCGTCGGCCAGAAACCGGGCCAGGACCGGCAAAGCCGATATGCCCAACGGATCTCAGTCGGTATCGACAGTGACCTGATGCTGATTTCCGGACCGGCGGAGCCGGCGGTTCCCTCTATTCTCTGCGCCGTAGATTGTTCCAGGGAGTCAAAACCGGCCTTTGCGCAAAGCCGGAACCTGGCGCAGCGACTGCAGGCCGGGCTGTCCTGTTTTTACCTGGAGGATACCACCCGTTCCTATTTTCCTTCCGCCACCGTCAAGACCAGCCAGAGCCGGGAAAAACAGGCCCGTAAGGCGTATGAAGCCTTTCTGCAGCAGTTTTCACTGACGCCGGCGGATATTCCCTGCCATTTTGATCTGGTGGACCGGGAAGAAAACCAGACCGAAAGTGTTTATGCGGCCGCGGAAAAAGACGGGGCCGGATTGATCGCAGTCGGCGCCCGGGGCGCGGTTTCCACGGAAACCTCTCTGCTGGGCAATGTAACCCAAAATTTTCTGCATATGGAAAAAGAGCGTCCCGTTCTGATTATCAAAAACCAAAAATCCAAACGGTTTTTTCAGGATTCAGAATAACAGAGGCAAAATATTGTTTTTTTATAAATAACAAGTACCGTATACGGGCGTTCTTTCACTGCGTCCCGACAAAAAACGGCCGGAAAGACGATTCCGGGCGTTGGAGGGCCTGGCGCAGGGCCGCCAGCATCTGCGGTCGATCGTCGGGCAGCCGGCCCTCCAGGTTGATATAATTGGTATAGTGGTCGCTGGTCAGGCGGCCGGTCGTGGTCAATCCTTCAACAATAGCCGCGGTTTCCGCCAGAATCGCGTGCGGCCCCATCATCGCAAATCGTCCGGACTGAACATCTTCCAGCAACGGAGTATTGCGCTTGGGCACAAAGGTGCGCAGGCGGATGAAATGGGGATCAATGGCGTTCAACGCCGTAGCCGTGGCCCGGGCGTGCCCGGCCGAGCGTTCCGCCCCGGCAATGCCCAGCAGGACATAGGCGCTGAGTTCCATACCGGCCGCCAGCACCTGCCGGCCGGCCTCGATCTGCTGACTGCGGGTGCTGCCCTTGCGAATCTGTCGCAGGGTCCGCTCATCGCCGGACTCCAGCCCCATGTGAATCCGGCTCAGGCCGGCCGCCGCCAGCCGTCGCAGGCCCGGCAAACCATGACGGCAGATATACTGCGCAGAGCCGTAAACCGTTATTCGGTCCAGGTCCGGAAACTGTCTGCGGGCATAATCGCAAACCGCGCACAGATCGTCGGTTTTCACGGCGATGGTATTCCCCGCGGGCAGAAACAGGCGCCGGACTGAAGGTCCGTATTGATCGCGGGCGGTATCCAGATCCGCCTTGATCTCCGCCACCGGCCGCACCCGGAACCGCGGCCCGTTTTTGTAGACCATGCAAAAGGTACAGCGGTTATGGGGGCAGCCCACAGTAGCCTGTATCAAAAGGGAATCAGCCTCACTGGGGGGCCGATAGATGGGGCCCTCATACCGCATCAGACAACCCCTCCGGCGCCGGACCCGTATTCAAAGAAAACCGCGCCCGAACAACCGGCACGGCCAGGCTCAAATATTGGCCGTTTTCTTCGAAAAGCAGCTTTTTGCCAACCATCATGGACAGAAAGGACTGCAGTTGATCGGCGGCAAAAGCGGGGAACCGGTCCCGGATTTCCGCAAATTTCCGCCGGTGATGACAAAACAGGTATATTTTCCGGGAAGACCCCTCCAATCGGTGATTGACCGGTTCTTCACCGATTCGACGCTCCCGCAGAATCAAAAAATTTCCGCCGTCATGGGCGGTCAGAATCGGGCCGGAAAAAGGCCGGACGTGAAGCTGTTCATATTCTTTCCGCCACTTTTTGACGGCCTGGGCCACCGGTCGCCAGAGCCGGCGCTGAACGGTTTTGTCACCGCGATAATCCTGAATCATGAACCGGGTCCGGCGGCAGATATGTTCCGGAAATAAATATTTATAGTAGGAATGATTATAAACCGCTTGCAGCCCGTACTGCCGGGGCTGCTGCCAGACCGGGCTCTGCATCCCCAGCCAGAAATGGACGATCCGCAACGGCCGGAAAAACCGCGCAAAGGGGAGAACGTTCAGGGTTTCCGCCACGTCGCTTTCATCACTGCCGGGAAAGTGCAGAATCAGGTTGGCCGTGTTTTTCAGGCCCAGGCCCTCACAATGTTTCATGATTTCCAGGTTGTCGATGGCCGTGGTGCCTTTATTGATCTTCCGCAGCAGGCGGGTGCTCAAGGCCTCGATACCGATCTGCACCTCTTGCAGGCCGCCGGATCGCAGCGTTTCCAGAGAGTAACTACCGGTGGTGGCCCGCAGCTCGGCAAAACCATACAAATCTTTGCCCTGCCGGGCCAATTCCGCAAACACCTCCCGGCTGATACGGGTGGGCAGGGCATTGTCCATAAAGGCCACCGACAGAAGACGGTATTGATCGGTCAGGGTCTGAATTTCCCGCAATACCTGGCCGGCCCCCTTGCTCCGATACCGCCGCCACTGGAGATTGAGATTGCAGAAAGCGCAGCCGCGGGATCGCCGGGCAGCCGGTACATAAGGCTCTTCCGCCCCGGCGGCCCGCCACCAGCAGCCGCGGGACATTTCCATCGGAAGGGTGGGGAAAAACTGCTTTTCTGCGGGAAAAGATTGCAGCAACGCAAAATAATCCGAAAAATCCGGCACAGGCAGAGATTGCAGATTTGCCAACTGCCAGAAGGGTTTCGGTTCTTCAGACACACCGACTTCGCGGCCCACGATTCCCGCCGTGGGCGGCAGATCACAGCATTCACCGCCCGCCCGCAGGTGCCGGACGATCCGAGTCAGGGGCAACTCTCCCTCCCCGGTAACAATCAGATCGATTTCAGGAAAGGCCGCCAGCAGATCCGCGGCAGCGTATCCGCCGATTATGGAACCGCCTGCAATCAACGGAACTTCCGGTGCCCGGCGCCGAATTTCCCGCATAAAATAGAAAGAAGCCGTCAACTGGCAGAGACAGACAGAAAACCCCACCAGGTCCAGGGCCGTCCAGTCCGTTTCCTCCAGAAAGGCCTCGGAGACCGTTTTGACCTGCTGCACCAGCGCCGCAAAATCCAGCGCCGCCGGGGCCTGGTCTTTCGGGAGCTGCCGCTGAAAGAAACAGGCTATCTGCCCGGCCCGCTCCGGGTAGAGCAGGGCGGCGTAAACACTTTCCGCCACCCAGGTTTCCCGGGACAGCAGACGATAGACCGGATATCCCAGAGCCGCGGCCAGACGGAGAAAAAAATGATGGCCATCCACCTGGAGTCCCGGTTCCACCGCCTGCAAATAGGCCTTGAGGGTTCCCAGTTGAATCGAGGGGCGGCTGAACAAAGGCCAGGGAGCGGAAATCAGGGCCAGGCGTCCCCTCCATTGGCGTTGCGATTGAGCAGTATTTACCGTCACTGTTTTTCCTTATTGACTATCCCGGCAGGGAAGGGTCGATGCTTCCGTCCGGCAGCATGTTATCCGGATGGGGTCGGCCCTGGGACTCCATCCGGTAGCGCACACAGTTCTGATTGTCCCCCAGGCAATACTTTTCAATCCAAGAGGCATCCAGACGTCCGTTTTCGTAAAACCGCTTCATGGGACAAACCGGATACCAGTAACATTGTTTTTTTCGTGCCTGGTGTTTCTTCATGTTCTGTTCCTTTCCGGCCCCGCGTCTTCCCCGGAAATCGGCAGAGGAGGCCGGTGATAACGGTCGTGCCAGTCCGGAGCCACCGGCCGGACATGGTACAGATGCGGACGGTCTGCTTCCAGCAGACACCGGGGAACCTGCATGTAGTCGGCGGCACAACGAACTGCCCCGCCGGTTTCCCGCTTCAACCCGTCCAGCCAGGTCAGCCCCGCCCGGGATCGCAGCAGGTGGTGGTCAATAATACAAACCGGCACCGCCCGAACCAGCTGCAAAATTCGTTTTCGGGCCGCCGCCACCTGCTCCGACGACAACTGCCGATACAGCGGCGGACCGCTGACCAGCAGCAATGTTGGCCGCCAGTCAAGAATGGCCGCAACCGGGGCGTCCTCCAGAAGCTGAATATCCGAGGCATGCACGAAAACCCCCTCGTCGTCTTCAATCCGGGTCATCATCACCGTACCCAGACCAACGTGTTGGGCACCATGGGGCATGGGCGCGGAAAACTGAATCCCTTCCGTCCGCAAATCCGGACCGAACCGGAGAGATTGCCCGGCTGCCGTTGCAATATCCCGGCTGCGCTGGACGAAAGTGTCCGGCTCATCCGCCGGATCTTTGGCCCATAAACGGGGCCGCCGAAGCAGCGGGGCCACCTCCGGCAAAGAAAGTTGAAAAGGGTTGGCCGCGGCCAGGGGAATATGATCCCCGTGAAAATGGGAAAAAACAACATCCGTGGCCATTGCCAGATGCCGGACGATGCGGCCGGCGACGGTTTCCCCGGCCACAACCTGGCGGGGATGGGGCAAAAGCCCCTCCCGGCGGTAGCCCAGGGCTACGCCGGGATCGATAACAACATGTTTCTCCCGGGTCTGCACGGCGCAGGCCAGTCCCCGCACCCCCAGGGATTCGGTGCCCAATATCTCCACCTGCATGGCGTTCTCTTTTTCGTCTGACAGCGGCCGGAAAAAATTGGGTTACAGGGAAAATTGGCCCTTAAAATAGGTCCGCTTGACCGCTTTGGCCTTTTTTTCCGCCCAGTTCTGCAACCCCATTTTGTTGATCAAACAGAGATTGAACACCTTGGTATTGTGCGGCACCTCCGCCGCCCGGTCGGCACAGGGATGCAGGTTGTCGCAGGGGAAATCCGGACATTCGCAGCAGAACTGCAAGCCTTTGTCACTGATGCAGCGGTACACCCGGCAGGGGCCGGTCATGCCCAAACAGGCAATGGCGCCTCCGGAATCCCGGCACCCCGGACAAACCGCCGCTTCCACCGCCAGGCCCAGGCCGGCGGCGATCTTTTCCCGCAGAGCGGGATCGGTATTGGCCAGATACAGGGGGCAATTGAAGCAATCCAGACCGCAGGGCGCGGTCAACCATTCATAATCCATGGCACAAGACTCCTTTTCCGGCAATTTGCTTTACCATACCAGACCCCGGCGGACTTGTAAATCCGGCCGCTCTCTTCCCCTGTAAAGGCTTTTTCTCCACCGGGATTCGAACGGTTTTTCCATCATGGCATTTTATATGCTATAATTTCTATCCAGAAATCACCCATTTTTGAACGGGTACGATTTGAGGAAAAATATATGACTGAAACCATACCGGATACATACGATGTGATCATCGCCGGCTCCGGGCCCGGCGGGGCCACCGTGGCCCGGGAGATGGCCCGGGCCGGCAAACGGGTCCTGCTCCTGGAAAAGGGCAAATACCACAAAAATACGGGCACCTACCGGGGGGCGCTGGCCATGCTGGACCGCTACGGCCTGTATCAAAGCCGGGAAGGACTGGCCATGCTCAAGGCCACCACCGTGGGGGGAGCCACTATGCTCTACTCCGGTTCCGCGGCCATGCCGCCGCCCTGGTTGAAGGATCGCTATCAGCTGGATCTGGAACCCTATGCGCGGCGGGTATGTCAGGAGTTACACGTCGATGTGCTGCCGCCAGAACACCTGGGGGCCGCTTCCCGGGCCGTGATGGAGGCGGGTAACCGCCTGGGCCAGGAGTGGGAACCCATGCCCAAGTTTATTGATCTGCGAAAAGTGAAAAACGGACGCATCAGCGGCGCCAATACTTCCCTGGGGCAAAATTTCGGGGAACGCTGGACCGCCCGGGATTATGTTGAAGAGGCGGTGCAGGCCGGGGCCGTTTTGTTGACCCTGGCAGAATGCCGGGAAGTCCTTGTCCGGCAGCAGACGGCCCGGGGCGTCCGGGTGAGCCGCAACGGACATCCCTCGCAGGAATTTTACGCCGATCATATTGTGCTTTCCACCGGCGGGATTCCCACCCCGGTGCTGCTGAAACGGGCCGGCATCGAAGCCGCCGGGGTGGGGTGTGTGGTGGACCCGACCGTGCTGGTTTACGGTCGCTGTCCCTCCGGGGGAAGCTACCAGGACCCCTTGGTCAGTGTGGTCAGTTGGAAATGGTATGACAGCGACGGCATCCGGCTGGGCACGTTGATTGATCCCTGGGTTATGACCCTGATGGGTCTGGCCAAAAACGGCTGGCGGCATGCTTTGAAAATTTTGCAATATCGCAATATGATCGGCATTTTGATCAAGGTCAAGGACGAACTCGGCGGCTGGGTCAATGAACAGGAGGTCGTATCCAAATCCCTGACGGAAACGGATATGGCCAAAATTCACAAGGGCATCGGCCTGGCCCGGGAGGTGTTACAGGAAACCGGCTGTCCTCCGGAATCGATTGTGGCCGGTGAAATCCGGGGCGCCCATCCCAGCGGCACCTGCCGCATCGGGCCGGTGCTGACCAGCGACCTGGAAACCAGACAGATCAAAAACCTTTTTGTGTGTGACGCCAGCGTCTTTCCCGAAGCGCTGGACCGCCCCACCGTGGTCACCATTGTTTCCTTTGGCAAACGCCTGGCCGAACACCTTCTGCAACAATAGCCGGTACCCGCCGGCGTATCCGTTGCCGGCCCCAATCGTTTTCACAGAACGGTAACGCTACTTTAACGTTACCGTTGGTGTTCAAACACCCCAAAACGTTCTTCCCGGGAAAAAATTACCAAGTCCGGGAAAATCATTCATGCGGCGATTTTTGACATATATTTTATAAAAACAGTTTATTATATTCCATTTACCGTTTCCGGGAACCCCTGAACCCGCAGCGGTACCGGCCGTTACCGCCTGCCTGGAATTTCCGGTACATATATTGCATACACTTTGCATATCGGTCTGAAAAGGGATTACAGACGGCATCTTACCTCCATGATTGAAATGTATCCCTTCCTGAGAAGATCAGCCCGCGGGGGCCATCGCCGCGGGCTGATCTTTTTCGGTCCCCGGCGCTTTTCCAGCCCGAAAAAATGACGGCCTTGTAAAAAGTCAAAACGAGGGCATCAAAAATATTTCAAGAACGATTCGGGTCAGCCCGAATCCGCTGGAAGAGACCGGTTCCGAAGTTTCAGCACAGCCCGCGTGCCGCCTTCGGACCGATTCTGCAGTTGCACATCCCCGTCATGCAGCAGGGCCACTTCCTTGACGAAATTCAATCCCAGGCCCGTGCTTTTCCGGTTGGTGTCGGGCCGCTGCAGGGAAAAAAATTTGTCGAACACCTTGTCCACCGCGTATTCGGGTATGCCCGGCCCGTTGTCGTCCACCATCAATTCCACGGCCGGGCCCTCTTTCTGGGCAGACAGCTCAATCTGCCCATGGGCGGAGCTGAAATCCACGGCGTTTTGAACCAGATTGGAAATGGCCCGGTGCAGCAGGAAGGAATCGCCACTGACCATAATATCATCCGGCACCTGGTTGACGACGGTCAGTTGCTTCTTCGCAATAAGAGGGCGCATGCTTTCCAGGCTCGTCTTGACCAGCGAACCAAAAGAGACATTTTCCCGCTTGTTCAGCTGTTTCAGGTTTTCCAGGGAAGCAAGCTCAAGCAGCCGATCCACAATATCCTGGATGCGGTTGGTTTCATTATGAATGTTGGCCAGAAAGCGCTCCCGCTGTTTCTCGTCCATCTGCTCTTTGAGCAACTCGGACGCACCCCGGATGGCCGACAGCGGGCTCTTGATTTCATGGGTCAGTTTCTGAACATACTGCTCCACATATTTCCTGCCTTCCAGCGCTTCCTGCATTTTTTCAAAGGCCTTGCCCATATCGCCGATCTCACTTCTGTCCAGACGTGGAAAAGGAGACCGCCGGCCCGCGCTGATATCATTGGCATAACGCGTCAGCCGCCGGATGGGCAAAGTAACGGCGTATGACACCAGAAAACTGAGAAAAACAGCAATCACCGTCGAAATCAGCCCGATCCTGAAAATCTGGGGTTTGGCTTTTTCCAGAAAGGTGTTGACGGCCGTTGTCGGCTTGGCCACGGTCAGCACGCCGTTTATTTCCCCGTTAACGACAATCGGCGCCGCCACATACAGAACCGAAGACGTCGGCTCTTCCGGGTCTTGCAGGGTCGACCGGGCGCCGTACTTCCCGTCCAGGGTCAGGCGAACATCCCGCCAATCGGAATAATCTTCCCCGATGCGGCCCTTGTCCTCGGAATCAAAGAGAATCCGTCCGGCCTTGTCCGTGATGTAAATCCGCATATCCACCTGTTCTTTATCGAACTGATAAATCCGGGCATTCAAGCGGCGGGCGTAAACTTTCCGCAACGCCTGGTACAGATGTTCCGGGTCAAACCGGCCGGCCGCCATCTGCTGACCGACAATGCCCGCCATGATGTTGGCCTGGTCCACCAGCGGATCTTCGACGCCCTCCAGGTAGCGGAACCGCAAGTTTGTCCAGGTCCAGTGAATGGGATAATAAAAACAGACGACGAAAATCGTCACATATAAAAGAAAGATGCGGATACCGAGCTTCATAGGCCCTCTTTCAAGGAGTACCCCGTGCCCCGATGGGTCACGATGGGGTCCACCTCCGAATTAACAGCCCGGAGCTTGGCCCGCAGATTCTTGATGTGCGCGTCCACGGTCCGGTCCATACTGGCTTCGGGCTCATCCCAGGCTTTTTCCATGAGCTGGTCCCGGGTAAAAACCTGCCCGGGGCGCTCGATAAACGTCTTCAGCAGACGGAATTCACAGCGGGAAAGAGCCAAAACTTCATCAAAATATAAAATCCGGCGCCGCTCTTCATCCACCTGAAACACGGAGGTTCCGGAAGCGACCGGCAGCTGCCCGTCCCGGGTCCGCCTGAGAACCGCCCGCACCCGGGCGGACAGTTCTCGGGGGCTGAAAGGCTTGGTGACATAATCGTCGGCACCGATCTCAAGGCCCACCACCCGGTCAATTTCATCTGACCGGGCTGTCAGAAAAATTACCGGCAAAGCGTGCCTTTCCCGGATCTTTTTGCACAACTCCAGGCCGTTAATGTCCGGCAGGCCGATGTCCAGGACAATGAGGTCGACTTTCGCTTCCGCCAGATACGGCAGAACCGGCTGTCCGGCGGTCAGCAGCACGGTCTCAAACCCTTCTGTCTCCAGCGCGTACTGGATGGTATCGGCAATGGCCGGCTCATCTTCAACGATCAAAATTCTGGATTTCATGCCTTTTGAAAACCTCCGGTAAAAAACAGTCGTATCCCCTGCCCGCAGAGTTCCACAACGACAATGCCCAGCCAGGTTATCAGGCACAGGTCCAGAACCATGACGGCGTGCTCGTAAAACAGGTTTCCGTATCTTCCGGCGGCGCCGTTGAAAAACGGTACGGCCAGCGTTACCGACAGATACCAGCAACAAGGCATCATTCCCTTGGCAACGGTTTCCCGGAGATGAAACCTTCCGCCGGCAAGCACCGGGCAATTGGCCGGTTTTCCACCGGTTTTATTTGTCGCACAACGCTGGAACCCTTTCTGTATCATAGAATAAAACAGGTATTGAAAAAAGAAATATATCACCACCCCTTCCATGCGGTGGATCTGCTCCCACCTTACCCCGCCGAAAAACAATCCTGACGCAAAGGTATGAATCGAGACCGTGATGCGCAGGGCATTTACAGCCAGCGTCAGAAGATAGGCCGCGAGCAGGCCGAAAACCAGCCAGGCAAAACAGAACCACTTCCCGCGCATGTGGTGCAATCCGGCAAACACGGCCATCCCGAACGCCATGAGCATGAAATTGACCCCCGCGCAGGCCGGGGCAATAATCACCTTTCGGGCGGGACAGACATAACCGGCTCCGGCCTCATACACGAAGGACTCCCCGCTGATAAGGGAAACCAGGCCCGCCGTGGGTTTCAAAATCCAGTGGAGGTCTTCCGGACGGGCCCCGCTGTAGTGCTGCTTGACCGCCAGGGCCAGTAAAACGGCAACCAGATAAAAAATCGCGTTTTGCCTGATGGTTTGTCGCAGATTTTTCATGGTTATCCTCTGCTTACCATGTTTTTTCTTCGCATCAGGATCATTATGATGATCATGCCCGCCAAAAGACACAGTAATTCCGGTTCTGGAACCGTAGCACATCCGCCCACGGCATGGTTGGAGACCCCTTGGGGAAGCGGCAACGGCTGTTTTACCTCTTTGGCGACACCTTCCGGATTGCGGACTTCCTCGAGTACAGCCACAAAAGAGGTATATGCCGTCAGCAGGTTATAGGTCAGGCCAAGGCTGGTAATTTCCGCTTTCCGGTCCGCATCGGAGGGGCCTTTTTGAAAATCCGAAAGCCGGGCAATGCGGGATCGCGCCCAGAGATAACGCTGCGCCCGGTTCACCTCCTTCGGCTCGATTTGAGAAACATCAAACACCTGCTGATAGGGCCCCCGCCCGCCGGTTCCGGTCAGGGTCACCTTCCCCCCGACTTTACCCCGCCATTTTCCAAAAACGACAACCGGCCGTTTGGCAAAAAGATCGGGAATGGCTGGAGGTTCCACATCATATGTTTCAAACCCCGCAAACCGGACGGACGTGCCGGTCAATACCGGCGCGGAAATATACGCACGAAATTTTTCGGCCGTTCCCCGCGCCGCATCCACATCGGTCACCACAAACGGTTCGCCCATACCGGCTTTGGCCATGCCCTCGATGAGGTAGCGGTTGACGCTGCTTCCGATACCAAAGGCAAACACATTGGTCCGGTTCAAATTGTCCTGGATCAGTTCAAACACCTCCCGTTCGGCCTGGATATAGCCGTCGGTAACAATAACCATGGTCCGCGAAACCTCCTTCTGCCGGGGAAGTTGCAAGGCCCGGTTCAGTGCTTTATACAACCGGGTTCCACCCCCGCCCCGCTGCTTTTCCAGAAAGGTCACCGCCCGGCGGATGTTATCCGGCGTGGCCGGAAGGGAAAATTCGGACATGAAACGGGCGCCGCTGGCAAACAGAACAACATTAAACCGATCCGCCGGATTCAGATCGTCCACCAGTTCGCGCATTAACCGTTTGGCCGTATTTAACGGAAAACCGCTCATGGAGCCGGACACATCCACCACAAAAATATATTCCCGGACGGGGATATCTTCGGGACGGACCCGTTCCGGGGGTTGAACCATAAGCAGGAAAAAATTTTCATCTCCCCCTTCATAAAGCATCAAGCCGGATTGAATCTTCTCTCCGGTCAGGCGATAGTTCAGAATATAATCCCGGTCACCGCTGAAAATACCGGCATCCTTCAGGTGGACGCCCGCCTGGTCCTGACCGTTCCAGTCGATCACGGTATCATGGGTCCGGCACTGTACATCCTGAATCGGCAGGCCGGTGGACAGGTGAACCGCGATATCAAAGGTGGTTGAAACCGGCTCCCCCTTCTTCAGATAAGGGTTCTTGACCCATTGTTCCGCCGCCGGAGCCTGTGCTTCCTGCTGATCGGAATACCGCGGTCCCACCACTGTAGGATAGACGAAGGTATAGACGCCGTCGGTGGGTACAAGCAGTTCCGTGTAGCGCAGCTCGATTTCAATCGTATCACCCGGCATGATGTTGGCGACATTCATACTGAACACGTTGGGCCGGTGCTGCTCCAGAAGGCCGGCACTTTTGCCTTCTTTTCTGGCTTTTTCAAAGGTTTTTCTGGCTTTTTCCTTTTCCTTGACCCGGGCATGAATAATCCGTTCCCCGATCTTCATGGTCAATCCGTGCACCGCCGCGCGGGTGGAGGCCGGGAAAACATATTTCGCATGGATCGGTTGCGGCCCCCGGTTTTCATAACGCTGCTTTACGCTGACATCGGCGATGACACCGCAGATGTCGGCCTTGACTTCCGTCGCTTTCAAGGGGAAATGATCCGCGCTGCTCTCCTTGCTTTGAACAAAAAAATAGGGCGACAGGGTCTTGGCCGCATCCGTTGCCCCCCGGGCCAATCCCCCCGCAAACAGGGTCAGGCAGATCCCAACGATCATGACGTAAATGGTGTGGTTTGGTTTCATGGCGCATCCTCCTTGTGATAATTGGTTCGTGATTTACCTTCACGATGCCTGCGGAGAATGAAGCCTTTATGAAAACCAAATGAAAACCAAATGAAAACGCCGGAAAGCAAATATACAGATAACCATTTGCTTTCATTGAATTTATGAATATTTCCGGCGGTTGCAGGGAAAAACAATGACGCCGTTGTCAGAAAGCGGACGACAGGTACTTCCGGCCGCGATTGGGACAACGGCAGTTGGCCCAATTTATCCGGTCAATCTTACAAGGCCTTCCCGGGCGATCCAAAACGGCTCTGTCAGCTGGGGCCGTCCCAGCCGGCGATTCTGGCCAGCATCCACCAGAAGGCCCGGGCTTTCAGATTGCAGTTCAGTGGCCGGGAGTGGGCACAGCAGCCTTCATCGCCACAGTCCGCACATAAATCGGAGCCGGGGTTGGCGGCGCACCATTGCTGGGCCCAATTGCCGCTGTTATAGTTGCACTGGTCGTCCGCCCCGCGGTCCAGATAAAAGGCCCCGTCCGGATCATAGCTCTCTATATCGGCAAAATCGAAAAGGATCTTGCCGTTTTCCCGGCAATAGCTGCGGATCTGTTGATTGCGCAAATGCAGATTCCCCGTTGTGCCGGTACCATCCAGGTGACCGGTCATATAAACAAAAGTCACCGCGGGATAATCGTTTTCCAGCGCGTTCATGGCCGATAAATAAGCGTCAATACCGGCTTCGGTGTTGTCGCTGACGCCGCCGCACCAGGACCAGACCACCACGTTGCGGTCGCTGCCGGAACCCTCCAGGTAGGTTCGGGTGCTGTCGGCCCAGTCGGTGTCGCCGTTGTGGCCGAGATCGCCGCCGGGGGTGGAATCGGCCAGAGACAGGATACCCGTTTCGACGGCGGCATCAGTGTTAAAAGCATAAAGACTGTTCCCATTCATCAGAACGGTCATACCGGTTACGGGTTGGCTGCCGTGGGAGGTATGGCCGTAACCCAGCCTGAGGTTTGATTTGGCCTGATTGATCCAGGATTGAGGCACCTGACTTAAATCGGTGCAGGTATGATCGACGATAACGGCGGTGTCGCCGCTGGTGCCGGATTGCACGGTAAAGCCCAGACCGCTGCTCCAGTTGCCGTAGCCGGAACGGTTCCAGGTACGGACCCACCAGGTGCCGGCCCCGCTGCTCCAGGAAACGCCGGCGGGCGTAAAGGCGCAGGTGGACTGGCCGCCGTCACAGCCGCATTCCGCAGCGGTTGCCCAGGACTTCACCCGGTTGCCGCCGGAATCGTTCACCCAGAGATAGTACCAGTCGACTTCGGGTACGGCCGCCCAGCTGAAGGTAACCGGCGCCGAAACGGTACCATCCGGAGAAAGCAGGGAGGCTGTAGAAGGCGGGCCGGTTGATCCGCCGCTTACGGTAAAATCCAGGCCGTCGCTCCAGTCGCCATAGCCGGAACGGTTCCAGGTGCGGACCCACCAGGTGCCGGCCCCGCTGCTCCAGGAAACGCCGGCGGGCGTAAAGGCGCAGGTGGACTGGCCGCCGTCACAGCCGCATTCCGCAGCGGTTGCCCAGGACTTCACCCGGTTGCCGCCGGAATCGTTCACCCAGAGATAGTACCAGTCGACTTCGGGTACGGCCGCCCAGCTGAAGGTAACCGGCGCCGAAACGGTACCATCCGGAGAAAGCAGGGAGGCTGTAGAAGGCGGGCCGGTTGATCCGCCGCTTACGGTAAAATCCAGGCCGTCGCTCCAGTCGCCATAGCCGAAACGGTTCCAGGTGCGGACCCACCAGGTGCCGGCCCCGTTTATCAGGTCCGTGTCCGGGGTAAGGGTGCAATTGCCCTGACCGCTTTCACAGTTGCATTCTCCGGCGGTATACCAGATTTTGATTTTATTGCCGCCGGCGTCATTCACCCAGAGATGGTACCAGGTGGCATTGGGCACGGCCTCCCAGGTATAAGTGGGGGTGGCATCGGAAACGGTATCCGCCGGAGAGATCAAATCGGCCGCATCGGGCGCCGTGGCGGAGCTGTCGCCCCCGTCATTGTCATCGCCCCCTTCGCCGGCGGCGACCCGCCAGACGTGAACAACCGTTTCTCCGTCAGGCCCGGCCTCCTGTTCGGTGATGAAAAGAAAATTATTTTCGCTGTCATAAGTAGCTGCTCCCGGTTCGGAGCAGGAGTCAATCATCCGGTCGGAAATGCTGAAGGTCTCTTCCGGCAGAACCGTCCAGGGATCGACGGCGCCCGAAACCACCGCAATAATATCATCGGGGTTGTAAAAAAGGATCTGCTGATCATAGGGATAGGCGTGATACCCCTTGGAAGCAATACACGGATCCCCGCTGCATTCCGACTGGGTACCGTAACAGTTGGGACCGGTTCCTTTTTTGCCGGCAATGAGAATGGCCGCTTTGCCGTTGACATCGATCCAGGCCCCGCCGGTCCAGTGATCAGCCCCCCGGTAATCCGGAAAGTCACATTGGCCGGCGGTGGGCGTCTCGTTGATATCGGGCCAATCATCCCACACACAACTGACCTTTTCCCGGTAGTACAAAAGGGCCAGGGCGGACAGGTCCTGACCGGCGGCGGGCGGGTTGCCGTCATCCCAGGGGGCGGTGGCGTATAAAGTGGGCCCCTGGGAACCACCAAAGGCGCCGGCTTCACGGGTGTTGCCGGCGATCAGGCGTTTACCGCCCAGATAGGTATCGGCAAAGCTTTCCGGGGCCAGAAAGAGGTAATTACAGGCTTTGGCATTATGAAAGACTTCATCACCGCGTTGACCGATGTGCCAGACCCCTTGGGCACCGGTCATGTCCAGGTCGCTCCAGCCCAGGGAATCCTGATCATAGCCGGCGGTATTATACCAGTCATTGAGATTCCAGGCGATTTTATCAATATCCGGGAGATAGGCCAGGCCGTCCACATTGCGGTATATGCATCCGCTTTCGCAGGTACAGTTGTCTTTCCAGCCGCCGGTGATGTCGGTCAGCGGCTGCAGCACGCCGGCCTGCGGCAGGGCCGCAAAACTGCCGGACACAACCGGAGCGGGAATGCTGATTTCTCCCACCAGATCGCCGCTTTCATCGTTTCTGGAACCGGCCGCATACAAAGACCCGGTATATCCATCAGCTTCTCCGGAAGGGTCGCCATTCGGATAATAGGCCAGGGCCTGACCGCTGTAGGTCCAGTCATCACCCGCCGGGTAGGCAAAAGCCCCCTGGTACACCAGATCTGCGCCGGTCAGCATCTGGTTGGCGCTGCCGGCCGGGGCCGGTATTCCACAGCAGAAACAGACCAGCAGGATCAATAAACTCATCCACGGCACCGGAAAACGGTACGCATTCATGATATGCCTCCCCTCTCTGCACAGTAAGGTGTAAAAAATCTGCCTGCGTCTCCACCCTGAGAACAGGCCAAAATTTGCCGTTATGTTCCATTATCTTTAGCAAGGCCGGCCATCCGTGTCAACGTTTCTGCAACCACCGCACATGTTGACAGGCGTCCCGGACGCGCTTGGCAAGTTTTTATAAAACAAGGAACGAAAAAGAGAAAAAAAACGTTTCCAACCGCTGGGGATTACAGAAAAAGGGGGAATATGGATCCCAGAGAATCATTTCGGGAAAAGCGCCGCCCGCCTCATCAAAAGGTATACGACAATTTGAGGCTGAATGTCAGGGGTTCTTCGTATTCTTTGGTTACCTGCCCCCCCTGGGTCCAAGCGGTTTCTTCCTGCAAAATATTGCCGATCTCTGTTTTTAATTCCAAACCATTTCGAAACTTCTCTATCCAGACAAAATCCAGCGTCGCCGCCGGGTCTTCATAGTGATCGGGATAGCGATCATTATCGTCAATCATGCCGACTTTCCGGATCCGCTCGTCCATCTTGTTGTAGGAAAGGGTAACGCTTCTGCTTTTGGTATCGTATCCCAGAGTAATGTTGATAACCACCGGCGACAACCCCTGCAGCTCCCTGTGATTGGTGCTGTAGATGTCTTCCTGTTCCCTGGTCAGCGTTACTTCCGATTCCGTAAAAGACATATTTCCGGACAGGTAGTAGTTTTCCAGCGCCGGGCTGATAAATGAAAAATCTTTCCGGCCGTCTATCTCCAGACCGTACAGAACGGCCTCATCCGCGTTGTCAAAGGAGTATATCGGCAGGGAGGAAGAATGCACCATCACATCTTCAATGGGCTTATCCAGGTGCTTGTAGAACAGGCCGAACTTGACATATTGAATATCCGAAAAATAGTGGCTGTATTTAATATCCGCACTGTATATTTCCGTGATGTCCAGTTCCGGGTTGCCGATGATGGTGGCCACTTCATAGGGGTGAAAGTATTCCCCGCTGGTAAACTCCCGCAAGTCCGGGGCAATATATGTTTTGGAAAGGGCGAAATCGAAGATATTGTTTTTGTTATAGAGATATTTTATCCCCAGGCTGGGGTAGATATCGTTCACCGCCAGTTCTTCGGGAATTTTTGCGATCAATCGCCGTTTCGACATGTCCGGATTGTCCCTGTCCTCGAGGTATTGATACACCACCTGCTCAAAATCAAAGTAGCGGGCGCCCAAAAGCACTTCTATCCGGGGGCAGGGTTTGAAAAAGGCGTTGAAGTAAAAATGTCTCTCATCAACTTCAGCGTCATAGTAGTCGGCCGGCGTAAACAGTTGAGCGACGAGAAGGGAGCGCTCGTTATAGGGAATATCCGGCCGGACATGGGTGTCATAAATCTCCTCGATGGTGCCCGTCATTTCATGATCGTCTACAATGGTGCCGGCCCCGATTTTATTCAGGAAAAACTTGTTTTGCCTGGATTCCCGTTCTTTGGAACTTTTCGACATCCCGACATCAATATAACCCTTTCGGCTGAACAGGTGAAAATGAAACTTGTTCCTCAGGTAAAAAGCCGTCACCTCATCGGTGGACTCAAGGTTATTGGCAATATTGTTCGAAATTTTGTGGTCCAGAAACGGTTCGCCTTCGTTTCTGAAAGTGTAATGGTAATTATTGGGCTGGTACAACTCGGCGGTGGCGGTTTCCAGGCCGAAAGTAAAATTGTTTTCATTGCCGTACAGTTGATAATCAAAGGCGCCGTTGATCTGATCAACATCCAGGGTCCGTTCTTCCCAGTCCAGATAGTATTTGGTCATATCTTCATCATTGGACCCCATTACGCCGTCCACCACCCGGGTGACTTTTTCGGCATTATGCGTAAACAGCTTGGTATATTTCATTTTGAACAGCTTGTTATAATTGTAACCGAGATTAAACAAGGCATTATGAACGTATTCCGTGTCAGACAAATCAATCGTCCCGGTTTGGGTGGGTTCGTCATACAGTTTTCCGGCACTTTTATCCATGTCATAATTGTTGTAGGTTTCGGTTCTGGAGGCCGAGTCGGTTTCATATTCATAATTGGCGAACAGGGTAAAATAATGACGGTCATGGAAGACCAGCGCCCGAGACCCTTCTGCGCCCAGTTCAAAACCAGGGGGCTGTTCTTCTTCTTCCACCTCATAATCTCTGTCCACATAATTCTGCGTAAATTCCGAAAGCTGTTCTTCGGTGAAATCGTTCTTCGTCAAGCCGGTCACCCTTTCGCCCGGAACCACCCGGGAATTTTCCAGAATATCCGAATCAATCTCCCGGTAACCGTCATCAAAACCGAAAATGTCCGTATCGCCGCCTTCATAGGAATTCACCCGGTCACCGGTGCTCGAATTGGCTTTGGTCCCCACCGAAACCTTCAGATAATCCTCGTCGGAATAGTCCTTGGTACGGATGTCTACATATCCCCCCCCGAAACTGCAGGGAACATCGGCAGTAGCGCTTTTCTGGACTTTCATGGAACTGATGGCCCCCCCCGGGAAAATGTCCAGGGGCACCGCCCTTTTCAACGGGTTCGGCGAAGGAAGCGGCATGGAGTTCATTTCAATGTTGGCGTATCTTTCCCCGAGTCCCCGCACATAGACATCCTTGCCGTCGATCAGCGTAACCCCCGTAACCCGCTTCAAGGCCTCGGCAGCCGTACTGTCCCCTTTTTTCCCGAACTCCTCCGCGCTTAAAATATTCGATATGGAATGGGTGGCTTTCTCTTCGGCCACAATACTGGCGATACTGCCCTCCACTTTAGGGGCCAGAACGACATACTCCTCCAGTTCCAGACTGGCCGGGACAAGTTTGAATTCTTTGGCAACATGTTCGTTGTCCAGAAAAAGAACATCCGTGAGGGTCTTCGAGGCGTATTCCGAGTGCACCAGAGAAATGCTCACCGGCACGTTTGCCGGAACTTCGATTTGAAAGCTGCCGTCTTCGTTTGTACGCGCATCCACCGAAGTTCCCTTGACAAACACCCGCGCATTCAATACAGGGTTACCGGTCTCCCTGGACAGAACCGTACCATAAAGATACGCTGTTCCTTCGGGCTCATGGATTCTCCAGCTTTTTCCCTCAAGCGGGGTATCTATGGTAATCAGGTCATTTTCGTCAGAAACAAACCGGACAATCATCTGGGTGTCTTTGCCGTTTTTGATTTCCACCGTTTTTTTGATATAGCCCAGGTTTTCGCCGTTTTTTGTCTTGCCGATGACCTGTACCTGATGCTTGCCGCTCGCCAGCATGATTTTTCTGGAGCCGTCTGCATCGGTGCGGTGGGCGCTTTCCCCGTCAATGATAATTTCATTATTTTCCAGGGGATTACCGCCTGAAAACACAAACACACTGAGACTACCGTCCCCATCGGCAGCCAGCGCAGCCGGCCCCGCCGTAAAAATAAGGCATAAAGCCAAAAACAAGAGTCTGCCCGTCATCTTCATCTAAAAGCACTCCATGATATTTTCTCTGCATCTTTCAATGTTTTGGAGAATAACTGTCCCCTTTTCAAAAAGCGTATTCACCTGGATTTGCTTTATGTGATATTCGGCGTTGGGATAATCCTTTGCCATATAGTAGGAGTAGGCCAGGGCGTATCGCATATTGTCATCTTTGAGAATGCTGTACCGTTCCAGATCATCCTTCACCCCGATTACTTTTTCATACTCGCCCCTGTCCAGGAATATGGCCACTTTCTGTTTCAGTTTCTCAATCGTGTCGCTCATCTGGGCGTTTAAAAAAATGGCATGGGCGTAGTCTCCGATCCGCCTGTGCATTTCCACTGCATCTTTCAGATATTTTTTATCTTTATAAGAACCCTCCTTAAAAAGATGGGCCGCCGTGTGGTCCATATCTTTCTTCATATAAATATGCCCGAGCAGCATATCCACATTGGCACTTTCCGGGAATTTTATCTTTGCCCCCTCCAGTATTTCTATGGCCTGATTCAGTTGATTGGCCTCAAACAAAAGCTGCGCCAGCATGACATACTCTTTTTCATCCGCCTCGATCACCGCCATATATTTTCGGGCGCAATCGATGGCCGCCCGGTAAAACCCTTGGTTGGCAAAATAATAATATTTCTGCTGCAGCAGGTCGGGAGATTCCGGAAAACGCTTCAGCCCGCTGTTCAGGGCCTGTATCGCCTCGCTATACTGCTCCAGTTTCCAGTAACACTCGGCCCGCAGCGCAAAAAGCGCCGCCCGGTCTTTTCCCCGGTCTCCCGCCAGCTCGAGCGATTTCAGGGTGTTGGCATAATCGCCAACTTTATAATGGGCTTGCGAAAGGTACAGATACAGTTTTTCCAGTTTTTCTTTTTTCACTTTTTCGGCGTCAAAGTCGGTTTCCGGGGCCTTTTCCGCATCCTCTTTCCCTATGGAAAACAGGTATTTCAGTTCCCTGTTGTCTCCGGGCGGGGTAAATGTTTTGGCCCGCGTGGCCAAAATGGCCTTCCGGTAATTTTCTAGGGAACTTTCATAGCGCTCCTTTTTGGCATCAAGCACCCCCCGGATGGTGTAATACCGGGCCGCGTCAAAGGTTTCGGCGGAGGTATCGACCTGGGCCAGGGCCGCTTCCGCCTTTTCCAGGCGCCCGTCGTATATCATAACCGTCACTATCGCCAGATGATCAACCTCCGCTTCCATCCCGGAATCCGCTGCAAATACCGGGCAGAGCAATACGGTCAGCAAAAGAACCGTTGATAAAAAACGCCTCATTGTCATTCTCCATTTTCTGGGGCTTCCTGCGGGAATCCCCGGGTCTGTTCACCGGTTCAACAGCCTCGAAATTCGGCGATGAAAAGAGTTGGAGTGCTGTAAAAAAGATCACATCCGGAGGATACAATTGCCCGGGCGGCATTCAGGTATTGAATCGCACCTTCTGCTTCACCCATACCTGAACCGGCTCTCCTTTGTACCGGGCGGGTGTAAAGCGCCAGTCCTGAATCGCATTTAACACGGTTTGATCAAAGACACCTTGCGGCTCTGAATCGAGCACTTTGGCCAGCTTGATTCCCCCGTCTTTGGCAATCAAAAGATGCACCACCACATACCCCTGTATGCCGTTATTAACCGCTTCTTCCGGGTATTCAATCGGGGCCCGGTAAGTCACCTGCGGTTTTCTGTCCACCGTCTCCTCGGTCATGGCGGTATCCTCGGCAATATCATCCAGCAATTCGCTGGCATCACCTGAAATTTCCGCCACCGCAAATTCGGGAATATTCATCTCGATTCCCCCGATTATGGATGTCAGATCGGGGGGCTGCGCCTTCGGCATCTTTTTGGTCACTTTCCTGGGCTTGGCCTTGGGAGCTTCTTTTTTCGTCACCTTCTTTTTGGTTTCCTTCATCTTGGCGATACGTGTCTGTTTTGTCAGCACCTCCTCCTTTTTATGCACCGTCGTGCTGAAAGAAACCACCAGCAGAATCATCAACAAGCCGCCCAGCAGCATTGAAAGCGTGGCGCCGATACCACGAAAAACCGAATCATCGTACCTGTTGTCTGGCATATCATTACCCTCCCAGTTCCCGGGTAGTGGATACCGCCACATCCCTGGCGCCGCTCAGGTAGCATTCATCGACAACATTGATGAGGGAATCAACGGGTATGTTCGTATCCGTCACCACCAGTACGGCCTTTCCGGTGGAGCTCTTGAGCATATCTCGGAGTTTGCTTTGAATGGCCCAGACCTGAATCGGCTGATTATCGATATAGGCCTCCTGGTTGCTGTCGATATACACCCGGATCACCTTATCATCGACAATCGTGGAGGAAGCCGCGCTGGGGCGATTCAAATCCAGTTTCATGTCCTTGACAAAGGTGGTGGTAACCATGAAAAAAATCAAAAGAATAAACACCATATCGATCAGGGGAGACACATCGATGTTGTTGACCGCCTGCTCTTTTCTTCTATACTTCACTTTCCGTATCCTTTGCGCTGATGATGTCGGTTATTTGTTCAAATTCCAGGGTGAAGCTGCTCTCCTGCCGGTCCAGCATTCTTCCGAGAATCAGGCCGGGAACGGCAACAATCAGGCCCAGCTCGGTGGTAAACAGCGCTTTGGAAATTCCCCCGGAAATACTGTCGCCCTGGGCGAACATGGCACTGTTTTGAAGGGCGTCAAAGGTTTCGATCATACCAATAACCGTGCCCAGCAACCCGATCAGCGGTGCCAGGACGACAATCGTCTTGATCAGCACACTGTATTTCCGGATATTGCGATGATGCCGCCACAGGGCGTCCGCAATAAAATGACGGGGTTTTTTTCCTGTGGACCTGGCTTCGGAAGCGGCTTTCAGGGCATCCACCACGGCATAATCCAGAAGGCCCCGGCATTTCTTCCGATCCCCTTCCTCCACATGTTCCCGGACCACAAGCCGGACATTGTTCATGGTCCCGCGCCGCAGAACCAGCCGCCGGAATCCCAGGCCATACCAGAGCATCAGGTTCAGAAAAAACAGCACCCACATGGCCAGGCCGCCCTCATTCATTATGGATACGAACGTTTCCAGATAATTCAGTATCAATTCCATCATTTTCCCGCGGCGTATTTTTCAAACAGATTCACCACATGAAGGGCGCTTTGTTCCATGGAATCCTTGATATTCTCCGCCCAGCCATTGGAGAGGTTCCCTAAAAGCAACAGGGGGATAGCGACGGTCAGCCCGAGCATGGTGGTAACCAGGGCTTCGGAGATACCGCTGCTCAGCAATTTCGGATCGCCGGTACCAAAGACAGTGATGATGTCAAAAGTGTGAATCATACCGGTCACCGTCCCCAGCAGTCCCAGCAGCGGCGAGACCGCGGCGATCACCAGGGTAAAATTGCCGAAACGGTCCAACGCCCGGTTTTCATTGATAATATTTTCCGTAATAATATCTTCGATATGTTCCCGGTCGGCGGTTATATTCCGCAGAGTGGCCCGGATAACCCGCGCCGTAGACCCCTTGAAATGTGCAATCGCGCGATAGGCTTCCTTTCCCTGCCCGCCCTCAATCTTCTCGTAAACAATCCCGGTAATTCTCTTCACGTTTCCGCCCGCTTTCAGCAGGAAGAAAACCCTGGCCAGAAGCAGCAGCAGGCCCAGAAAGCCCAAGCCGATAATCACCATCCCGATGATGCCGCCGCCCGCAATGACCTCCTTGAGGGTTTTTTCCTTCTGGTAGGCAACATCTTTGTCCAGGTTTTCATAGACAAATATATCCAGGGTTTCCGGCATTTCCCCGTTATAAAGCGCCCGGGCGTCGTCCTCGCTGCCGGCTTTGTTCCAGATCTTGTACTCCCCGTCACCGGCGGGAACCAGGGCGCCGCTGACTTTGGCGGACATCCCGTAAGCGGCGATATTGCCGATTTTGACAATCTCCCCTTCGGCCATGGTACCGTCCAGGCGATAAAACCGGCCGCTTTCCACGATAATGGAAGACAGTTTGTTATACAGGTTGGCGGCACTGCTGAAGGCACCCAGCATCACTTCCACTTTGGATACAGCCGTATCATCGATTTTGACGCCATACCTTTCCAGACTCATTTTCGCCTGGGAAATCAAGCTGTTGATAATGTCTTTGTTGCTCGTTTTGTCCTGCAGCGTCTCCCGGGCTTTTTCGATATCATTTTCTTTTTCTTTCAGCTCCTTGGACAACTGCACCTTTTCATTCTGCAGGTGATCGACTTTGTTTTTGGCGCTGTTTATCTCAAGAGATTGCTGCTCCCGCTCCTTTTCCAGTCTTTTGGCGAGCTCATCTTTCTGCGCCTTGAGGAAGGTATACTCCTTCATATAGGCTTCCGAAAACGCATCCGCATGGGCCGCCTCCGGCCCGGTAAAAACCGGCCCGGATAACAGGATTATTGCCAGGAGTAAAATGGTTAACGTTCTCATCGGTTGCCCCCTGCTAAAAGCGCATTCGGAAGTCTGTAGTAGCCGGTTCGTATCTGCTTCTGAAGCGACGCAAAAAGCGCTGTTATCAATTTTCTATCCTCTCTGTCCGTAACCGTTTTATAGGTAAAGCCGTCTTTATCCGCGACGACATACCCCAGCTTGTCATCCGGGGTGGAAAAATAAAGCATGACCGTGCCGATCTTGGCCACCGTCGCCAGTACGTTTTCCCCCGCTATCGGTATTTTCTGTTTAAACAGACCGATCTCACTGGTCAGCCGGATATTATCTTCATAACTGGCCCACAACAGGGCCAGGGCTTTTTCTTCCGTAATGATACCTTCCCGGAGCTCTGATTGAATCTTTTTAAGAGCCGACATCCGCTCCTGTTTCTTAAACGGAAGGCCTGCCCGGATACTTTCGGCCAGCATACCGGAAGCTTTTCCCAGCAGAGGCCTGAGTTCGACATTTTCCGTGGCCGTGTTCGCGATTTTTATCCGGACTTTTTCAAGATCCAGGTCCGCCAGCCGGATCGAGGTCTTTATCCGGTTAATCTGGGCTTCACTGTCTGCAATCTGCAGGGCCAGTGATTTCATTTGCGCTTTGTAATTTTCTTTGTTTTCATCGATCCGGGTATAAAGGGATTCCACCTCCGCGCGCAGCTTCATGATGGATTCCACCATTTTTTCATCACTTGCCTCCAGCGGAGGCGGCGTCAGCAAAAGGAGCATCGCCGCCAATGCCGGGAAAATGCATTTCCATTTGAATTGTTTCAAGATCAGCACCTCATCAGCCGTTTGATCGGCCAGGAAAAGGTGTTTCGTTGCCGGCGAACCGGCAACGAAACACCTTCCTGATGGTTATTGCCGCACCCTGTTTTCGGGTCAGCTTTGGGTTTCCGTGTTTCCGGTACCGGCGTTAAACCTGGCCTCAATATCCGCTGCGCTTCCGCCGCTCGCATCATCAACAAAATTGGTCGAGGTATCCGGGCTGGTGATGGAAACATTGGTGAAAGAGATATTGGCCTCGTCGGCATCGCCCTGAGAAAAGATGGTCTGACCGTCATCGACATTGTCAATGATGGTACAATTTTCAAAATGACCACCGATTCCGTCCTTCTTGAAATAAATGGCACCTTCCTTATCGGAGTAATTCTGGGTAAGCTGCAAGCCGATAAAGGTGGCCGCCGTGGTCCCGGACATTTCAATGCCCGCGTTGCCGTCCGTGTGCTGCAGGATGGTCAGGTTGGTCACCGTGCCGGAGTAACCGTCATCAATGTCAAACTGATCATCGGTGGCATACTCCACGTAGCAGTTGGACAGGTTCACCGTACCGCCCCAGATCTCGATACCGTCATCATCACTGCGTTTCACGGTCACATGGTCAATGGTGGTACCGCTGCCCACGCCCACCAGGGACAGGCCGTTGATCTCCTTGTCCTGTTCCATGGTGATGCCGGAATTTAAAATATGGACATGCGTCAGCGAGCCGGAGTTGTCGGCCATGTCAGTCGTGCCGGGCACAAAGCTGGAATTGCATTCATAGGGACCCACCTGGGCATTGGCCGCATTACCGATGATGGTCAAACCGCCCCACTGCCCCGGTGCCTCGGTCCCGCCGTTATATGCGATTTCCGAAGTAAAGGTAATGGGATTGGCGGCCGTGCCGTTGGCATATATCTTGGAGCCCTTGTCAACCACCAGGTAACTGGTGTTGGCGCCGGTCCCGCTTTTACCGACAATGGTGGTGCCGGCTTCAATGGTCAGAACAGCGCCGTTTTTCACCGCCACCAGGCCGTCCAGGGCCCAGACCTTGTCTGACGTCAGCGTCATATTGCTGGTAATATCGCCGGCCAGAACTTCGAAATCATTGGTCGTTTCGGTATTTCCGGTGCCGGCGGCAAACCTGGCCTCAATATCCGTGGCGCTTCCGCCGCTCGCATCATCAACAAAATTGGTCGATACATCCGGGCTGATGATGGCCACATTGGTAAAAGAGATATTGGCCTCGTCGGCATCACCCTGAGAAAAAAGGGTCTGGCCGTCATCAACATTGTCAATGATGGTACAATCCTGGAAATGACCGCCGATCCCGTCCTTCTTGAAATAAATGGCGCCCTCTTTATCGGAATAATTCTGGGTAATCTTCAAGCCGATAAAGGTGGCCGCCGTGGTCCCGGACATTTCAATGCCCGCGTTGCCGTCCGTGTGCTGCAGGATGGTCAGGTTGGTCACCGTGCCGGAGTAACCGTCATCAATGTCAAACTGATCATCGGTGGCATACTCCACGTAGCAGTTGGACAGGTTCACCGTACCGCCCCAGATCTCGATACCGTCATCATCACTGCGTTTCACGGTCACATGGTCAATGGTGGTACCGCTGCCCACGCCCACCAGGGACAGGCCGTTGATCTCCTTGTCCTGTTCCATGGTGATGCCGGAATTTAAAATATGGACATGCGTCAGCGAGCCGGAGTTGTCGGCCATGTCAGTCGTGCCGGGCACAAAGCTGGAATTGCATTCATAGGGACCCACCTGGGCATTGGCCGCATTACCGATGATGGTCAAACCGCCCCACTGCCCCGGTGCCTCGGTCCCGCCGTTATATGCGATTTCCGAAGTAAAGGTAATGGGATTGGCGGCCGTGCCGTTGGCATATATCTTGGAGCCCTTGTCAACCACCAGGTAACTGGTGTTGGCGCCGGTCCCGCTTTTACCGACAATGGTGGTGCCGGGTTCAATGGTCAGCACGGCCCCGTTTTTCACCGCCACCAGACCGTCCAGGGCCCAGACCTTGTCTGACGTCAGTGTCATGTTGCTGGTAATATCGCCGGCCAGAACTTCCGAAGTGCTTCCGCCCCCGGAGCTGACCGTAAAACTCTGGCCGCTGCTCCAGTTGCCGTAACCGCTGTCGTTCCAGGTCCGCAGCCACCAGTCGTAATTGCCGGCACTGAGGCTGGTGGACGGGGTAACGGAGCAGTTGCCGGTCCCCGAAGCACAACCGCAATCCGAGGCCGCATACCAGCTTTTAATCCGGTTACCGGAGGCGTCATTCACCCACAGGTAATACCAGGTGGCGTTGGACACAGCCGGCCAGGTGTAGGTGGGGGTTGTATCGGTAATGGTGCCGGTAGGCGACGTCAGGGTCGCTGCTGCCGGGGGGCCTCCCGCCGAACCCGCCGAAAAGGACAGGCCGTCGCTCCAGTCGCCGTAGCCGCTGTCATTCCAGGTTCGCACCCACCAGGTGCTGTTGCCGGACAGCGTCGCCGACGGCGTCACCGAACAGGTGCCCGTGCCGGAGCCGCAACCGCACTGCGCGGCCGTGTACCAGTCTTTTACCTTGTTGCCGGAGGCGTCATTCACCCACAGGTAATACCAGGTGGCATTATCGACGGCATCCCAGGTATAGGTCACCGGGTTGTTCACCGTGGCGCCGCCGCCCGGAGAAGTCAAATCCACCGCGGCCGGTTTTCCCGCTCCCCCTGAAGACACGGTAAACGCCCCGCCGCTGCTCCAGGGACCATAGCCGCTGTTGTTCCAGGTCTGAATCCACCAGGTGCTGTCGCCGGACAACGTCGCCGACGGCGTCACCGAACAGGAGCCTGTACCGGAGCCACAGCCGCAATCACCGGCCGTATACCAGGTTTTTACCTTGTTGCCGGAGGCGTCGTTTACCCACAGGTAATACCAGGTGGCATCGGATACGGCATCCCAGGTATAGGTTACCGGGTTGTTCACCGTGGCACCGCCCGTGGGAGAAGCCAAATCCGCCGCGACCGGCGCGCCCCAGGACATACCGCTGGCCAGCAGCGAAACCGGTCCCAGAACAATTCCTACCAAAACCATCTTTTTTATCAGGGCAATCGCCTTTTTCCCGGCTGCCCTACCCATAACTTGCATTGCTTCCTCCTTTTTTTACCTTTTTAATAATTACAGATTCCCGGCTGATCCCTGCGAACCGCCATTTTCTTGCGTCCTGCGGCAACCCCTGCCGCTTTTTCCAGTTATTAATGTTATATGTAGCCATTGTTAGAACAATTGGAGAAAAATGTTAGAATCCTGTTAAAACTTATCCCCCCAACCGGTTTGTATTGAATATAACTATTTAATTTAATTATACAAAACAGGAAACCCCCGCCGGGAGGGTCATTTCGGCTGCGAAAAATTTTTTTCAGGCCGGAAACCGGACCCCGGCTTTTCAATGGCTATTTGCCGGCCCGGCTTGATTTTTCGGAATACATTTGATACGCAAAATACGGGGCGGACATTCTACCCGCAAAGAAAAAAAACAGCAGAAAAAGGGGACGCTTATGAACCGGGGAACCCGGCCATGACCACACCACAAGCATCATTTCCGCGCTGGGGGCTGGTGGGAACCCTGCTGTGGGGTTTTATTATCGCCATTATATACCTGGCGATACAGATGTTCACTTTCGGTCTGTATATCGGCATTCATCACGGCGCGGTAAGCCCCGAAGAAGCCCGGCAACTGATCCCCGTTCTGCAATACCACGGCACGGTGATCGCCCTCTGCACCCTGGCCGCCCTGATGGGGTGCACCCCCCTGCTGCTGGGCATTGTCAAAATCAAAAAAGGGGCCCGTCTTACCGACCACCTCGCGCTCAAACCCTTCAACGGAAAAATCGCCCGGAAATGGCTTTTCATCCTGGCGGTCTTTATCCTTTTATCCGACCTGTTCAGCAAACTGGTGGGCCAGCCCGTGGTGCCCGAATTCATGCGGACCGCTTACATCACCGCCCAGCCGCCCTGGCTGCTCTGGCTGGCCATCATACTGGCCGCCCCTTTGATGGAAGAACTTTTCTTCCGGGGCTTTCTCTTCTCCGGCTGGTGCCGCTCTCCCTTAGGGCCGGCTGGAACCATTGTGGTGACCGCCCTGCTGTGGACCTTGATTCATGTGCAATACGATCTGTATTATCTGGTCATCATCTTTATCCTCGGCCTGGGCTTTGGCCTGGCCCGCCTGGAAAGCGGCTCGGCCCTGCTGACCATTGTCCTGCACGCCTTCTGCAACCTGGTGGCCACCATCGAAACCCTGATCGTTATCTCCCTGTAAAACCCCAACCCCCCCGGTGCCAACACTCCATCCTTTTTTAACCGCTTCGGCGGTTTTGACACAGCCGCTTGCCCCGGCATCTACAAACCATCTGACCGGACAGGTCTCCCATATCGTGCTCACCCTGACCATTATCCACCTGTCCGGAATAATTCTTTTATGGGTTATCAGTCTCATCAGCACCATAACGGATGGCAAAAAAGGCCTGGCGGCGGACGCTTCCCCCTGGACCAAAACCGGCCTGGCCGCGGCCGTTTTGACCACCCTGCTGTCTTTTGGCCTGCTGGCCCTGACCGCCGCCACTTCCTACTCTGCTTTTGCCTTCAATAAAATCAATGGTGATCAAAAAAAATATCGAACTGCTCTGGCCCCACGCAGACACCCCCGATTTTAAAGGGACCATGGCCGATACGATCAACTGGAAACCCTATCCCGGCGCTGAAAAATATTATGTGGAAATTATGCACGTCCGGCATGAAGGCACCACCACCCATTACACACTGGTAACGTCACAAGTGATAACCGGAAAAATGTTTGAAAGAGCCCAAAAGATCAATCCGGAGGTGTGTATTCCCGACAGATACAGGGCAAATTGTGAATAAAAACAGAAAAAGGGACTGCATCTTGAAAAACGGCAGCAGGTATCCTGGTCCCCGGAATTTGGAAATCCCGGGGAAATCCCGGGGACAGCTTACCGAATACCAAAAATCGAAAAACGCACTGAATATCATCATAACCAATAGACCACCGAAAAATTCAACATGAACAAAGAATTCCATTATTACGCCACCGGCCTTATCACCCAACGGGCCGGGTTTTCCGAGGAAGACGCCGAAACCATCGCCCGGGCCTCCCAGTTTGTAGATGAAAACGACGTGGCCCTGGAGGTGCGGGAGAGGGGCAGTTCGCAAAAGCCCTACCGCAATTTCATCAGCCAGACCATGAATATCCTTAAACCCAAAAAGGCGCTGATGCGGATCTATCCCATTTTTCATTTCGTTCCCGGCGATTCCGGGACAAGATTGAGCTGGAGAAATTTACCGACCGAGACTGGTTTGACGAGGCCATTGACACCGAGGTGGAAGGATTACAAGACTCCCACGACGGGCTGCGGTCCCGGTT
>CAZWCS010000044.1:0-31697 GCA_964632805.1 uncultured Desulfobacterales bacterium
TGCCGGACTTTATCCGCTCCCTGTCAAGCACAACCGGTGCAGCCTGGACCCGGTTGCGGGTGAAAACCGCAGCGGCGGTGGCCGGCCTATCCGCATAAATCAACCCCATATCCTTCTGCCCGTTTTTTTTAATCCCGGCGGCCACCCCGCTCCACCGGAAGCCGGCACAACCTGTTTCTGTCATATCCTGCCCCCTGTTGAAAGCCCGTACGGCTTATTTTGAATTTCACCGGTTTACATACCATACCGGCCGGAAACGGTCTATAGATTTCCTTGTTTTTTTCTTGTGCCCACTTCCGGTGCCCAGTTTGCTATTTAATCTTGACAGCAGCAGCATCGCCGGGTATAAAAAAAGGAATATTCATAGAATATGTAATGCTTTCCGGTCCCTGTTTATCAAACGAGATGAATGAGGAAAACATGGAAGTTAAATTGTCGAGAGAAAGAGATCAACACGGAAACATTGTTTCAGCCGCGGTTACCATAAACCGCAACGGTGCCTATGAGAGAAGGCGTTTTGGTACCGAGGAAGAAGCGAAGGCCTTTATAAAACGGTTAAAAAAAGAAGCCACCGAAAATATAGACCAACAACCATAGATGGGGACTGTCCGTCCAGGCAAAAAAAGCCCTTATTTCTTCGTATTTCTTGTCCATATCCGCCTTTCGTCAAAAGACAGAGGGCAGATGTTATCCTTTCTCCTGCCGGATAAAAGCCGCGGATTTTGTCCGGTTTACATAATCGCGGATACCCTTGACAATCCCTTCACAGATTCTGTCCTGATACGTCCCGTTGATGAGCCTCCGGCACTCGGTTTTGTTGCTGATAAATCCCGTTTCAATCAGTATGGCCGGCATCTGGGCGCCCAGCAGAACGTAAAACGGTGCCTGCTTGACTCCCTTATTCTTAATCCGGCTGTAATGCCGGCGCAAATTTTCGCACAAGGAACTTTGCACATACCCGGCCAGCCGGCTGGATTCATTAATTTTCGCATTCTGCATCAAATCGTTTAAAATTTTCTGCAAATCACTGATGTTTTTCTCGGAAGTGGAATTTTCCCGGGCGGCCACCCGCATTGCATCCGCATCTGTGGCCAGGTTTAAAAAATAAGTTTCGATGCCGTGGGCATCCCGGGACAAACAGGCGTTGGTGTGAATGGAAAGAAACAGATCCGCGTTTTTGGTGTTGGCAATGGCCGTGCGCTCTTCCAGGGTTAAAAACCGGTCATCTGCTCGGGTCATGATGACTTCGTACCCCAGATCCCGGCGAATTTTTTCCGCCAGACGCCGGGACAAATCCAGTACCACCTTTTTTTCATGAATCCCTGGCTCCCGGCCCGGAGCTCCTCCATCCCGTCCGCCATGGCCGGGATCAATCACAATACGCCCTACTTTCAGCGACAGTTGTTCCGCCAGGGAAGCCCCCTTTTCCTGCTCTTGGCGGGAGTCGCCGGCCACCGGCGTCTGTTCTCCTTTCCCCCGGACATCAATAACGATCCGAAAAGGATTATTCAGAGAAAAAATGTTGTAACTGGCAAAGGACTTAATGTCAATTACCACCCGCACGGAATCCGGGGTGAACTGGCCGGCCCGGATATCTTTAAGCAGGTTGTCGTCAATCCGGACGTTGCGGGACAGTTCCTGATCCAGGCGGCTGTTTTGCAGGTCCACATACAGGCGCGGCGGTTTCCCGTTAACTGGATCTTTCCGCAACAGATTGTGAGAATAGGCAAGATCCCGATCCGCGTCAACGACCACACGGGTATAATTCACATTGGACCAATAGCGCAGCCCCTGCACGACCCCCTTCCTGTCCGGCGCTGCCGGTTGCTTTTCTTCGGCAACCGCCGGCTGGGACAAATCGTCTGCTTTACCGGAATCCGGAATATCCCGAAGAGCCGCGGCCGCTTGGTCGCGATAGGCGCTTTCAGGGAACTCCCGAACAATTTTGGCGAAAAACCGGGCTCCCTCCTGCCGGTCTCCCTCCCGGTAGGAATGCTTATACAGTTCGCACTGCAACTTTCCGGCCATATACAAGCCGGCGGCGGCCCAGGGTCCTTCGGGATCATGGTCGTAAACTTGATAAAACGCATCAATGCAATCATGCCAGTAACAGCGGTATTTCTTTTTTCGGGCACTTGCGGTCAGCTTTCGGTAGCACTTTTCTCCTGCTGCATATAGCTTTCGGGCCGAGAGAGCGGAGGTCTCCCGTTGTTTTGCAGAACGGGTTGCCGTTTCCGGCACAGAGGAGATTTGCTGCAATTGCTTGCGGGCCTTTTTACAGTAAGCGCTCTGTGGAAACCGTTTGAGTATCCGCTGGTAAATATCAATCGCTTCCTGTTTATCAGAGGCTTTGTAGGAATGCTTATACAATTCATAATACAGATATCCCGCTTTGTAAAGACCGGCGGAGGCCCAGAGACCGTCGGGATCTTTCTCATAGACCCGCATAAACTGCTTGATACAACGCAGCCAATAGGAGCGGTATTTCTGCTTTTGGGGACTTTCCTGAAGGGATTGGTAGCAGTTTTCCGCCTCAAAAAAGGCGGTTTTTATCGTGTTGGCAGAAGAAGCACAGGAAAACAGCGCGACAGCAATGCAGCATATACCCAGAAAAACCGAAACGCGAACCTGATGCCTCATGGTTGACCCTCTGCCAGCTTGACTGCTTTTTGTTTCAATCGGTGCAAATAATTCAGGGCTTCCAGCGGCGTCATGCGTGAAATACTGATGTTGCGCAGACTGTCCATCAATTCTTTTTCCGGTGTTTCAAAAAAGGAAAGCTGAACCTGTTTTTTTTCCCGGCCGGCTTCGATTTTTCGACGAACCGGCTCCACGCCGGCACCGTTTTCAATATCGAACAAAATTGATTTCGCCCGGGAAATCACGGTTTCCGGAATACCGGCCAGACGGGCCACCTGAATCCCGTAACTGCGATTGGTGCTGCCGGCCACCAGCTTTCGTAAAAAAATAATATCATCGTTCCACTCCTTGACCGCGATATTAAAATTTTTTACCCGCGGCCGCAGATTCTCCAATTCCGTCAACTCGTGATAATGGGTGGCAAAAAGTGTTTTTACCCCCCGGCCGTCAAGATCGTGCAGGTGTTCGGCCACGGCCCAGGCGATGCTGAGACCGTCGTAAGTGCTGGTCCCCCGGCCGATCTCATCGATAACCACCAGGCTTCGGGGGGAGGCATTATTAATAATATTGGCGGTTTCTTCCATTTCCACCATAAAAGTGCTTTGGCCGGCCGCCAGATTGTCCAGCGCACCAACCCGGGTAAAAATCCGGTCAAAGATTCCGGTCAGCGCTTTTTTGGCCGGTACGAAGGAGCCCATCTGCGTCATAACCACAAACAGCGCCACCTGTCGCAGAACCGTAGATTTACCGGCCATGTTCGGCCCGGTGATCAGCAGAACCTGGTTGGCCTCATCATCCAAGGTAATGCTGTTGGGGACATAACGCTCGGCGGTCAACATTTTTTCCACCACCGGATGCCGACCATCTTCAAGCATCAGCCGGCTGCCGTCATCGACTTCCGGCCGGATATAACCGTTGTTGTCCGCTACTTCGGCCAGATTGCAGAGCAGGTCCACGCGGGCCACAAAGGTTGCTGCGGCATACAACAATCGACTTTGCTCGATTACTTGCCCCCGGATATCGGTAAACAGGGATAATTCCAGGGCCATTCGCTGCTCTTCCGCCCCCAAGGCTTTGGTTTCAAAGGTTTTCAGTTCTTCGGTAATATAGCGTTCGGCATTGACCAGGGTCTGTTTGCGGATGTAATGTGGTGGAACCGAATCAATATGGGTTTTGGGTACTTCCAGATAGTATCCGAAAACTTTGTTGTACCGCACTTTGAGCGAATTGATCCCGGTCGTTTCTTTTTCCCGGGCTTCCATGCTCGCCAGCCAGCTTTTGCTGTCCCGGCTGAGAGAAATCAGTTCCGCCAGTTCAGCGCTGTATTCCGGCTTGATCAGGCCGCCTTCATTAATCACCGGCGGTGCATCCTCCCGCAGGGAATTTTCCAGCAGGGCCGCCAAAGCCTCCAGTTTTGCCAGCTCTTCGGGACGCAACAAATCTTTGTAAGAAAAAAGCGGGCTGGAAAAACCGGCCAATTGACCAATCAGCTCCGGCAGGGCCTGCATGGAACGCTTTAACGCCAGTAAATCCCGCGCATTGGCCCGTCCCATGACAGCCTTGCTGGCCAACCGCTCCAGATCATAGACGGTTTTCAGACGCTCCCGGATCGTGGACCGGGCGGGGCCATCCGTTTTTGCTTCCTCCACGGCATCTTGCCGTTGCCGGATTTTTTCGCGCTCCAGCAGGGGATATTGTAACCACTGGCGCAGCAGGCGGCTGCCCAGGGCCGTAACGCAGGTGTCCAGCACCTCGAGAAGTGTTCCCCGGCTGCTGCCGTTGTGCAGGTTTTCCGTCAACTCCAGATTCCGACGGGTGGGGCCGTCAATTAGCAGATAGTTCCCGATATAATAGGCTTCCAGTTTGACAAAATGGGGGATCTCCTGTTTCTGCATTTCCTTGACATACGCCAGTAAGGCGCCGGCGGCGCTAACGCCGGCTTTATAGCCGTTGCAGCCAAATCCTTCGAGAGAGCGGGTGTTCAATTGCCGGATCAACCGATCCCGGGCAGTGGAAAAATCAAAGGCCTGATCTTCCCAGAAGGTCAAAGCGTTTTCGGAAAACAGGTCAATAAGCGCAGCCAATTCTTCATCCGTCTGTGCCGACCGAGGAAAAACCACTTCCCTGGGGGCGATTCGGAGCAGTTCGTCCCGGACAGCATCTCGATCCGATGATTCAGATAAGCGGAAAGTGCCGGTAGATATATCCAAACAGGAAAATCCCAGCACTGTCTTATGGCGGCTAACGGCCAGGATGTAATTGTTGACGGCCTGATCCAGCAATTCATTGTCAATTACCATACCGGGCGTGACCACCCGAACTACGTCACGCTTGACCAACCCCTTGGCTGTTGCCGGATCCTCCGTCTGATCACAGACAGCGACTTTATAGCCGTGTTCAATCAGCCGTCCGATATAGGTGTCCGCCGATTTAACCGGTACGCCGCACATGGGAATCGCGTTGGTATTGTTTTTATTGCGAGAGGTGAGGGCGATCTCCAGAGTGGCCGAGGCGGTCTCGGCGTCTTCAAAAAACATTTCGTAAAAATCGCCCATGCGGTAAAACAGAATGGCATCCCCGTACTTCTCCTTGATAGACAGGTACTGCTCTATCATGGGAGTCACTTTGACTGAACTCATCGTACCATCGCCTTCGATCTTATGGTTGAATATCAGTTCCGCCAGTGACCATCAACCCTGATCGTCAGTCCGTGTCCCCCTCGTCGGGGGATTCCACTGCAGCAGCGGCCGGAGACGAAGCCGCAGCCGTGGTTTCCAGTTCGGCCCGGGCCGACCGCAATTCCTGCTCCAGAGCCTCATTTTTTTCATTCTGCAATTTTATTTTTTGGTTTAGGGCCTTATTTGCTTTCCTGGCTTTGAAACGGCCAGGCAACATGAACAAGATTGCCACTAACAGGCCGGCCACAAAAAATCCCAACAAAAGCGCAATATTCGGGATCGGCGGCGTCTGATAGGAATACAGCCCGAGGTTGATGTGGAAAGGCTGCTCGTGAATAACGAAACGCCAATTCTGATACAGAATCAGGGCGGCCAGCCCTGCTACCAGCAACCAGAATATGAACTTGACTTTTTTCATGGAAAGTTCTCCTCACCAAAAGCGATTTATTTTACCATAGTGTCTTTTACCAAAACCATCAACCCTTTTTTCCCCGTATTTCCCACCTCGACTATTGCAAGCCCCGCTTTGCCCGAAAATATCCCGGAGTCACTGAAATTTATATACAAAAAGCGGCCCGGTCCGGTGTTTTTCCCGGTCTGCCATCAAACAACATTATAACAGCAGCCGCTCCGGTTTCAGTCTTTCCGGACATTGCCGCAGAAAATATTTATCGGTCATTCCGGCGATAAAATCCCGGACGATTTCCGGGGTACGGACACTTTCCAGATACTGCTCCGACATGTCCTGCAAAAATTCCCGGAAAATAACAGAATCGTGCCGCCCGCTTTCCACATCGCGGCAGTAGTTTTCAAACAGAAAAGAAAATAAGGCTTTGATTTTAGCGGAAGCAGACTTTATTTTGGGGTTGACGTATATCCGTTCATAGTTAAACGTCTTTAATTCCCGCAGAGCGTCGGAAACCTCCGGGCTGAAGGAAATGGCCGAACGCTCCAGACTGTTGGTAATAATGTCCGTCACCAGGCTGTAAACAATCTTTCCGTTGGTGTCGCCCAGCAAATTGACGCAGGAAGCGGGTAAATCGGATCGGGAAATGAGCTTCAGCCGGATCGCGTCCTCAATATCCCGGCCGACATAGCTGACCGTATCAGCCAGCCGGACGACGCAGCCTTCCAGTGTCATCGGCGATAGCGGGGTTGCCGGGTCGGCCTGCTTTCGTTCCATATCCGCCATCAGAGATGCAAAGCTTCGGCGCCCGGCCGGAATCAAATGACGGTTGTGGATTTCCCCGTCGTGGCAGAGAATACCGTCCAGGGTCTGCAGACACAAATTGCAGCCCCGGCCTTTCCGCTCTACAGCGTCCAGAAACCGGACGCTCTGTACATTGTGAAAAAAATGGCCGATACCCGCCGCTTGGCATAGTTCAGACAAATAGGTTTCGCCCTCATGACCAAAAGGGGCATGCCCAATATCATGTCCCAGGGCCACGGCTTCAATCAAATCTTCGTTCAACCCCAAGACACGACCAATGGTCCGGGCCACCCGGGAAACCAGCTGCACATGCAGCACCCGATGAGTAATATGGTCGTTATCCACCAGATAAAACACCTGCGTTTTGTCAATGTAGCGGGTATAGGCCAGAGAGTGAAGAATCCGGTCTACATCCACGGCAAAAGATTGCCGGTAATCCTCTTCCAGGAGGGGTTCACGCTGACGACGCTGGCCGCGGGAGCTGGGTTCCGCCAGAGAGGACAGCGTCCTTTTCTCCCGCTTTTCAAGAATCGTTTGTATCTGTTGCGATGAATCGGCCACGGTAGTCGTCCTTTACGATAATGACCTCTTCAGAACCTCTATAATTACATAAGTTAAGGATACAGGAAGAACGGAAAAACATCAAGCATGGAAGCGACAACGGCTGCCGGGCAGTGGCTTCCCGTCTTTTTACCGTCGCCCTAAATTTCCCTGATAAAGCAAAAACGGCGGTAGAAACTACCGCCGTAATAATTTTAAGAAAGACAATCTGATCGAAAAAATTATCGCTTGGAATATTGATAGCTGGCCCGGGCACCCCGCTTGCCGTATTTTTTCCGTTCTTTGCAGCGGGCGTCACGAACCAGGAACCCCCCATTTTTCAAAGTGTCGCGCAGTTCCGGCTGTGCCAGGGAAAGGGCTTTGCTGATACCGTGCCGGGCGGCTCCCGCCTGTCCCCCGATGCCGCCCCCCTTGATCGAAATTTGAATATCATAAGCTTCCACGGAATCTGTGTAGGCCAAGGGCTGCCGCAGCAGGGTCCGGGCGGTGGCGGTAACAAAATATTCGTCGGCATTTTTCCCGTTAACTGTAATCACGCCGCTGCCCGGTTTCAGCCAGGTCCGGGCGATGGCCGTTTTTCGTTTGCCGGTGGCGTAAAAAGTACTGTCTTCCATACATCTCCTCGAAAAATATCTAATTAAAAGCCAGGGTTTCCGGTTGCTGCGCCTCGTGCGGATGATCCGGTCCCGCATATATTTTCAGCTTTTTCAAAAGCGCCCGGCCCAGTCTGTTTTTGGGGAGCATCCCCTTTACGGCGGAGCGCACCAGTTCTTCCGGTTTTTTCTCCTGCAGCTTTTTGGCGTTTATTTCTTTTAAACCGCCTATATATCCGGAATGACGATAATACATTTTTTTATCCCACTTTCGGCCTGTCAGGACGATTTTTTCCGCATTTACCACGACAATAAAATCACCGGTATCCACATGCGGCGTATACATGGGATTGTGTTTGCCCCGCAGGCGATGGGCAATCTGTGTTGCCATCCGGCCCAGCACCTGTCCTTCGGCATCTACCACATACCACCTTTTTTTGTTGTTCCCCGGTTTTGCACTCAGCGTATATTTCTTCACGGCGTCAATCAACTCCTCTTCTTAGTATAATCTTATTATTCTATTTCTATTATTCTGAATGTCAAGCATAAAATGATTCAGTGATTCAAAACATTTTATAAAATTCCGCTACATGTTTTTTAAAAATTTTTTGGGGAATCGTCCTGCAAATGTATTCCCTTCAAGCATCCGATGCGGAGCGGTTGATCATGGTAATCTGATTGTTCAGCGTGCAAAAATCAAAAAGATATCCCAGCCCGAAAAGACCGCCGGTCAGCAAATAAATGATACCGGTAATCCATTTTTTCATATACATGCGGTGCACGCCAAATACTCCCAGAAAGGTAAGCAGTACCCAAGCCACATTGTAATTGATTTTACCGGCGAAAAAGCGCAGATCCGCCTGACGGTCCATGGAAGGGATCAAAAACAGGTCCACCAGCCAGCCAATAAAAAGAATTCCCAGGGTAAAAAAATAGATGGTCCCGGAAACGGGTTTGCCGTAATAAAAACGGTGGGACCCGGTAAAACCGAATATCCACAGTATATATCCAAAAGATTTCCAATGGGTGTCGCTGGCATCGGCCATTTTCTGTCTCCCTGCTATCTGATTACCGTTCATTTTTCTTATCAACGGGGAGACCCCGGTGTCAATCTTTTTCAAAGATTTCGGCGCGCTTTAGCAAAATCACCAAATATATTCGCGTACAGAAGTTATTTCTCACGGGAAGCGGGAATCCGAAGCAGAAGAAAACCGCCCACAAAAAACAGAATTAACAGGGACAACACGCCGTACCGGGAGGACCCGGTCAACAGGGTGGTCGCGCTCATCAGGGCGGGCCCCATAATAGCGGCGAATTTTCCAAAAATATTATAAAAACCGAAAAATTCGGCGGATTTTTCCCGGGGAATCAGCTTGCCGAACAAAGAACGGCTCAGGGCCTGAATGCCGCCCTGGGCAAAGGCGATCAGAACCCCCATAAAATAAAACAGTCCGGTTTTATACACCGGAAATTCAATGACCGGAAGAAAGAAAGCCAGCAGCGTAAGCAGAATATAAATACCGATGCCCACAAAAATCATACGCCGGGCCGAAAAGCGGTCCGCCAGCTTTCCGAACAGCAGGGCAAAGGGCCAGGCCAGAATCTGAATAAAGAGGATGACCCCGATCAGGGCGGTCTGGCTCAGCTTCAAGTCCATCCCGTAGGCCATGGCCATACTGATAATGGTATATACGCCGTCAATATAAAAAAAATAGGCCAACAGGAAAACGAAGACATCGCGGAATTGCCTGATTTTTTTAAACGTTTCGTGCAGAGTCAGAAATGAATCCCGAAACGGCCGGGCACTGGGTGGTACAGAATACATCTGGTGCACATTTTTCAGCAGAGGCAGGGAAAACAGTCCCCACCAGACGGCTACAATCACAAAAGCGACAGCGAACCCCGCTGCAGGAAAGCAGTCTTCACTTGTATACATCCGGCGAGTAATGAGAAGGCCCGCCAGGGAAAGCAGAAAGGGCACCGTACTGCCGATATATCCCCATCCGTATCCCCGGGCGGATATTCGGTCCATTTCGGCTTTGGGCGCCACGTCGGTCAGAAAAGAATCATAGCAGAGATTGGCTGCGGCAAAACCGACGCGGGCCAGGCCATACAGAATCAGGCAAAGCAGCCACTGACCAGGCCGAACGGAAAGAAACAAAAGGGTCGCCATGATTCCCAGGATAATGGCGGCGGTCATGATTCTTTTTTTGTTTCCCCGGTAGTCGGCGATGGTTCCCAGCACCGGTGCGGCTCCGGCCACCAGCAGAGAAGCCGCGGCCACCGTGAATCCCCAGTAGGAAGTAGCCACTTCGGCCTTGAGGCCACCGGCCGCATAAGTTTTGAAAAAAATCGGCATCAGGGTGGTGGTAACGATAAGTACAAAGGCGGAATTGGCTACATCGTAGAGGATCCAGCTGATTTGCGATCGGGTCATGATTTTACAGCAGACAGAGAAGCGCCGGTGGCGGCTTTGACGGCGATCATCAGGACCGACAAACCCGCCGGCGTCATGCCGTCAATACGGGAAACCTGTCCCAGCGACAGCGGTTTCACTGCTGTCAGCTTTTCCTTGAGTTCATTGGACAGGCCGTGCACACCGGCATAATCAAAATTTTCGGGAATCCGGATCCGTTCCAGGTCTTTAAATTTTTCGATTTCCCGCAGTTGTTTGTCAATATACCCTTCGTATTTGACGGCGATTTCCACCTGCCGGGTCACCCGCTCCGGCAGCGGTTCGGGCGGTGGGGACAACTTTCCGACAATTTCATAATCCAGTTCGGCCCGTTTTAAAAGCTGATCCAGATGAACGCCGGTCTGAATAGGTTTGGCCCGGCGCTTTTCCAAACAGGTGTTCACCGTTTCTGAGGGCTTGATTATCACCGCGGCCAACCGTTTTCGCTCGTGGTCGATCTGCCGCTGATGTTCCCGAACCCGTTCCAGCTGCTCATCGCTGACCAGTCCCAGAGCATGCCCTTTTTCCGTCAGCCGCAGATCGGCATTGTCTTCCCGCAGCATCAGCCGGTATTCCGCCCGGGAGGTAAACATCCGGTAAGGTTCACCCGTTCCTCTGGTCACCAGATCGTCGATCATCACTCCCATGTAGGCTTCCGAGCGGTCCAGTAAAAACGGCGGTCGCTGTTGAAGTTTGCAGGCGGCATTAATTCCGGCCCACAATCCCTGCGCGGCCGCCTCTTCATACCCGGAAGTGCCGTTGACCTGACCGGCCAGAAACAGTCCGGCCACGGATTTGGTTTCCAGGGTGGGCAGCAGTTCCAGAGGATTGATGTAATCATACTCAATGGCGTAGGCAAACCGCATAATCTCCGCCGTCTTCAAGCCCGGCACCGCGTGCACGAACTCCACCTGAATTTCCGGCGGCAGACTGTTGCCAAGGCCACTGACATACACTTCTTCCGTATCCAGCCCTTCCTGCTCCAGAATGATTTGATGGCTTTCTTTATCCGGAAAACGGACCGCTTTATCCTCAAAGGAAGGACAGTATCGGGCCGGTACGCCGGTGATATGGCCGCCATAAAGGGCGGAATGAGACAGATTCTTTCGCACCAGTTCGATACCGGCGCGCCCCACATGACCAATATAGGTCGGCAGCTGCGGCAATCGGCTGGCCGTACCCGTAAAAGAGAAGGGCCGGGGGTTTTCACCCAGCGGCTGCCGGGCAAAACAGGTAAAGTCGATGCTGGATTTGGCCAGGCGCGGCGGCGTACCGGTTTTCATGCGCCCCACCGAAAAACCGGACTTACGTAGCTGCTCGGCCAGCTCTGCGGCGGCGAATTCGCCGGCCCGGCCGGCACTGTAAGAATTGGACCCGATATGCACACGCCCGCCCAGAAAGGTCCCTGCTGCAATAATCACGCTTTCCGCCCGGTACGCCAGTCCGTTCCGGTCCTGCACTCCCCGGACGCGCTTCTCTTCCAGCAACAGGCCGGTCACCAGGCCCTCTTTCAACTCCAGTCCCGACTGGGCTTCCAGCACCGCTTTCATGGCGACATGGTACCGGACTTTATCATTTTGTGTGCGGGTGGCCTGAACTGCAGGTCCTTTTCGGGTATTCAGGGTTTTGTACTGAATGGCGGTCTGATCCGTTATCCGCGCCATTTCGCCCCCCAGGGCATCGATCTCCTTGACCAGATGGCCTTTGGCCGTTCCTCCAATGGAAGGACTGCACGGCATTGCGGCCACCTTGTCCAGATCAATAGCCAGCAGGAGAACGGTGCAACCCATGCGGGCCGCGGCCAGAGCCGCCTCACAACCGGCATGTCCGGCGCCGATAACAATAATATCGTATTTTCGGGGATAAAAAGCCATTGTCTTGCCGTTTCACCACCGTTAGGATAGCATATTAATAGGCAGATTATAGATCAAATGGAATAATTTTCAAGTTTGCCGCACCAGGCGACTGTTATTGCAAGTTCAGGTAAATTTACGGATTTTGACGGTTGCCGGTTTTTTGATTGGGGATCAAGGAAATGACACCAGACAGGCGCTACCGGGACCTGAATTCCTACTTCAAAACCGTGTTCGGCTGTCGGGTTCAAAAAATCACGCTTGATGCGGGCTTTACCTGTCCCAACCGGGACGGTCGTCTGGGCACTGGCGGCTGCATTTACTGCAACAGTCGCGGCTCGGGTTCCGGCGCCCATGCCCGGGGATGCTCGGTAACCGATCAGCTGCTGGCCGGCAAGACCGCCCTGGCCCGCCGCTATAAAGCCAGTAAGTTCATCGCTTATTTCCAGGCCTACACCAACACCTACGCCCCCCTGGAAAAGTTGCGAAACCTTTATGAAGAAGCCCTGGCGGTAGACGATATCGTCGGCCTGGCGATTGGTACCCGGCCGGACTGTATTGACGAAGCCGTTCTGTCTTTGCTCCAGGAATACGCCCGAAGCTATATGGTCTGGCTGGAATACGGTGTGCAATCGGCCTCTGACGCAACCCTGGCCCGGCTGAACCGGGGGCACGATTTTGCCTGCGTGGAAAAGGCCATAGAACAAACCCGGAACCGGGGCATCCACATCTGCGCCCATGTGATTTTGGGGCTGCCGGGAGAGACCGCCGGGCATATGATTCACACCGCCCGGGAGATGGGGAGACTGGGGGTTCACGGCATCAAACTCCATCTGCTCTATGTGATCCGGGGTACGATGCTGGCTGCCATGTATGAACGGGGAGAGTTTCGATGCCTGGGGCAGGAAGATTATGTGAACCGGGTTTGCGATGTTCTGGAGCATTTGCCGCCGGAGGTTGTGATTCAGCGCCTGACCGGAGATCCGCGCGCCGAGGAACTTCTGGCACCGCGGTGGGCCTTGGATAAACAGGCAACGCTGTCTGGCATTCAGAAAGAACTGGAAGCCAGGAAATCCCGGCAGGGCCAGCAATGGGCAAAAGGAGGACCAACGTCATGACAACAATCAAGAGCCTGTCCCACTGGATCCGTCAGTCCCGGAAGGTCGTCGGTTTCACGGGCGCCGGTATTTCCACCGCTTCCGGTATTCCGGATTTTAGAAGTCCCGACGGTGTCTGGGCCCGCAATCGGACGGTCCAGTTCCAGGATTTTGTTGCCAACCGGGCGGACCGGATAGAGTACTGGCGGCAGAAACTGGAGAGCTGGCCCGCCATCCGCGATGCCGAACCCAACCATGGTCACCACTTTTTTGCGGATTTACAAAAGCAGAACCGGTTGCTGGGGTTGATCACGCAAAACATCGACGGGCTGCATGAAAAATCGGGAGTGCCGGAAGAGGCGATCATCCGGCTCCACGGCTGGCTGCATACGGCGGTGTGCCTTTCCTGTGGAGAAGAGATATCTATGGATGATGCCTGTGAGCGGGTCAGAGCGGAAGATCCCGCGCCGGTTTGTCATGGTTGCGGTGGACTGCTCAAACCGGCCACTATCTCCTTCGGTCAGCGTTTGCGCCCCGCGGACCTGGACCGAGCTGGTGCCCTGTCCGCCCGGTGCGACCTGTTTCTGGCCGTGGGGTCCTCTCTGATAGTGCAGCCGGCAGCCGGTTTTCCGGCGCTGGCCAAAAAAAACGGTGCCCGGCTGGTAATTATCAACAAAACGGCTACCCCGCTGGACGAAATGGCCGATGCCGTTATCCGGAATGATATCAGCGAGACTTTTCACGCCGTCCGAAGGTTCCTGGACAGTGAATAAAAAAAGCCGGGCGGACAACCGCCCGGCCATGCTTCAAATCCCGGAGTGATTATCCTTTATACTTAAAAGATACCCTGATATTGGCTCGGTATGCCGTAACCTTACCGTTTTCAATCTTCATGTCCAATTCCTTTACTTCCGCGATTCGCAAGTCCTCCAGTGTTTTGGCGGCCCGCTCCACAGCGTTTTTGGCGGCATCCTCCCACGAGGTGGTGCTGGTCCCGACCAGATCGATAATCTTGTAAACACTGTCACTCATGATAGTCTCCTTTCGTTACCGGTTTAAACAATGGCTTTTCGGAAAAAGCCTATACACACCATAAACTTTGGGTTACTACCGTTTGCGGAAATGCTCCGGAGATCAAAAAATCCTATTACTTGCTTTTTCTTCTATCAGAAACTCCCTGCCCTGTCAAGGAAGCAGTAAAAAAAACTTGAAAAGATTAATGAATTTTGGAATAGTCAACCGGCATACATAAAATGCAAGCCGCAAATCGCCACCTGTGATGGTCAGGGAGAGAACCGATGATACTTATCATTGACTTTGGATCGCAGTTTAATCAGCTTATTGCCCGGCGCGTGCGGGAATGCCGAGTATACTGCCGTATCGAACCGCCCGGCCTTTCTCTGAAAAATATTCGGGAGATGGCGCCGGAAGGTATCATTCTGTCCGGTGGCCCGGCCGGTATTTATGAAAAAGACAGTCCCCGGATATCCTCCAGAATATTTGAACTGGGCATCCCCGTTCTCGGCATCTGCTACGGCATGCACTTCATGGCCAACGCCCTGGGAGGCAAAGTAACAGCGGTGGATAAACGGGAATACGGATTTGCCGAGCTGGCCGTTAAAAACACCGGCCGGATATTCAAAGGGGTCAGCAAAAAAACTACCTGCTGGATGAGTCACGGCGATGCCGTAGACAAACTTCCGCCGGGTTTTAAAATTCTGGGGTCTACGGAAAATACCGTGAAAGCGGCCATTGCTCATCCGGAAAAGCAGTTTTACGGCCTGCAGTTTCACCCCGAAGTGGTCCACACCAGGGAAGGCCGCACCATGCTGGCCAATTTCCTGTTTGCGGTCTGCAAGTGCGAAGCCAACTGGTCCATGAAAACCTTTGCCCAGGAAACTACAGCCACCATTCGCCAGGAGGTTAACGGCCGAAAGGTTATCCTGGGTCTCAGTGGCGGCGTAGACTCTTCCGTAACCGCTTTGCTGATTCACCAGGCCATCGGGACCAATCTTACCTGCATTTTCGTAGACAACGGGGTGTTGCGAAAAGATGAGGCCCGGCAATTGAAACAGACCTTCACCGAACATCTGCACCTGAATATTCGTTACGTTCGGGCCCGAACCCGGTTTTTAAAAGCCCTGGCCGGAGTTACCGATCCGGAAAAAAAGCGAAAAATTATCGGTCGGGTTTTTATGGAGGTATTCGAAGCCGAAGCCCGTAAAATTCAGAACGCTGAATTTCTGGCCCAGGGTACGCTGTATCCGGATGTCATTGAATCCCAATCCGCCTTCGGCGGCCCCACGTCGGTGATCAAATCACACCACAACGTGGGGGGGCTGCCGGCGAAAATGAAATTGACCCTGATCGAACCGCTGAAATTTCTGTTCAAAGACGAGGTGCGTATCTTGGGGAAAACGCTGGGTCTTCCGGAACCAATGGTTCACCGGCAACCGTTTCCCGGCCCCGGCCTGGCCATCCGCATCATCGGCAAAGTCACCCGGCAGCGGCTGGAGTTGTTGCGGGAAGTGGACGCCATTTTGCAGGAAGAAATTCGTGCGGGCGGATATTATAGAAAATTATGGCAGTCTTTTGCGGTTCTGCTGCCGTTAAAAAGCGTCGGCATTATGGGCGACAAACGGACCTACGAAAATATTGCGGCCATTCGGGCGGTCACCAGCAAGGATGCCATGACGGCGGACTGGGCGCGACTGCCCCATAAGCTTCTGGGAAGAATCTCCAACCGGATTATTAATGAAGTCTCCGGGATCAACCGGGTCGTTTACGATATCAGTTCCAAACCCCCCAGCACCATTGAATGGGAGTAAGATTCGATGATGGAGGAAAACGATCAACGGGAGTTTACCGTCTCCTTTGACAAAAAAGAACACGAAGCCGATCATGCGCAGGAGATACTGGAAAGTAAGGTCGACAGCCTGGGCTGGAAAGTTACGTTTCTTTCCATCATCGTACCCTGCCTGATTGCTGTTATTGTGGTCGTTGCCTATTTCAGCATCCGGGAAAAAGTCAGCAGCTATCGGGATATTGGAACCAGTGAAATCAAGGAGATTTCCCATGTGCTGGAAATGCGCATGGCGGATCTCAATCAGCACCAGAAAAACCTGCAAACGCGGATGAGTAATATGCTGCCGGAAATTGAAAACAACCGGACGGTTATTAAAAAGGTGCAATACAACCTCAACGCTGCCAAAACCTCGCGGGACAGTTTGGCCCGGTCCATTGTCAAACTTGAAAAAGACCTGACCACTTGGAGCAAACAAGTGGCGGATGTTCTGGAAACCGCCGCGGAAAACCGGCAACAGAACGATATTTTAAACAAAAATATTGTCACCCTGCGGGAGTCAATCAATAAAATGGACCGGGAAAAAGCCTCCCGCAGTGAGCTGGAGCGGGTAATAGGCGTTTATGAACAAAAAACGCGCACAGCGATAGCAGCGGATTTGAAAATTCTGAAAAAACAGATTCAGGAGTTGCAACAACGAATAGAGAATGCCGAAAGTTTCTCCCCCGCAACGGCTACTCCATCCCCGTCTGTGCCGGGGTCCCGGGCCACCGAGGAGCAGCAAACGGCGCCGGATGCCGGAGATGATACCGGCATAACGGAAAACCCCCTGGCGCAATAACTGCAGATTTTTTTACAGACGAAAAATAATTATGAAAAACACCGCCACCCGTTTTTGTTGTCAAAACTGCGGTCATCAGGTTCCCAAATGGATGGGGCGCTGCCCGGAATGCGAGAGTTGGGGAAGCTTCGTGGAAGAGCCGGGGGATTCCGGGTCCCGAAAGTCCGCTTTCCGTCGTCCGGGCAAATCCAGTTCGCCGGTGGCGCTTAATGAAGTCTCCCTGGCGGAGGAAACGCGCCTGCAAACATCCATTCATGAATTTGATCGCGTCCTCGGCGGCGGCCTCGTGGCCGGTTCCGTAGTTCTGGTCGGCGGCGACCCGGGGATCGGCAAGTCAACGCTGCTTCTACAGGCGGCCCGGAAATTAGCCGCGGCCGGTCGAACCGTCCTGTATGTCTCCGGGGAAGAATCTTTGAAACAGATCAAGATGCGCAGTGAACGGCTGGGGGCATCCCTGTCCGAAAATCTGCTGGCCGCCGCGGAAACCGACCTCGAAACGATCCTGGCCCTGGCCGAAGCCAACCCGCCGGCGGCGCTGATCATCGACTCCATTCAGACCATGGACAGCCAAAACTTTTCCTCCGCCCCGGGCAGCGTGGGGCAGGTGCGCGAGGCCACCCTGCGCCTCCTGACCCTGGCCAAAAAAACCGGTATTCCGGTCTTTTTGATCGGTCATGTAACCAAGGAAGGTGCCATTGCCGGCCCCCGGGTCATGGAACACATGGTGGATACCGTTCTGTATTTTGAGGGGGACAAAAATCAAGTTTTCCGTATTTTGCGGGCAGTGAAAAACCGGTTCGGTTCCACCAATGAAATCGGGGTCTTTGAAATGAAAACCACCGGCTTGGACGAGGTAAGCAATCCCTCCTCGGTCTTTCTGTCCGAGCGTCCGGAGGATTCCGCCGGTTCGGTGGTTACGGCCAGCATGGAGGGAACCCGCCCCATTTTGGTGGAATTGCAGTCCCTCACCAGTCGCACCAGTCTGGCCACCCCCCGCCGGACTATACTTGGTCTGGACCAGAACCGGCTGGCCCTGCTGGTGGCGGTAATGGAAAAAAAACTGGGTATGGCCCTGATGGGCTACGATATCTTTGTTAATGTGGCCGGGGGGGTAAAGATCAATGAACCGGCGGTGGATTTGGGCGTAATCGCCGCTGTGGCCTCCAGCTTCCTGGATCGGCCCCTGCCGGCCGGTACGGTGGTTCTGGGTGAAGTCGGCCTGACCGGCGAGGTCCGGGCCATCAGTCATGTGCAGACCCGGGTGGCGGAAATCAAGAAAATGGGATTCACCCGTTGCCTGTTGCCTCACGGCAATGTCAAGCGACTGACAAAAGACCAGGCCCTTACTATTGAGGGCGTCCGCACAGTGTCCGCGGCGATTGCAGCCCTTTTTCAGACAGGGTAATCCGGAGTCAGAAAAATTTTACGGTTATCATCGGTAGCCTTATGCGTCGAAAAAAAACCGGAAACCGTCGGGGCTGGCCCGATTCTTTTTCCTGTCGGGCCCGGGCCGAACATTATCCTGCCCGCTCGGTATACAAGCTGCAGGAGATCCAGAAAAAATTCGGTATCATCAAACGAAACGACAGCGTGTTTGATCTGGGCTGCAGCCCGGGCTCCTGGCTCCTGTATGCGGCCAGACTGGTCGGCCCCGGCGGAATGGTGAGCGGTATTGACCGGAAACCCGTAACTGTGGACCTTCCGCCGCAGGTGACGGTTCTGGTCGGTGACATCCTGGCGCCGGAAAGCCGGGAACAAATCGGTGACGCCTGTTGGGACGCCGTTTTAAGTGACATGGCGCCCAGTACTACCGGAAGCAAACAGACCGATGCTGCCCGCTCTTTTTATCTGGCAACGGCCGCGCTGGAAATTGCCGCCCGGAGCCTCCGCCCGGGCGGCAATTTCGTTTGTAAAATATTTCAGGGAGAAGATTTTCAAACTTTTACAAATATGGTAAAAAACAGATTTACCAGACACAAAATTTTTAAGCCCGATGCCTGTCGCAGCGACAGCCGGGAGACCTATGTCATTGGATTAGAAAAAAAGGAGAACGAGGATGTCCGGTCATAATAAATGGTCTTCCATCAAGCATAAGAAACAGGCCGCAGACGCCAAGCGCGGCAAGGTGTTTACCAAGCTGATCAAGGAAATTACCGTGGCTGCCCGCCTGGGCGGTGGTGATGCCGAAACCAACCCCCGCTTGCGAACCGCCATCCAGGGGGCCAAAGACGAAAATATGCCCAAGGAAAACATCGAGCGAGCCATTAAAAAGGGGACCGGCGAACTGGAAGGGGTCAACTACGAGGAAGCCACTTATGAAGGTTATGGCCCCGGCGGTGCCGCGGTAATGCTGGAATCGGTGACCGACAACAAAAACCGCGCCGTCAGCGAAATTCGCCATATCTTCAGCAAACATAACGGCAACCTGGGGGAAAACGGCTGCGTCAGCTGGATGTTCGATAAAAAGGGCTACCTCGAAGTGGCTCGGGAGGCAACCGAGGAGGAGACCCTGATGGAAATCGCCATTGAGGCCGGGGCGGAAGACGTGCGGGATTCTGAGGCCGCTTTTGAAATCATCTGCGAAATCGAAGATTTTGAAATGATCCGCCAGGCGCTGGTGGCCGCGGGAATTCCCTACGTTTTTGCCGAAATTACCATGCTGCCGCAAAATACTCTGGATTTGGGAAAAAACGAATCGGAACAGATGTTGCGGCTTCTGGAGGCGCTGGACGACTGCGATGACGTGCAGAAAGTATACACCAATGCCAACTTTGCCGAAGAGGCTTTATCGGAATCCTGACCGAGACAGAGAAGACAACCGCTAAACCAGAGCCAGCATCCGCTCCACCGCCCCCAACGCCTTTTTCCGGACATTTTCCGGCACCCTGACTTCGGGCGACATGGTTTCCAGACAGCGAACGATATCGGCCGGCGCGATTTTTTTCATATCAGCGCAGATCATGGTTTCTGTGGCCGGATAAAACGATTTTTCCGGGCAGGCCTTTTTCAGGGCGTAAAGCAGGCCGTTTTCCGTGGCCACAATAAAAGATTTCGTCTGTGATTCGGCCGCATAGGACAGCATACCGGAAGTGCTCTTGACTACTTCCGCCAGTTCGAGTACCTCGCGCCGGCATTCCGGGTGGGCCATGATCAGGGCCTCCGGGTGTTTCTTTTTGGCTGCCTGAATATCTTCGGCCCGCAGATTGTCATGAATGGGGCACCACCCCTCCCACATATGCACGGTTTTATCCGTAAATCCCGCTGTATAGGCGGCCAGATTCCGGTCCGGGGTCATTAACAGCTCTTTATCCGGCAGACTTTTGACGACTTTGATGGAGTTGGCCGAAGTACAGCAGATGTGGGAAAGGGCCTTGACCGCGGCTGGTGAATTCACATAGGTTACCACCGGGATATTTCCCAGTTCCTGAAGCCGGACCTGCAGTTGCTCCGGGGTAATCATGTCGGCCATGGGGCAGCCTGCCTCCAGCCGGGGCAGCAGCACGGTTTTCTCCGGACAGACAATGGAAGCGGTTTCCGCCATAAAATGCACACCGCAAAAAACGATAACTTTGGCTTCGGTTCGGGCGGCCTTTAACGAAAGCTCCAGAGAATCCCCGCACAGATCGGCAAGGTCCTGAATTTCCGGCGGCTGATAGTTGTGCGCCAGAATGACGGCGTTTTTTTCCTTTTTTAATTGTGCGATTGCCTGCATTAAATCCATAATTGATCCATCTCACCGGACATCTGCATACTTTGCAAGCACTTCGGGACTTACTGCCCAAGCGAAATAATCTCTGCGGTTACCGGGATATCGAAAGTAAACAGTTCATCGTCAAAATGCCGGTCCAGTTGAATGTTGTCAAAAGTCAAAACGGTCCGGTCTCCATAGGTCGTAATTGTCTCCACCTTGACAATGTGAAAGGTTTCTTTCGAGATAAAGGCATAAATTTCGCCGAGATCAAACTTTTTCTGCTTCCAGTCCAGATGCAGAACGTAACAGTTGTCCTCCGGGCGCTTCTCATCCGCCCGGGTAACGATAAAGTCCTGCCGGATGCTGCGGATGTCCGCCAGAAAACTGGCCCCCTTTCCTTTGGAGAAAAAAATCGGGGCCTTACCCACCAGCACCTGGTTATCTTCGGGTTTGTATACCCACAGCATGTTGCCGTCGGAAATAATTTCCTGGGGCACCGGTTTTTTATATTCCCAGAACATTTTCTGAGGGCGTTTAAAGATTGCCCGGCCATAGGCGGTATCGGTAATATTCATGGCTTCCAGGGTGGATGTCTGCTCAAACGCGGCGGAAAAACTCTCGCAGTTATAGACCGTCTCAATTTTTTGAAGAATTTTTTCGGCGGTGAGTTCCTTTTCCTCAGATAGAGATTCGGCGCCTGCGGTTATCACCGTCCAAAAAAGCACAATAATGCAGCCGGCTGTAAAAAAGCCGGTATAGGTATATTTTTTCACTACCCACATCCTTTCGCAGCAACAGTGTCGATACCGCTGGCAACGGATAACGACCGGCCTTCAAAATAGCATGGCCATGCGGATATTCCAACCTTATTTTCCGTGGCGGCAACCTTCTTTGTTTTTCTGCTCCGACAGGACAGCGCTCATGACGGCGTCGTGCAAGCGGGGCCGAAAAGCCCGGATCGCCTCATTATGCCGATCCGGATGCACCCGGTTGGTCAACAGCACTACGATGATTTTCCGGGGAACGTCCACCCAGACGGATGTTCCCGTAAACCCCAGATGTCCAATACTGGTGGGAGAAAAAAATCGGCCTGCCGCGGAACCCCCGGCCGCCGGCATATCAAATCCCCATGTCCGGCCGGTTTGTCCCTGTTGTTCCAGCATACCGGCTGCCCATTGCCGGTTCAGCAGATACTGCCTTTCCCCGCCGTGATAGACCGATAGAAGTTCGGCCAGCAATCCGGCCACTGACTGCGCGGTACCGAATAATCCGGCCTGCCCGTCAACGCCTCCGGCCTCATAGGCATTGTCGTCGTGCACTTCACCTTTGAGCAGAATTCTGCGGCGCGAACAGAATTCGGTGGCGGCAAACTCTCGGTCATCCCGGGACCGCCGGTTGTACCGATCAACAAAAAACAGATCGGACAGGCCCAGCGGTTGATACAAAATTCGGGCTGCAAAACGATCCAATCGTTCCCGCGTCACCGCTTCCACCACTCCCCGCAAAGTTATATACCCCAAATCACTGTAAATGACGTTTTGGCCGGGAAGACAAACCAGCGGCTCCGCCGCCACCATACGCAGCAGCGTTTCTCTTCTTTCCGGCCCGGGGGGAAGGCAGGACAGGTCGTGATAAAATGGTTTATGGGAGGGGAACCCGGCGGTGTGACAAAGCAGATTCGCTATGTTTATGTTTTTTCTGTCTATCCCGGCGAACAGCGGCAACACAGAACCGAGAGCATCTTGCGGGGATAACCATCCCGCATCAAAGAGTTTTATGACAGCCGGAGCGGTTGCCAGCGGTTTGGTCAGCGAAGCCAGATCAAAGACAGTATTGACAGTCATGGGCTGGTCGCTGGTGATATCCGCCAGTCCGTAAGCCTGGTGCAGGACCACCCGTTCGCCGATCCCTACGTAAAGCACTGCTCCGGGGAAGACGCCCTTTCGTACGCCTTCCTGCATCAAGGTCTGCACCCTTGTAACGTTTCCCACTGTCATCAGGAGACCGCAGATTCGTGATATGCCAGAACACCCTGCGCCGTATTCACTGTGGCCCGCAACCCCACGGGAAGTGTCAGATTCAGCCCGTTATGTCCGATGTCCAGCCCACCCAGGATCGGTATACTGCCGGAAACGTGTTCCTGCACAATTTCATAAATAACCTCGTTTGGCCCGCAACGATCAAATCGTCCCAATAAAAGGCCAGCTACTTTTTCCAGGCAACCGGACAGCCGCATCTGCGTCAGCATTCGGTCGATACGGTAAGCCGCTTCGCCTGTTTCTTCCAGAAACAACAGGCTCCCGTCGAAGTTCGGTTGATAGGGAGTGCCAATCAGATGACATATTGAGGCCAGATTGCCACCAAGCACAACGCCCTCCGCCTGTCCGCCTCTCACAATCAGGGGCTTCTCCGGCTTCAGGCGCAACGCTTGCCGGGAGGTCAAAACAGACATCAAGGCAGTCAGGGTAGGCGCATCCGCTTCCGCCAGAGAGGTGACCACCGGCGCGTGAAAGGTAACCAATCCAGTCTTTTTTGCAATGACTGTCAATAATATCGAAATATCACTGAAACCGGCGAGAATTTTGGGGTTTTTCCGTATGACAGAAAAATTCAGCAGCGGCAGCAGCCGCATGGCACCAAAGCCGCCGCGGGCACAGAAAATCGCCCGGACGGATGGGTCCGCGAAGAGACGATTGACAACCGCCGCCCGATCGGCGTCCGAACCGGCCAGATACCGTTTTTTATTGTATACCGGCTTCGGAACTGCCACCGTAAACCCCAGTTTGTCCAGAACATCGAGGCCCGCTTGAAACCGTTGAGCCGCAAAGGTCCCGGCCGGGGCGGCCACACCGATGGTATCACCAGGGGCCAACGGGCGCGGCAGAAGTGTAGCAAATGCTGGCACTGATATAAAATTCCTGCATTTTCGTGATTGTATTGCACAGTATACCAGAAATTCGGTAGTGTTTCAAAAAAACCGGTTTTTTCCGTCTGTTTTTTTCCGAAATTATGCTACGATTTGCCGTCTTTGATATGAAGCAAAGAATTGACAGAAACTGCATCCATATGATACTGTAATAAAAATTTCAAAAAGAGGTAGCCAAAATAGTCAAAAAAGAAGTTACCATCATTAATGAACTGGGGCTTCACGCCCGGGCGGCGGCGCAAGTAGCAAAAATCGCCGGTAATGCCGAAAAAAACGTCTGGATACGGGCTGGCGACAAACAAGTGGATGCCGCCAGTGTAATTGATATTCTGACGCTGGCCTGCGCCCGGGGCGAAACGATAACTTTTATGGCGGACACGCTGGAAGATATGAATATATTGGAAGAACTGGTGGAGCTGGTCACATCCGGATTTGGAGAATAAGATTATATGGCTGAGACACCCAAAAATACGGGAGAGGAGATCAAGCTGATCGGTGCCGCCGGCTCACCTGGAATCTGCATCGGTAAAGCTTACCTGCTTGATACCGATACCACCGGCGTGGAGGTGGTAGAAAAATATTTTATCAATCAGAAAAATATTCCTGCTGAAGTCAATCGTTTTAAAGCCGCCGTGAAAAGCGCTAAAGATGAACTGTCCAGAATAATAGAAGAAATTCCCGAAGATCTGCGCGAACATGTCCACATCCTGGAAACCCATAAAGTTATGTATAAAGACAAAATGCTTTATGGAAAAACCATTGAAACCATTGAAAAAGAACAAGTAAACGCCGAATGGGCGTTGAAAAAAGTCGTCTCCGCCGTAAAAGTTATGTTTAAAGACATTTCCGACCCGTATATAAAGGGACGGGGGGCGGACATTGCCCATGTATCCGAACGGATTATGCGGCACCTGATGGGTACGACCAAGGAAAAAATCAGCAAAATCGATAAACGGGTTATTCTGGTGGCTCACGATCTATCCCCGGCCGACACCAGTCAAATTCAACTGGACAGAATCAAAGGATTCATTACCGACCGGGGCGGCCGTACTTCCCACACCGCCATCATCGCCAAAACGCTTGATATTCCTTCAGTATTGGGAATTGATACGGCCACTTCCATTATTCAGAGTGATGATATCATCATTGTAGACGGTGAAAACGGTGTGGTCATTGTTAATCCCACCGACGAAACCATCATCAAATACCAGAATCGCCAGGATGCGTATTACCAGTATAAAGCCGATATCGCCAAAAGCAGCCATCTTCCGGCCAAGACCGAAGATGGCGTGGTTTTGAAGGTCATGGCCAACATTGAGCTTCCCGCCGAGATTGAACATGTTCAGGAGTATGGCGGCGACGGCATCGGGCTTTTCCGCACGGAATTTCTCTATTTAAGCCGCAACAATTTTCCCGAAGAAGAAGAATTGTTTCTGCAATACAAAAAAACGGTAGAAACGATTGCCCCCAAACCCGTCACCATTCGTACCCTGGATATTAACGGGGATAAAGCAATTGCCTACAGCCAGACGGAAGATGAGGCCAATCCCGCTCTGGGCCTCCGCGCCATACGCTTCTGTCTGCAACGCCCCGATATATTTGAAACGCAGCTTCGGGCCATACTGCGGGCGGCGGCCTTCGGCAATGTAAAAATCATGTTTCCCATGATATCCAGTTGTGAAGAATTGTCCCAATCCCGGGAATTTTTATATCAAGCAGCCGACTCCCTGGAAAAAGACGGGCTTGAACATAACCGGGATGTCGAGGTGGGGGCCATGATCGAAGTTCCCGCTACCGTAGTCATCGCTGATATGCTGGCGGATATGGTGGATTTTTTCAGCATCGGCACCAACGACCTGGTACAGTACTCGCTGGCCATTGACCGGGGTAACCGACAGGTCGCCCATCTGTTTCAGGCGCTCCATCCGGCCGTTATCCGCATGATTCAGCAGGTCGTTGAGGTGGGAAAGGCCAAAGGGGTAGAAGTTGTCATGTGCGGTGAAATGGCCGGTGCTCCTATCAACATCCCGATATTACTGGGCCTGGGCATGGAACATCTGAGCATGAATCCCCCTTCTATTCCGATCATCAAAAACACCATTCGTTTGTTGCGCGCCAAAGAATCCCGGGAATTTATCGGGGAGGTTTTTCAGCAAACCACCGCCGCCGAAATCACCCGCCTGGTAGAAGAAACCTTCGGCCATATACTTCCGCAAACGCCGGGTAATATCCTGTAGTTATCTATAGATAAAAAACCGAACAGCGCGCCGGGAAACAACCGTGCAGAATCATCACATAAAAATCGTTACAGAAAACCGCAAAGCCAGACACGATTTTTTTATTCAGGATGAAATTGAAGCCGGACTGGTCTTGCGCGGCACAGAAGTCAAAGCCCTGCGTAATGGTCAGGCCAACTTGAAAGATGCCTATGCCAGAATCAAAAACGGCGAAGTCTTTCTTTATCAAATGCACATCAGTCCCTATAAATTTGCGTTTTATGACAACCATGAACCGGACCGGCCGCGCAAACTCCTTCTTCACAAACAGGAGATCAAGCGACTTTACGGCAAAGTAAACGAAAAGGGATTTTCCCTGATTCCCCTGCGGGTCTATTTTAAATCCGGCAAAGCCAAGGTAGCCCTGGCGCTGGCCAAGGGCAAACAAAAATATGACAAACGGGAATCCCTGAAGCGGAAAGATGCCAAACGGGAACTGGACCGGGCCAAAAAATACCGGGCTTAGTCTTCCTTTGTCAGCAAAGGGTCCTATCTGTCCTGCGGGCCATAATTGCCGGTAGAATCTGTTGCCGGTTGGGGGGCATCCTTTTTTTGTCGCCACGGAATCATTCGGCTATTGCTTGTCTTTTTCCCTTCCTGGGCTATAATATGATAGGTGGTGTCAACCAGTGTGAATACGCCGGGCAGGGGATTCGTGGTTCAAAAAATCGTCTCAGGGGAAAGGCGCGGTTGCTTTTTGGTGATATACCAAACCGTAGCAATACAGGCCCATGAAAATATCGACCAAATTACTGCTCAGTATCAGCACGATTCTGATCGGCTATATGGCCACCACTGCGATAAATTTTTACCTGGGCGCCCTGAATGAACAGCATCTGGCTTTCACCGCCCGGGAACTTCTGCCGGCCGTCATTCAAGCCCAGAACGCCCAGGACGCTTTTGACCGGCAGAAAAAAGCGTACGAATCTTCCTTCATTTATGGCGAACCCAACTATCTGGATACCGCCCAACTGCGGCGGTCACAGGTGCAGAAACTGCTGCAGGCCATTGCCGGCCGGGAGACTATCGCCGCCGAGCAACGGCAGAAAATACGGGATTTCCTTGCCCGCCACCAAAAGTGGAGTGAGACCGCCCACCGAGTGTATACCAATGCCGGAAAAGAGTTGTTTGCACTTGACCAGCTCATGGAAAAAAAACTGAAACAACTCTCTCAGACCCAGCAACAACTGACCGATTCCTTGAATCAAGTCTCCGGTAATCTGACCCAGACGCTTATTGACGGCAATGCACGTATCATTCAAAAGACTCGTGTCCAGCGATACAGCGGTCTGATTCTGTTTATTGTACTGGCCTTCATTACCTCGGTAGCGGTCATTATTGTTATCCGGCGGATCGTTGGTCCTATCCAAGAACTATCGAAAATATCACATGATATTGCCGCAGGTGACCTGGAGCAAAGGGCACATATTAAAAACCGAGATGAAACCGGGGAACTGGCGTATGCCTTTAATACCATGGCCCAGCAGCTGCAGGAGACGCTGGAAAAACTGCAGGCGGAAATACGCGACAAAGAAAAAGCCGAACTGGAAGTGCGCAAAATTAACACCGAACTGGAAGAACGGGTAAAAGAACGCACGAAAGAGTTGGAAGAAGCCATCAATCACTTGGAAAAAATGAAAAAACGGGCGGAGCAGGCCACCTTGGCCAAAAGTGAATTCCTGTCCAACATGAGCCATGAAATTCGAACCCCTTTAAACGGCATTATGGGCATGGCGGACCTTCTGCTGGACACGGCCTTGAACGATGAGCAGTGGGACTACGCCAACGCTATTAAAGTATCGGGGGATTCTCTGGCAGCAATTGTCAATGATATCCTCGACTACTCCAAAGTGGAAGCCGGGAAAATCGTGCTGGAAAGAATTGATTTTGACGTGCGTGCCGCTGTTGAAAACGTGGCGGAGCTTCTCGCCATAAAAGCCCAACAAAAAGGGCTGGAAATCGCTTCGCTTATTCACACCGAAGTTCCCGCAATTGCCAAAGGTGATCCCCAGCGCCTGCGTCAGATACTTCTGAATCTTATCGGCAATGCCTTGCGATTCACCGAGCAAGGTGAGGTTACGGTTACGGTCTCCCAGCCGGCTGCGGAAAATACCCGTGACACCGGCACGATTCTCCGCTTCGACGTGGAGGACACCGGTTCCGGGATCAGTGCCAGTGCCCAGAAAAAACTGTTTTTGCCCTTTTCCCAGGCGGATGCCTCCACCACCCGAAAATTCGGCGGAACCGGGCTGGGGCTCTCCATCTGCAAACGGTTGTGCGAATTAATGCAAGGAGATATCGGCGTGGAAAGCAAAGTCGGAGTTGGCAGCCGGTTCTGGTTTACCGCCTGTTTTGAAAAAAGCGCTTCCGACGGGATACAAATTTCGCAGGAACTCGTTTCCATGCCCCTCCAAAACCTGCTGGTTGTCACCGACACACCTCTCACTCTTACCGTCTTGCAGCTTTATCTGCAGACCTGGCCGGTTTCTCTGACAACAGCCCATACCCCGGCGCAGGCAAAGGAATGTGTAAACGCAGCGGCGGATTCGCAAACCTTTTTTGACTTGGCGTTGGTGGATTCCAAATCCGCCGAATCCTTCTACTACGAAACAACCATTCGGAATTTAAGGGAAAATTCCGCCCATCGGCATTTGCCCCTGATCGGCATCATGCCCATGAAAAAACGGGGAGAAGCGGCTCAGTTGGAAGCGATGGGCTATAATGGCTACCTTACCAAACCGATAAAACGGGACCATCTTCACCGGTGTCTGGCTATGATTTTGTCTGCCGGCGACCAGACCAACTCCGGCCGGCGGAGGTTTGCTTCCGGACATCCGGCAGAACCGGCTTTTGCCAGAAGCAACTGTATACTGGTGGTGGAAGACAATCCGGTTAATCAAAAAATTACGGTGAATTATCTCCGGAAGCTGGGCCTGACGGCTGAAGTGGCCTCCAACGGCCAGGCAGCCGTGGCGGCCGTGGCGCAAAAAGAATATGATCTGGTTTTTATGGATTGTCTTATGCCGGAGATGGACGGCTATACCGCGACCCGGCAAATCCGGGAGATGGGGAAAACCATGCCGGTTATTGCCCTGACTGCGGATGCTTTTACCGAAACCCGCCAGAAATGCCTGGAAGCCGGCATGAACGATTATGTCAGCAAACCCTTTAAAAGAGACAACCTGTTAAAACTGCTTGATAAATATCTGAAGAAAAAATAGCCTCACCTGCTTGCCCACCGCCTTTGCCAGATTGAATTCCTTTTATTCATGCTTATATTATAAAGTACCTGACGAAAAAAAACGACCAGTTTCCATCTCCTACGCTGGGATGGGGAACAGTTTTTGTAACCGTTAGAATGACTGATAAGCAAATAATCGCAAGGAGGGTAGCAAAAGATGCGTTTGGATAAACTGACCATTAAATCGCAGGAACTTTTACAGGCCGCCCAGACGGCTGCGGCGGATAACGGCCATCAGCAGATTGAACCGGAACACATTCTGGCCGCCATGCTGGATGACAGTGAGGGGATTGTTTCTCAAATCATTGAAAAATTGGGGGGTTCCGCCAAAACCATTGCTCAGGAAATCGCAGCCGCCATTGAAAATATGCCCCGTGTCAGCGGCCCCTCGGTGGAGCCCTATATTTCCCAGCGGACGAAGGCGGTGCTGGACGCGGCCTTTTCCCAGTGCGCCAACATGAAAGATCAGTATGTAACGGTGGATCATATTTTTCTATCCCTCATCGATGAAAAAAACGGGAAAGCGGCCAAAATTTTGAAAGCCCACGGCATCTCCCGTGACAAGGCGCTCCAGGTTCTTCTGGATTTCAGAGGAAATCAGAGAGTTACCGACCAGAACCCGGAAGAAAAGTACCAGGCCCTGGCCAAATACAGCCGGGATTTAACCGATCTGGCCCGGCGGGGAAAACTGGACCCGGTTATCGGCCGGGACGAAGAAATCCGCCGGGTAGTGCAGGTCCTGTCCCGGCGGACCAAAAACAATCCCGTTCTCATCGGCGAACCCGGAGTGGGAAAAACCGCCATTGTGGAAGGGCTGGCCCAGCGGGTGGTGGCCGGCGACGTTTCCGAAGGATTGAAAGACAAGCGTCTGGTCGCCCTGGATATGGCCGCCCTGATTGCCGGCGCCAAATACCGGGGGGAATTTGAGGACCGCCTGAAAGCGCTGGTTAAGGAAGTTGAGAGTGCGGAAGGCGAAATTATTCTGTTTATTGATGAACTGCATACGCTGGTGGGCGCCGGCGCCAGTGAAGGCTCCATGGATGCTTCCAACATGCTGAAACCGGCCCTGGCCCGGGGCAGTTTACGCTGCGTCGGAGCCACCACCCTGAACGAATACCGCAAATATATCGAAAAAGACGCTGCTCTGGAACGGCGTTTTCAGCCGGTATTGACCAGTGAGCCGGACGTAACGGACACCATCTCTATTTTGCGCGGATTGAAAGAAAAGTATGAAGTCCACCACGGGGTAAAAATAAAGGACTCCGCCCTGGTGGCCGCGGCTACCCTGTCGGACCGCTATATTACCGACCGGTTTCTGCCGGACAAGGCCATTGACCTCATGGATGAATGCGCCTCCCGGCTGCGGATTGAGATCGACAGCATGCCGGTGGAAATTGATGAAATTTATCGGAAAATCACCCAGGCGGAAATTGAACGGGAAGCGCTGAAAAAAGAATCCGACACCGACGCCAAAAAACGGATTGAATCTTTGGAAGCGGAGCTGGCCAATCTGAAAGAAATCCATGCGGCGCTGAAAGCCCATTGGGAAAAAGAAAAAGGGCTTATTCAGACCATCCGCCAGATCAAACAGCAAATTGACGAACTGGGCATTGAACAGCAACAGGCGGAGCGGCAGGGGGATTTTGCCCGGGTCGCCGAAATCCGGTACGGCAAAACCGCCGAACTTAACCGTCAGCTGGAGCAGACGGAAAAAGACCTGGCCGAACTGCAGGGCCGCAAACGAATGCTCAAAGAAGAAGTGGACAGTGAGGACATTGCCGCCGTGGTCTCCCGCTGGACGGGTATTCCCGTGAGCAAAATGCTGGAAGGAGAGCGGGAGAAGCTGGTGCAGATGGAAGATCGTCTGGCCCGGCGGGTGGTCGGGCAGAAGGAGGCGGTTACCGCGGTATCCAACGCGGTCCGGCGGTCCCGGTCCGGTCTTCAGGATCCCAACCGGCCGATCGGCTCCTTTATCTTTCTCGGCCCCACCGGTGTCGGCAAAACCGAGCTGGCCAAAGCCCTGGCCAACTTCCTCTTTGACAGCGAACAGAAGGTCATCCGGGTGGATATGTCCGAATACATGGAAAAACACTCCGTGGCCCGGCTGATCGGGGCGCCTCCGGGGTATGTGGGCTATGACGAAGGCGGTTATCTGACCGAAAGTGTTCGCCGAAACCCTTATTCGGTAATCTTGTTTGATGAAATTGAAAAAGCCCATCCGGATGTGTTCAACATCCTTCTGCAGGTGTTGGATGATGGCCGCATGACCGACGGCCACGGGAAAACCGTGGACTTTAAAAATACCCTGGTTATTATGACTTCCAATGTGGGCAGCCAGATGATTCAGGAGTTGTCCCGGGCTCCGGTGGAAGAGATTAAAGAGCGAATTTCGGAGCAGTTACGGCGGACCTTCAAACCGGAATTTTTAAACCGGATCGACGAAACCATTATTTTCCATAATTTGACCCGGGAACAACTGGCGGAAATCGTTTCGATTCAGACGCAACGGCTGGCGGAACGGACTGCCCAGCGCGGCATTGATCTGCAGCTGTCGCCGCAGGCCCGGGATTTTATCGCGGAAAAAGGCTATGATCCGGTCTATGGTGCCCGGCCCCTGAAACGGACCATTCAAAAATATATTGAAAATCCCCTGGCCCTGGCGATACTGGAGGGTAAAGTGCCGGAAAATCATAGAGTTATTGCGGATGTGGCCGGGGATGAGATCGTCTTTACCACAGAATCAATGACGTAGCGTCGAAACCGTGATGAAATATACAAAAAATCAGGTGCCGTCTTAAGGGCGGTGCCTGATTTGTTTTGGGCGGGAAAATT
>CAZWCS010000045.1:0-30441 GCA_964632805.1 uncultured Desulfobacterales bacterium
CAGCGGCCGTCTTATGCCGTTACAAACACCGTATCCAAGGCATCAGGAACCGCCATCGTGAACAGCTATTCCGGCAAAACACTGAAGATATCCGGAAAAACCCTTTCCGGCCTTATGGAAGCCGTGCTGGCAAAAAACGCCGGTTTTCGTTTTCAGGCAACGGGTCACAGTATGTCGCCGTTTATCAAAAACGGCGACACCATTACGGTCTCACCGCTACCGCCCCGCGGGTTAACCACGGGCGACATTGTTGCGGCATATGTTGCGCTCTCGGATTCCCTGCTGATACACCGGATCATCAAGAAAGACAATCGGCGATACTTGTTAAAAGGTGACAACAGTAATAAAAAAGATGGATGGTTTCAACAATCCGGACTGATCGGTCTTGTCACCCGGGTGGAAAGAAACGGCCGGCAGGTTCGATACGGACGGAGAAGAGGGACCAAACAATGCATCGCCTTCTTGTCAAACACCGGGCTCCTGAACATACCGGTCCGCCCGATGCTTCGGCGCACAAAAGCCGCGCTGTCCATAGAGAAAAAAAACAAAACAAAGAAACATCCGGGGCCGAAACGGTGACCAACCATTCATCTGGAATAAAGGAAGGACCGGCTCTTTTAAAAATAGGGTGAAAAAAGCCACATCAGGGCATCCCGGATCTTGACCAGCAGCGGGCGCTGTTCCACCTCCGTCAGACAAACCGCAGTGGATTTCTGTACCTGCTCTTCAATATGTCCGGCCAAAGTGCGGGCCACCTGCGCTTCATAAATTTCCACCGACAATTCGAAGTTCAGTTGCAGGCTGCGGGGATCAAAATTGGCCGAACCGATCTGGGCATATTGCCGGTCCACCACAAACAGTTTGCTGTGCACAAACGGCGGCGGCTGATAATACACATTGATGCCCCAGTAGACCAGATCCCGCAGAATATTATTGGTCGCCCAGGCGATAAAAAAAAGATTGTTTTTTTTCGGCAGCACCACTTTGACCGCCACCCCGCGCAAAGCAGCGCTTTGGAGGGCGGAAATGATCTCCGCCGAGGGCAGAAAATAGGGCGTCATGATCAGTATTTCCTCCCGGGAAGAGGAAATGGCGCCGGCAATAATGGTGTTGAGCTTGTTCACCGCCTCGTTGGGACCGTCCGTAATCACCCGGCAGACCGCCGAACCACTGGAAACCGGCGAAGGCGGTATGGGCGGGGGTTGCGAGCGGTCACCGGTGCAAAACGCCCAGTCTTCCAGAAAGGTCTGCTCAATCTGCATGACAACCGGTCCCTGCAAACAAAAATGCAGATCAATCACCCGTTTCCGGTTTCGCACATTCTGGGCCAGATGGCGGTCACCGATATTCATGCCGCCGGTATAGGCCACCTGCCCGTCGGCGATCAATATCTTGCGGTGATTGCGCAGGTTGATCCGGATGGCCGGCGGCAGCAGCCGCGGCGGCAGGAACCGGACCACCCGGACGCCCCGGCGTTGCAGCAGCGTACCCGCCCGGCGCCAGCAATAGTATTCCCCCACCCCGTCAATGATTACCCGCACATCCACACCACGCGCCGCCGCCCGGGCCAGAGCGTCAATAAACTGCCGCCCTGTCTGATTGGTCTCAAAAATGTAGGTCACCAGAAAAACAAACGACTCGGCCTGCCGAATACTTTCCAGCATGGCCGGATAGGCGCTTTCCCCGTTGGGCAGAAGCTCCACGGTGTTGCCGCCGACCAGCGGCAGATGGGTGACGATATCGGAAATACGGGCGATCTGGGCAAACGATCGCGGCAGGGAAAGCTCCGCCGCCTTCAGCGCGACATTGGCGGTGGCCTCTTCATACTCCTGACAGTCCAGCCGCTCTGCGGGACCTCTGTCATCCAGTTTCCGGGCCAGTGTCTGCACCCGATTGATGCCGAATAAAAAATACAGAAACGGCCCCACCAAAGGAAACATCAGGGAGACCGCAATCCATCCCAGGGCCGAAGACGGGGTTCGTTTGCGCAACAACGCGTGGCCGGCTGCGGTCAGCGACAGCAAAACATTGAATAAAACGGCCAATCCGTTCAGTATGCTCATCAGGTTTCCGTCTGTGCCGGCAGCCTCTTCGGCAGGACTGCCGAAGCGATGTTTTCCCACGCTTAAAAAATCGCCGAACGTTCCTGACTTTCCCTGTTGTTACTGTAACGTGTTGACCGCTGCCGGGCAAGCAAAATTCCGATTGCCGGCCGGAATTTCGACGGTGTTGACTTATACCGGCGCGAAATGGTCAATATCCAGAATGGTGGTGGTGGTTTCCGCGGCAAACACCGCCTGAACCTTCTGACCGATGGTCACCTGCTCGGGAGCCACCCCCGCCACAATATGGGTCAGCGGGGTGTCAGCGCCGTCCAGCAGAATCTGCGCCAGAATATACGGCGGCTCTTTGGGAAGATGACCATCCCGGTAACGCACAACCGTATAATTGACAATCTCCCCGGTATTTTCCAGTTCCACCCAGTTTTCCCGGATATCGGAAAAACATTTCTCGCACGTCTGCCGGGGCGGGACAAAAACTTTACCGCAGGTATCGCAACGGACCCCCATTATTTTGTGCCGGTCCCGCAAAGAGGTAATGAACCGACTGCCCACCCGACCGGCAAAATAGGAGTACGGCAGCGCCATCTTTCCTTCAATGGTATAGGCATCTCCAAAATCCACACCTTTTTTCATGGCCGCCTCCTTATTCGTCAAGTTCGAAATATTGAATATCTTCCACACTGCCGGTGCGGTTTTCCGCCCAGACCGGGCGCAACCGGCTGCCGTGAACAACCTGATCCCCCAGAACAATGCCCATTTTTACCTGGTCCAGTTGATCCGGCCGAATCAGATGCCAGAAGACCTCTTCCCCCTGGCAGCCATCCAGCAGGATACCGGCCGCCCCATAGGGGGTTTCCCGGCTTTCTCCGGTCAAAGGGTCCGGGCTGGCATAATAACAGTATTCCATCATCCGCATCTCCCCCTTGGGACCGATCTCCACCCACTCGTTGTTGCGGACTCGGCAGACGGCACAGACCTCCCGGGGAGGTGACTGCAGTCGCCCGCAGACCGGACACTTGATGGCCAGAATCTTTTTCTCCTGCAAAGCGCGCAAAAAAGTACCCATGACCGGGCCGGTGGCAAATTTCTGCTTGACGGAAATAATCTTTTTCAAACACAGCAGTTCCTCTTCGGCCACCGCCTCTTGCCCCGGCATGGTAAATCTCCGGAACATCCTGGCAGTCAGGCCGAAACGGGCCATGTCCCCGTCAATTTTCAACTTCCCGGCAGTCATGGCTTCGGCACTGTCAACCCTGCCCAGATTCAGACCGATAAAGGTATCTTTGTCCGTATACAGAATCACTTCGCAATCGGACAGATCCGCGCCGGATTCCAATGTCATGACGCCGTCATCCACCACCAGACGCCACTGTCCCACCTCTTTGATATTGTATCCAAAAATGGCGGTTACCCCGGCCGCCCCTTCGGGCCGGAAACGTTCCGCCATGGAATCGAATATTTCCGCTACCGTTACTTGTTCCTGTTCGTTCATAAGGCCCCCTTACCAGCCGAGTTCTTTTTCCAGCATAAACAGCACGGTCCACATGGTACCGCCAAAAGACGAGGCCAGGGCATGATTGACCGGCCGCGGGATCTGATGCGGGCCGGCGTTACCCCGCACCTGCTTGGCCGCTTCCGCCACCCGGACCAGGGCGGTGGCTCCGATGGGATTGGCCGCGGTCACCCCCCCGGAGGGGTTGATCGGAATTTTTCCGTCAATGGCAATCTCTTTTTCTTCCACCAGACGAAGGTGTTCATCGTCTTCCAGCAGAAAAAAGTCCTTCAGCCAGTCCAGGCCCCACCAGGCCGAAGGATCGTACATTTCAAACACATCAAAATATTCCAGGGGATCATCAATTCCATTGCGGGCATACAGCTGTTCCGCGGCAAACTGATGGGTCGTGTCATTGGGATAATAATTGTTGCACAAATTCAGGGTTTCCTCCCGGTGAACGGTAACATGATCCCGGACCCAGACCGGCTTGTCGGTAATCTCTTTGGCTTTTTCCTCGCAGGAAAAAATCACCGCGCAGGCCCCGTCGGACTGGGAGCACATGTGGATAAGCCGCAGGTCTCCGATAAGCGGGGGGGAGTTCTGCATGAGATCATCCATCTGATCCCAGTCCAGACCGAACGCCCGATGCGAGTTGGGATTTAAGCAGGCATGCTTGTCCATGATGATGCGGTATATCATGGCCGCCCGGCGGGCCCGCTCTTCTCCGAATTCGGCGATGAGCTTGCGCGCCGCCTGGTCGGTCAGCGCGCCGGATTGCAGCTTCCGGGCCCACAAGGGATCGGCCATATTGGTAATCCCGCCGGTGGTCTGACCTTCCTGGAGCTTTTCAAACCCGATGGCCATGACAGTATCGTACATACCCGAAGCCACCAGGTTGTCCGCCGCCGCCACCAGCGTCCCGCCAGTAGTTCCGCCGGTGGTAATCCGAAAGGCGTCTTTGCCGAAAGCACCGGAGCCCAGCGTATGCCACATATCCGGCTGATGCACCATTTCAAACAACTCCATGTTGCCGTGCACCGTACAGTCAATATCGTCCAGGGAAAGACCGGCATCTTCCAGGGCATAGGCAACCGCCTCATGCAGCATCTCCGGCTGGTTGACATCTTCCCGGTGACTGGAGAACTTGGTTTCGCCGATGCCGACAATTCCCACCTGTCTGTTGCGTTTACGATGTGCCATAATTCACCCCTTACCTCTCAAGTGTTACCACGGCCTGATGCTGCCCGGCCGGGCCGGTGGTCCCCTGGGCCAACGCCCGGGAAGCACCCTTAACCTGCCGCTCTCCGGCTTCACCCCGCAGTTGCAGAACACATTCCACCACCCGGGCCAGTCCGCCCAGCATCAATGGATTGCCATTGAGCATACCGCCGGAAAGATTCACGCGGTGTTTGTCCATGCCGTCGGCATCCAGCCAGGCGCCCCCCTTCCCCTCTTCGGCCAGACCGACCCCCTCCGCCCACATGGGCAGTTGATAGGCCAAAGCGTCATTGAGCTCCACCAGATCAAAGGCGGCCGCCGGATCGGTAATCCCCGCCATACGGTAGGCCTTGGCCGCGGACTGCTTCAGGGCGAAATTTGACGTCAGCTCCCGGTCCCCCAGAAAATAACTGTCCATGGTGCTGGAAAAACCCGTCAGCCAGACCGGGTTATCGGTAAACTCGTGCGCCCGCTCTTCGCAGCACAGCAGCATGCCCACGGCCCAGTCGGTTGGCGGATACTGGTGCAGCTCCCGTAACGGATCGGCGATCAAAGGAGATTCCTTCACCGCTTCCGGCGTAACTTTCTCATTATCCCGGGCATAGGGATTACGGGCGGCGTTTTCCCGGGAACGGCTCACAATCTTTGCCAGGTGATCCCCGGTCACCCCGGATTTTTCCATATACACCCGGGCCTGCAAAGCGCCGGCGTTGAGAAAATCCATTCCCAGCGGCCGGCAGTAAAAGGGATCAAAAGCCAGATTGGTGCACATGTGACGGCTCTCCGGCTGAGACTCCTTGCAGTGCCCCATCAGCAGGATCAGATCATCATGACCGGAAAGGATGCAAGACATGGCATAGCCCACGCCGTTAATCCCGTCCTGGGCCATTTTTTCCTCACCCCGGAAATGGGCGCCCACGGCGTCGGTCATACCGTTATCGGAAATGGTCCGGGCATCAAAAACATCGTCGGAACAGGTCACCACATTGCGGATACCTTCGTCCATGTCGAAGGTGACCCCGGTCTGGGCAATAATCGGTTCAAAACAGTCAAAAAGCATGCCCTGAAAACGCTTATACCAGATATCGGGTTCGTTCTTAATCTGCGCCACGGCACAGACTGCGACTCGCCTTTTCATACTCACCCCCTGGTCTTTGAGTTTTATGAGTTATATGCGTTTTATGGGTTTCATGAATCGGCGGCTTCCTCTTTTTCCGGGTGTTGCCTTAAAAAGGAGTAAACCTCAACTCACTAACTCATTCAACTCAAATAACTCCTTAACTCATGTAACGCATCAACCAATTGGTCGAAAATGATCAATATTTAAAATGGTGGAAGTATCTTCGTCGGCAAACACCGCTTCCACCTCCAGACCGGTTTCCATCTGGTCAACGGGTATATCCTTGACAATATGCGTCAGCGCGGTGTCCGCGCCACCCAGTTGAATCAGGGCCAGAATATACGGCGGCTTGACCGGCTGATGCGGCTCTTCATAATTGATAACCGTAAACCCGGTAACCGTTCCCTTGTTTTCCAGGGGCACCCAGTTGTCCCCGATCTCCGACAGACAAAGCTCACAGGTCGAGCGGGGCGGAATAAACACTTTGTTGCACTGGTCGCACTTGTTGCCGAGGATCTTTTTGTCATCCCGCAGGGCGATCAGAAAGCGGCTGCCGGTACGACCGGCAAAATACTGATACGGCAGCGCCAGTTTTCCCTCGACAATAAAGCTGTTTTCCTTATCTGTAGTCATAACACGCTCCTCTATCCATCGATCACTTCAAAATATTTGATATCCGTAATGGCGCCCACCCGCTCTTCATTCCAGACCGGGCGGACGCGAACCCGCTCCTTGACCCTGGGAATATCTTCCTTTTTAATCTCATGCCAGAGGGTTTCATGCCCCACACACCCATCCAGCAGGATATGGGCGGAACAGTACGGGGGCTCCCGGCTTTCTCCGGTCAGGGGGTCGGGGCTGGCGTAATAAGCAATATCATAGGTACAAATCATGCCTTCCGGCCCGACTTCTTCCCACTGATCCGCCCGGACCACGCATTCCGCGCAGACTTCCCGGGCCGGAAGCTGCCGTCGACCACATTTGGGGCACTTATTGGCCAGAATCTTTTTATCGATCAGCGCCCGCAAAAATTTTCCCATGACCGGTCCGGTGGCAAACCGCTGCGGTATGGACAGAATCTGTTTCAAAGAAACCAGCTCTTCTTCCTGTCTGGCCCCCGGCGGTTGATACTTCTTGAAAAACTTGGCGGACTTGGCCAACAGGTCCATATCGCCTTCAATTTTGAGCTTGCCGGAGGAAAAAGCCGTCATGCCGTCCAGCTTGCCCAAAGTAATGGCCACCCAGTCCTCGGCGCTGCAGGTGGTGGTTACATCCGGATCGTACAGGCCCTCCTTGACCTCGGCGGTGCCGTCCTTGATGCAGGCCGTCCACTCTCCCCCGCCTTCGCCGGTAATGACATACCCCAGATTAGCGGTAACCCCGGTAATTTGATCCGGATTCACGCGCTCCTCCATGGTGCCGAAAATACCGGCCACGGTGACTTCCGGCGCCGGGGGCTGATAGGGATGAAAAAACTCGGTGGCTTTGGTCAACAGCCCCAGATCACCGTCCACCTTCAATTTTCCCGAAGAAAAGGCCGTCATGCCGTCCAGTTCCCCCAGCGTAATGGCAATCCAGTCTTTGGCGCTGCAGGTGGTGGTTACATCCGGATTGTGCAGGCCTTCCTTGACCTCCACCTGGCCGTCGGCCACACAGACGGTCCACTCCCCGCCGCCGGTACCGGTAATAACATACCCGTAGTTGGCCTTGACGCCGGCCACGCCGTCGGGGTTGACCCGGTCTTCCATGGTGCCGAAAATATCGGCCACCGACACTTGGGGACCTTCCTTTTTGGGCGCCCCGTCCAGGCCCCATTCCCGCAGGGTCTTTTTCAGCACCTTGCCGATGGGGCTCCGCGGAAAATCTCCTTCCATAATTTCTACGTATCTGGGGACTTTAAAGTTGGCCAGATTCTCTTTGCAGTAAGCGATGACCTCTTCTTCGGTGAGAGAATCATCTTCGGCAATGACGAAAACCTTGACCTCTTCGCCCATGGTCTGGTCGGGCACACCAACGGTGGCGGCTTCGGCGATTTTGGGATGGGTCGCCAGAAGATTGTCGATCTCCTTGGGATAGATATTTTCACCGCCACGGATGATCATGTCTTTTTTGCGGTCCACGATAAAAATATACCCGTCCTCATCTTTTATGCCCACGTCACCGGTATGGAGATAGCCGTTCTTGATGGTTTTGGCGGTTTCTTCCGGCTTGTTATAATAGCCCTGCATGACGTTGTCACCCTTGATGACAATTTCGCCGGACTCGTTGGGCGGCATTTCGTTACCCTCTTCGTCCACAATCTTGACCTCCTGGCCGGGCAGCGCCAGACCGATGGAACCCACCTTGCGCACGCCGTCCCGGGGATTGATGGTACTGACACAGGTGCCTTCGGTCAGACCATACCCTTCCACAATGGGCACGTTGAAGGTTTTTTCAAAACTGTTCATGGTCTCGGCGGTCAGCGGGGCCGCCCCGCAGATGCCGAATTGCAGGGAGCTCAGGTCATATTTTTGACGGCCGGGATCGCTGAGCAGAATCTGATATACCGCCGGAACCGCCGACCAGAAGTTCACCTTGTATTTGTCCACCACTTCCCAGAATTCACTGGCGGAAAACTGTTTGCGCAGCACGATCTGATGGCCCTTGTCCATGCTGGAAGTACAGGTGAGCATGGCATTGACATGAAACAGCGGAAGAAAACAGAGAAAGGTCATGTTTTCCTCGGTGTTCAGTCCCCGATTGATGCTGTTGCTGTCGGCAATCACATTTTTGTGGGACAGCAGGACCCCCTTGGGGTCGCCGGTGGTCCCGGAGGTATAGAAAATATAGGCCAGGTCTTCTTCGTCGCAGGGACAGGTGATGGAAGCCGGAGCTCCTTCCTCCAGCAATTTGGAATACGGAATATGCTCCGGCGCCGGATTGTCGCCCACCTCGATAACGGTCTGCAGATCCGGACACTTGTCCCGGATTTCGTTTAAAATCGGCACATACTGGTCCTGAATAATCAGGCCCCTTCCCTTGGAGTCATTCAGCAGATACGCCACTTCCGGGGCTTTCCACCAGCCGTTGATCGGTCCGGCCACCGCCCCGATCATGTGAATGGCAAAATAGGAAATCAGGGTCTCGGGGCTGTTCTGCACCAGCACATGAATAAAATCTCCCTTCTTAAACCCCTGTTTCTGCAACGCATTGGCCAGCACATAGACCCGCTCCAGCAAATTTCCGTAAGTTACCGTTTCGTCGTAAAACTGCAAAAACGGCAGATCCGTATAACGTTCGACGGCTTTTGTATAAAAATCGCCCAGATTCATAACAACCTCCCAATATTGATCCCGCACGTTGTTGTGATTGTATTGTGGATATCCTTCATGATTTCCCTTACCCTTCCTCCCATGAGGGCGCCTCCCGGGTCAACAGAAACAGTACGCTCCAAAGCGTCCCCCCGAATCCCGAAGCCAGGGCCTGATTTACGGTTTTGGGCACCTGGTGTCCGCCGGCGTCCCCCATGATCTGAAGGGCCGCCTCGGCTACCCGCACGATGGCCGTGGCGCCGATGGGGTTGGAAGAAGTTACCCCGCCGGAGGGATTAATCGGAAAATCGCCGTCAATGGCAATCTCATCATTTTCCACCATTTTCAGATGTTCATCGCCTTCCAGCAGCAGAAACTCCCGGAGCCAGTCCAGCCCCCACCAGCTGGAAGGATCATACATTTCGAACAGATCGATCTCTTTTCGGGGATTTTTGATGCCGTTGCGCTCATACAACTGTTCGGCGGCATAGCGATGGGTCATTTTTACCGGAGTATCCAGACCGAAAACACAGAAATACTCTTCGCGATGCACCGTGACATGGTCCTTGATCCAGGCCGGCTGTTTACACAACTGCTTGGCTTTTTCTTCCGAGGCAAAAATAATCACACAGGTTCCATCGCTCTGGGAGCACATATGCACCAGTCGCAATTCGCCCACCAGCGCCGGGGAGGTTTCGGCCATTTCGTCGATCTGATCAAACTCCAGGCCGAACCGGCGATGGGCCTTGTCATTTAACATGGCGTGCTTGTCCATATGCACGCGATAGCGCATGGAGGCCCGCTTGGCTCGCTGTTCACCAAACTCATTAATCATATCCGCCGCAGTCATACCGGTCAGCGCTCCGGTCTGGAGCTGCCGCGACCAGAGGGGGTCGGCCATATTGGTAATGCCGCCGGTGGTGTGCCCCTCCTGAAGCTTTTCAAACCCGATGGCCATGACAATGTCATGCATGCCGGAGGCCACCAGATGATCTGCGGCACAGACGATCGTGGAACCGGTAGTCCCGCCGGTAGTTACCCGCAGGGTCTCCTTGCCGACAGCGCCGGATCCCAGCGAATGCCACAGGTCCGGCTGATGCACCATCTCAAACAGTTCCATATTGCCGTGAACAATACAGTCCACATCATCCATGGTAATTCCGGCGTGATTCAGCGCTTCCACCACTGCCTCCCGGACCAGTTCCGGCTGGTTGACCTCTTCCCGGTGGCTGGAATAGACCGACTGCCCTACGCCTACAATACCTACGTTACGATTTTTTTTCATGCGATGCCTCCCTAATCCCTTGCCAGTGTAACCACGGAATGAAATTGCCCGGCCGGCCCGATAACGCCGTGCGCCAAAGCGGTCTTCACCTTGTCCACCTGTCGTTCGCCGGCTTCCTCCTGGAGCTGGAAAACCGCTTCCGCAGCCCCCGCCAATCCACCCAGCAACATGGGATTGCCGGCCAGCGTCCCCCCGGAGAGATTGACATGATCCTTTTCCGGACCGCCCGAATCAATCCAGCGACCGCCCTGGCCGTCTTCGCAGATTCCCAGCCCCTCCATCCACAGGGGGAGCTGGTAGGCATACATATCCGAGACTTCGATAATATCAAAGGCCTGACGGGGATCAGCGATCCCGGCCCGTTTATAGGCCCGCTCCGCGGCTTTTTTCAAAATAGTGGTGGAAGCCAGATCTCTGTCCCCCAGAAAAAAATGATCCATATTATTGCCGACCCCGGTAATCCAGACCGGCTTGTCCGTCAAAAATTGCACTTTTTCTTCCGCGGCCAGGACCATGCCCACCGCCCCGTCCGAAACCGGATAGGCGTGCATCTCCCGAATCGGGGCCACCAGCATGGGGGAAGCCATGACTTCTTCGGCAGTGGTCGTGACAACCTCGGGGAAATAGGGGCCTTTAAGCGCGTTTTCCCGGGACCGGACCACCACCCGGGCCAGCTGTTCCTCGGTGATGCCCGATTTTTCGGCATAGGCCCGGGCCTGCAAGCCGGCGGCCGCCTGATAATCCAGACCCAGCGGCCGGGTAAAAAAGGGATCAAAAGCCACATGAGTAGCCATGTTGCGGCTCTGCCCCTGCGACTCCTTGCAGTGCCCGACAATCATGATAATATCACAATGACCGGATTGGATAGCGGCCAGACCGTAATACAGCGCCTGGATCCCTTCCGAGGCCACCTTTTCCTCGCAACGCATATGGCCACCCAGGACATCAGTCATGCCGCAATTGGAAATCGTCCGGGCGTCAAAGACATCATCCGAAACACTGATGGTCATATCAACACCCCGGTCTCCGCCCTCGAACCCGATGCCGGTCTTGGCCTGAAGCGATTCCAGTACTTCCAGGGCCATTCCCTGGAATCGCGCGTACCATTTGTCATGTTCGAAGCTTGTCTGCGCCGCCGCGCAAATACCGACTCGTCTTGCCATTGCTTCTCCTCCCTAGTTTCGATAATTATGAATTCCGAATTATACGTTACGAATGCGGAAACGAATTATTGTCAACATCTTTATAGAGCATTCGTCATTATCCGCGTTCGTAATTTCCAATTGTTTCAAAACCGCCTGGTTTCCGCGTAACAATTCCAGAAATCGCCGTTTTTCACCGCCCGCAGAATGGCGTCTTTTTCCTTGGGGCACTCCATTTCAATCCAGGCCCGGCCGCACCCGATACGGGTGTGGGAATCGTCGGTAGCCACCTTGGGATACGGAATCTCCGGAATATCAAACTCCGGGGTACGGAACCCCTTGGAGGTGATCTCCACGGCATCCAGCGGCAACTGGCGGGCCACCCCCGCAATGCGATCGATGGCCTTATCCATGGGCAGATCCAGTTCCGAAGGATGATTGAAAATATGCAGTACCTCCTGTCCACCGGAAATCCGGTTGACATGGACATATCCTTTCTCAAACACCGTCAGCTCAATACCGGGAAAAAGAATCATGTCTGTCCGGATATTTTCGATCCCGTTATAACACCCCGGCCGCATTAAAAAATCATGATCGGTCAAAGCGATAAAATCAAACCCCAGGCTCTCGTAGGTTCTCACCACTTCCAGAATGGACAGATCCCCATCGGAACAGGTGGTGTGAACGTGCAGACCTCCTTTTAAATGCATTACGCCTCACGAAACAGATTTTGAACGCCGCCGATAATAAAATCGACTGCATCCCTGCCGATGGTTCGCAAATCATCCGGACTCTCCTGCCAGAATAAGTATTTGTAAGCCACCCGCTCATAAATTCCCATTACACTGACCGCAATCACTTCCGCGGCATAACCGCTTTTAAACGAGTGGCCGAGGTTATCGCAGACCCGGTTCAGGGCCTGCAGAACATCCCCGGTCATTTTATCGAAAATCTCCCGCCGCCGGTCCTCCACCGCCTGCCCTTTGCCCACCGACTCCCGGAAAATGATGGCCACTTTCTGCGGATATTTGGGGCAGAACTCGTCAAAGAACCGGTACCCGGCATTACGAAAACCTTCAAAGGACTCCCCGGTTTTTTCAAACTCGGTGCCCAGAAACTTCCGCAATTTATAGCCGATCTGATCCAGCAGATGGACCAGCAAATCCTCTTTGTTTTTAAAATAAAAATAGACCGCGCCCACCGATACTTCCGCGGAATCGGCGATGCGCTCCATACTGGCCTTGGGGAAACCTTCTTTGGCAAAAAGGGTTTCCGCCGCATCAAGAATGCTTTGATACCGTTTTTCCCGCTCGCGTTCTCTTCGCTGCGCCGGTTTGGAAAGCCCCCCGGCTTTGCCGGTTTTTTTGTTGACACTTTTGGGCATTGCCATTGGTCCTTATTTAAACCCCATGGCCTCATCCCCGATCTTTACCCGGGAAATTTCGGTGGAGGTTCCGGCGATCTGTAAAAATTTGGCGCACCGGAAGGCATGTTCCGCCGGATTTCCGGTTTGATACCCGGCCCCGGCCATAATCTGCAGGGCGGCCGCCGACACTTTTTCCGCCGACTCGGTGGCCAGCACCTTGGTGCAGAGGGTTAAGGATTCCGCCTCTTTGGGTGTGGTCTCGGTCATCCAGGCCATACGATAGGCCAGCAACTGGGAAGTCTGAAACATGGTCAACATCTCCGCCAGCTTGAAACCGACCTCCTGATAAGCAATAACCGGCTTACCGCCGCTCTGGTGCGTCTTGGCATAGTCCCGGGCGGCCTCATAGGCGGCCTTCATCAATCCCAGGGCCGCCCCGATCAGCACCTGGTTTTCCCACATGCGAACTCTGGCCAGAACCGGCTCTTTGTCAAACGGACCGACGATATCGGCCGCCGGTATGGCGCAGTTTTCCAGACGCAAACCGGAAATCGCCGCCCCGTCGTATCCGATCAGAGACATGCGGTCTTCCACCGCCATCCCCGGGGTCCCTTTTTTCACCAGAAAAAAAGCCGTCTGCCCATCCATCATCCCGGCCACGGCGATGCGGTCGGCAATCGGGGCGTTGACCACATACTGTTTACCGCCGTTGAGAATGACCTGATCGCCTTCTTTCCGGCCTTCGGTCTGCAACGGTTCGTTTTCAATATTCAGCGCCCCTTCGGACAGCGCCACTGTGCCGATCATTTCCCCCCGGCACAGCGCCGGCAGAACGGCTTCTTTCACCGTTTCCCCGGCGTATCCGGCAATCAAACGACCGAAAACGCGCTGGCTCCATTCTAGTGCCAAGAGTACAGAGGGGGCAGCGGCACCGATGCCTTCCATGGCCCCCATCAAAGATACTAAACCGATATCCGCCGGGGTTTCGGCCAGGGCGATGGAGAGGTAGGGCGTTTCCGCCAGTTTTTCGAGCACGCCGCAGACATTGTCCCGGCTGTCGCCGGACTCCAGATTGGCCGCCGCGGCGGCGTTTTGCACCCGCTGCTGCGCATCGGCAATAAAAGCAAATTCATTTTCGCTGAAATCGTAATTCATGGGAATCTCCTGTTTGCTGTCTTTTAAATCAGCTTGGAAATAATCATCTTCTGGACATCGGAGGTGCCGCCGCCGATGGGCGCCAGACGGCTGTCCCGCATAATCCGCTCCATGTCGTATTCATGACAGTAACCGTAGCCGCCGTGAATCTGCATGGCATCATTGGCCGGATCCATGCTCCAGTCCCCCACAAACAGTTTGGCCACCGCCGCTTCCAGATGGCTTAAGGGACGCCCCTGATCCTTGCAATAGGCAATCCGGTAAACCAGGGTGCGGGCGGCTTCTCCGAAAATCCGGATATTGGCCAGCTTGTGTTTGATGGCCTGGAACTGTCCGATGGAACGGCCGAACTGTTCCCGGGTTTTGGCATATTCGGCGCACCGCTTGAGCATGTAGGTAGCCGCCCCCACAAACGGCGCCAGCAGCGCGCTGCGATCCCATTCCACCGTCTGCATGGCCATGTTGAAGCCCTCGCCTTCCTGCCCCAGAAGATTTTCGGCGGGGATTTCACAATTGTCGAAAAACAGCTCGGAGGTCTGGGAGGTGGAAACCCCCATCTTGATCAGATTGGGGCCGGATTTAAACCCCTTGGTTCCCTTTTCCACAATAAAAGCCGAAATCCCGGCGTGCTTCTGGGTGGGATCGGTTTTGGCATACACCACGGCCACATCGGCCAGGGGACCATTGGTAATAAAAATTTTGCTCCCGTTCAGTACGTAGGAATCCCCCTTTTTTTCCGCAGTGGTTTTCATGGAGGCCACATCCGACCCGGCATCCGGTTCCGTCAGGCCCATACAGCCGATCCACTCCCCGCTGGCCAGTCTGGGAACATATGTTTCCCGCTGCTCCTTCGTGGCATGCCGGTAAAGCGTATCCGCACACAGGAAAGAATGGGCACCGTAAGCCAGTGTCAGACCGCCGTCCACGCCGGCTTCGCCCAGGGCTTCGCCGGCCATTACCGTGGTAACCACATCCGCCCCGCTGCCGCCCAGCTCTTCCGGAAAATGAAGGCCGAGAATACCGAATTCTCCCATTTTGCGGAACGCTTCCAGGTCAAACTGTTTCTTTAAATCGTGCTCCTGAACCCGGGGAACGATCTCCTTTTTGGCAAAACTGATGATTTCTTTCTTAAACATCAATTGTTCTTTGGTAAACGCAAAATCCATTGGCTTCTCCCGTATTCCTGGGTTGATCGAGATTAAAAAACAGTGCCGTCATATCGCCCGACCTGTTCATAATTGTATTCACTTACAAAATCTGATTCGGTTTTATAATCGCATTCGAAAAAAGTCAATATTTTTCCCCTTGCTTACCACACGCAGGCATGCTTTTTTTCGGCGGCAGTTCGGCGTTGTTGCCACCGGCGACGGATGGAACGGATTACACGGCGACTTCCGCGCCGGTCATGGTCAGGACTTCCGTTCCGTCCTGGGTGGTCACTTTCAGGTCCAGCTGTGCGCGCCCGTTTTCCACGCTGGCCACCTTGCCCTCGGTGGTAACCGTATCCCCCAGATGCACCGGCGAGGCAAAACGGCATTTCAATTGCTTCATGGCGCCCGGATCACCGGTCCAGTCGGTAATGGATTTGGCCACAAATCCCAGGGTGCACAGACCGTGCAGAATAACGCCGCCCAGCCCTACCTGTTTGCCGAATTCCGGGTCGATATGGATGGGGTTGAAATCTCCGGAGGCGCCGGCGTAAAAAATCGCCCGGTACTTATCCACTTCTTCACTGGCGGTAAAGGTATCGCCCGCCTGAATCTCCTGCTTGCTCATATCCAACTCTCCTTTTACCGTTATTTGCGAATTACAAAAGTAAATTTTGAGGAACAGACCAGGGTGCCGTCCTGATTTTTGCTTTGTCCTTCCAGGGTCACGGCATCCAGTTTCTCCTTATTCTGGATATCAACAATTTTTCCTTCGGTGGTGATGACGTCCCGGGGACGAACCACTTCGTGAAATTCGAACGCCTGCTCTCCGTGAACCAGCATGGCCAGATTCAACTGGAGTTCCTCGTCAAAAAAAAACGGCCCCACCAGCCGGCCGGCATAAACCACCGCAAAGGTGGGCGGAGCGATAATACCGCCGTATTTGGTGGTTTTGGCAAAGTCCTCGTCCAGATAATGCGGATCTTCATTTTTTATCGCCTGCGCATACTCGACGATTTTCTCCTTGCCGACCTCATAGGTGATCGGGCCATACGTTTTTCCGATAAATTTTCTGTCCAACGCCATCGCTCCTCCTTAATCTTAACAAATGTCAATATTAGAAAATAAAATTATCAGACAAAAACTGCACGCCGGAGCTTCCGACCGGGTTGCTTCCCTTTTTCTTATCCGTCTCTTGCCCGCATCCGTTACCCGGCCAGCCGTTTGGCCATCTCTTCCGCCACCAGATTGGCCATGGTCATGATGGTGATCTGCGGGTTCACCCCCAGAGAAGTGGGCACAATACTGCCGTCGGAAACAAAAAGATTTCTCACATCGTAGGTTTCGCCGCTGGGAGTGACCGCCCCCAGGCCGGGGTGAGAAGCCATGCGGCAGGATCCCAGGGGATGAAACGCCAGCAGTTCCGTATGCATCGGTTTGATCTTCACTGCCAGCAGATCCTCTATCTGATCCGGAGCGGTGAGCAGCGGCATCCTGGAAATACCGGTATACACATGCCGGGCACCGGCGGCAAAAAATATGCGGGCCGTATGGCAAATGCCTTTCTTCAATTTTTCCATATCCCCGGGGGTAATAAAATAACTCGCCAGAAAACCGTTGGGGTTGCGCTTGCCCGGCGTTTTCAGAATGCTGCCGGTGGTTTCGTCATGGGCCATCACCCCGAAGGCCGCCAGATTATTATACCTCACGGCCAGTTCCTTATGCGCGTGCCCAAGACCCGGCATGCCCGACAACAGGATGGAAGGGTGCACAAATACCCCCTCCAGCATGATCCCCTGATCTTCAAAGTCATCCACATAGGCGCCCTGGGAGACGCCTTTCCAGCCCTCCACCACTTCGTCCATCATTGCCGCCACCCGGGCGCCCGGATGGATCTGCAGATGCCGTCCGATATGCCGGTTTTTCAACCGCTGCCGTTTTAGAAAGGCCGGGGTGATCATGGCTCCGCAGGAAACCACCACCATCTTTGCCGTAACTACGGCCTGATAAGAGTGGTCGCCGCGTTCCGCCGCTTTCAGTGAGGCCTTAACGCCGTGTACAATACCATCCCGGATAATAAGGCGCTCCGCCCGGCAATCCGCCAGAATGGTGGCCCCAAACGATTCGGCCAGCGGCACATAAGTGACATCCACACTCTGTTTGGCCCCTTCCTGGCAACCGAACTGACACGGGCCGCACCCCCGGCAATCCTTGACATTGTGCTTCAGGGGCCGGCAGTGCAACCCCAGCTTGTCACAGCCCCGCTTGACAATCTGGGCGTTTTTTCCCAGCACTTCCCAGGGCAGTTCCGTCACATTCAGAATGGTTTCCACCCGCTCAAAATAGGGCTTCAGGTTCTCCGGCGTCATCTGCTCGAGCCCCAGATCCCGCTGCCAGTTGCGGAGAATATAATCCGGGGTGCGAAAGCAGGTGGCGGAGTTGACCGTGCTGGAACCGCCGATACATTTGCCCATGGTCACGGAAATGGCCTGATTGCCCACAGTCCCCGTGGCCCCGCCGGCCCGGTACATGTTCATCAACCCCGGCAGGGGCATACCGTTCCAGTCCTGACGGGTAAAATGGCCGCCTTCTTCCAGCAATACCACTTCATGCCCTTTCTCCGCCAGCTCCTTGGCCACCACCGCCCCCCCGGGCCCACTGCCGATAACACAGACATCACAGGCCAGATGAAGATCGTTATGATAATCCTTATGGGTATAAATCATTCTGCCTCTCCCGCATCTTTGGAAGTGTCGCCGGCCGTCGCAGACGGCGCCGGATTCAGATGACAGCCGTGATAATAGCCGATCGCTTCCGCCGGTCCGGTCTGTTCATAAAATGTCATGGTGGTCAGCATCTTTAAAAAAAGAATAATATAGCGCCGGTAAGCCCAGCGGCTGTGTTCCATATTTTCCAGAAACCGCAGGGCCTTCTTCTGCGGCAGGCGTGTAAAACGTCGACCGGTATACAAAACAGTGCCAAATTCCATATAAAACAGTAAAAACGGCATACTCAGCCGGATGGCCGGTTCAATTCGATCAAGAAATTCATTGACCCGGGGAACCAGATCGAAATCCGGCGCTCCCAGATCAAACGCCCCGCCCCGGGGGATAATGGTATCCATAATGGCTTTTAACACCACCGCGCTCTTGCCCCTGACAACGGCCTTGCGCTTCGTCTTCGTGCTGTGTTCCGAAAAACCGCTCATTTTTACCCTTTCTTACCCGACCTTGCCGTTTACTGAGGCGGTAGCCGGGTCTCGCTCCACCGAAAAATAAAAGGAATTAAAAGCTCCGCCAAACAGCTTGAAAACCCCCCGGCCCAGATAACAGCCTTCATGGATTTTCTTTAACTCGTCATTCAAAGGTCTGACCCAGAAAGGGTTGCCCGGGCGGTCATAGTTCACGCGCAGAACAACCTGCCCGTCTCCCAGGATGGAGGTGATTTTTTCAATCATAAATCGGCCAATCCGGATACCGCCCCAGAACTCGTTGAACCCCCCGCTACCCGGTTGCGGAGCTTCCACATCCGCCGGAAAAAATTTCTGATGCCCGAAAAACCGGAGGGGAGGAAAAACGCCGGTGACCAGCCGCACCGTGTAATACCCGCGCAGTTCCCCCGGATCGGGGGTGCTGCCGTCTCGAAATTTCTGCTTTAATTGGTAAAACGGGATGTATTTCATGATGGTTCCTCTCTGATTCTGCCGGAAAAACCGCCCGCCGCGGGCAAACGGTCCGGGAAAAAACACCGCCGCACAAGAAGTTATGCCGGTTTGCCATTGTTCCCGCCGGGACCATATTATTATTGACAAAATATAATTCAGTTTTATAATCATATTCAAAATAAAAATCAAGTTCTTTTTTTAAACCGTTTTAAAACCGTACCGGAAACCGTTTTTTGCATTTGAAATGCACCATTGATCGGGGAAGGCCCGGCCCTGATCCCGAAAACCAGGGGAACGGCTTTTCCGGAACCAACAACCCATGTCCGACAGGAGGGAGCCATGACTGACAAAGTAATCATTACCGCCGCCTTATCCGGGGCCGGCACTTTCAAAGACAACAACCCCGCCGTACCGTACACACCGGCGGAATTTGCCGAAGAAGCCGCCAAAGCCTATCAAGCCGGCGCAGCCATGGTGCACATCCACGCCAAAACCGACGAGGGCATGGCCACCCATGAAATTGACCGTATCCGGGCCACCTACGAAGCCATTCGGGAAAAATCGCCGGAATTAATCGTCAATCTCAGTTCCGCCGTCGGCATGGGGGCCACCGCTGAACAGCGCCTTGAACAGATTATCGCCATCAAACCGGAAATGGCCTCGCTTAACACCAACACCATGAATTTCAGCATTCTGGACCGCAAGACCGGCGCCATTCTGATTGATTATGTCTTCGAAAACACCTTTACCATGCTGCAGAACTTCGGCCGGGCCATGGAGGAAAACGGGGTCAAGCCCGAAGTGGAAGTTTATGATATCGGGGGACTGGACAACTTTCTGTTGATTGCCAAACAGGGCTTTTTCTCTGAACCCGTCAACTTTAATTTTGTCTGGGGAGTAGCCGGCGGTCAACGATTCCGGCCGGACGCCTTTGCCACCATGGTCCATGCCGTTGCGGAACATCCCGTCCAAACCAATTTCACCACCTGCGGGGTGGGTAAGGATGAGTTCCCGGCCATTATGCAGTCTGCCCTCATGGACGGCCACATGCGGGTGGGCCTGGAAGACAATACCCGCCTGGGCAACGGCGAACTGGCCAAAGGCAATTATGAACTGGTGGAACAGGCGGTAAAAATCGCCGAGGTATTGGGCAGAGAACCGGCCACACCGGACGAAGCCAGAAAAATCATGGGGCTCCGGGGAAAATAAAAGCCGCTTTCCGCTCCTGCCCGCCAGACAAGGTCTGGCCCATGCGGTCATCAAAATGTTTGACATGGCTATTTTCTTATGATATTCTGTTTTGGTTGTGCTCAGGATTATGAAAGGTACATGCAACTGCGAAAAACAACGATTTGGGAATAACCATGTCACCGAACATCCTGGTTATTGACGACAGTGCCGCCATCCGGCACCGGCTGATAAAACTGCTGGAACCGCTTAATGCGATTTTTGAAGAAGCGGAAAACGGTCGGCAGGCATGGGATATGGTGACCACCCGGAATTTTGATGTTATTCTGACGGATATCGACATGCCGGAAATGGACGGCATTGAACTGTGCCGTCGGCTGCGAAAAAACGAAGACACCCGGACCATCCCCATTATCGTCGTCAGCTCCCTGGACTCCGAGGAAGATATTGAAAAAGGCTTCGAAGTCGGGGCCACTTACTATATCCCCAAAAGCGACGTCTATACCGATCTCTTGAACGTCGTCCAGGAGGTTCTTTCCCGCACCACGCGCAACAGCAACCAGTTGATACTGGTGGTAGACGATTCGCCCACGATCCGGAAAATTGTCCACGACGGCTTGAAACGAGCCGGTTTTAAAATCATTACCGCGGAAAACGGCCGGGATGCCCTGCAAAAGCTTCAGGAACACACTCCGGATCTGATTCTGAGTGACATTGACATGCCGAAGATGGACGGTTTCGAATTCTGCGAGACCGTCCACAACGACAGCCGCTTTTCCGGTATCCCCTTTGTGGTCATGAGCGCCAAAAACGACCGGGGGCATATGAACCGGATGATGCAGCACGGGGCCGCCTCTTATGTCTGTAAACCCTTTAATATCGATTCTCTGGTCATCCAACTGGAAGAAATCCTGTCCAACCAGTTCCGCTTGCTGCTGAAAGAACGCGAACGCCTGGAAACCGAGCGAAATCTGGTCATCGCCAGTATTTCCAGTCTTGTTTCAGCCCTGGAAGCCCGGGACCCATACACGAAAGGGCACTCAGAGGTAGTGGGAAAAATTGTTTCCGGCATGGTCGCGCTTACCGGTGCTTCCAAGCACGAAATCAACACCGCCCTTATCGGCGGCCGCCTTCATGATATCGGGAAAATCGGCATCCGGGACAGCGTCCTGCTGAAAACCGGTCCGCTGACCGACATCGAGCTGGCCCACATCATGGAGCATCCGTTAAAAGGCGCGGAAATCATAAAAAACATTCCCAGTCTCCAGGAGGTAATCCCGATTGTCAAACATCACCATGAACGCATGGACGGAAACGGTTATCCGGACGGACTGAAAGGATCGCAAATTCCTCTTCTGGCCCGCATGACCGCCGTGGCCGACACCTATCACGCCTTAAGCAGTAATCGTCCCTATCGCAATTTCACCAACCATGACCGTGCGCTGCAAATCATTTACGATGCCCGGGGAACGCAACTGTGTCCGGAATGCGTGGCCCTGTTTTTAGAATGGTGTAACTCGACAAATGCGCAGGATGCCACCCGGGAAACCAGAGCTGCCAATTCCCAATCCCTGTTTGACAAATCCACCCAATCCACTTCTTTTCTGTCTAATAATTAAAAGCCCTTGTAAAACCGCGCCCAAAGGCCAATACCGGCGCTACGATCCGGAACAAAATTACATCGCCGCTGAAGCAAGTCCCGGAAAAAATTTCTTCCCGGCCGCAGAGAAATATGGTATAGGGCAGAGATTACAACATCAGGCCCAAATTCGGGCAAAAAACGGATTCAGGAGGCCACCGTGCTTATTGCCGGACTGACCGGCGGCATTGCCACCGGTAAATCCCTTGTTGCCGGAAGGTTTACGGATAATGGTGCCGGAATCATCGACGCGGATAAAATCGCCCACGACGTGGTTCGTCCCGGCCGGCCCGCATGGCAGGAAATTGTGGACTGCTTCGGGCGGCAATATCTGCTCCCGGATGATACGCTTGACCGAAAGGCGCTGGGGGATGCGGTCTTCTCTGATCCGGACCAGAAAGAAAAATTGAACCGTATTGTCCATCCCCGGGTGTTCGCAGAAATCAGCCGCCAGATCCAAAAAGCCATGAACGCTTCCGATGCCGCCGGTTCCGTCACCATTCTGGACGTTCCCCTGCTGTTCGAATCCGGCCTGCAACAGAACCTGGCGGCCACCATCGTGGTCTATACCGATCCGTCCACCCAGCTCCGACGGCTGATGAACCGGGACAACAGCAGCAAAGAGGCCGCCCTGGCCCGTATCAACGCCCAGATGCCGCTGGATCGGAAAAAAGCGTTGGCGGATTTTCTTATCGACAACAACGGCCCTGTGGAAAAAACCTGGAAGCAGGTTGACGACATCTACGCCACCCTTAAAACCAAAGCCGCAGCCGTGGTTGATAACAACCGTTAACAAGCATCAAAAACGCCGCCAAGGAAAACAGGAATGTCCTCAAATTTAATCCGCGCCCTGGTTCTCCTTCCCGGGACCGTGACCATTCTTATCCCCGGCCTTCTTTTGTGGATATCTCAAAACAGCCGGTGGGCCGGTACAATGAGCCGGCTGAACAGCTTCTCTTTCTGGGTGGGCGCAATCTTTATAATTGCCGGGGCCGCCCTGGGAATATGGGCCACCGCCCTGTTCACGACTTTTGGCCAGGGCACCCCCGCCCCCTGGGATCCTCCGCAGAAACTGGTGATCCGCGGCCCCTACCGGCATGTCCGCAATCCCATGATCAGCGGTGTCATTATGCTTCTAACCGGAGAAGCCCTTTTCTTTCAGAGTCTGCCCCTGGCTGTCTGGACGCTGATCTTTTTCGGCGGTAACGCCTTCTATTTCCCCTTTGTGGAAGAAAAAAGCCTGATCCGGCGATTCGGGCATGATTATCGCGTATATCAAAAAAATGTTCCCCGCTGGCTCCCCCGGCTGCGGCCCTGGTCCGGCGCAGATGAAGACCGGACAAGCACAACCTCGGACTGAAAAGCACCCGGAAGATACCGAGTCAAAAATAGTCAAAATTTAGAGCGACCTTTTGACAATCAATCACCCCTTGCTCCGGAGCAGAAAAAATTGACGCCGGACTTTGCTCTTGGTATGAATATCAGCAGGATGAATTCACATTTTCAGAGAACAAAAATATGCCCCACAGAAACAAACAGGTGACGCTTGCGGAAAACAAACCGGCAAACAGTTTTTTTGTTCTTTACCGGTAAAAAACGGGAGGAAAGTCTGTGAATCCTTCCTTCGAGGGGCAGAAAGAGCCTTCGCTGAGTACCAATGCGGTAAAGGTCCTCGAACGCCGTTATCTCCTGCGCGATGAAACAGGCCGGGTGGTGGAAACGCCCGCCCAACTTTTCCGGCGGGTAGCCCGCCATATCGCGGCAGTGGAAACCCGCTTTGCGCCGGATGCCGCGGTCGACCAATATGAAAAAACATTTTACCGCCTGATGAGCGAAGGGGAATTTCTCCCCAATTCCCCGGTGCTGATGAACGCCGGCACCAAACTGGGCCAGCTTTCCGCCTGTTTTGTCCTGCCGGTGGAAGACTCGTTGCGGGAAATCTTCGAAACGCTTAAGAATATGGCCGTTATTCACCAGTCCGGCGGAGGCACCGGCTTCACCTTCAGTCATCTGAGACCCCGCGGCGATATCGTTCTTTCCACTCACGGGGTTGCGTCCGGCCCGGTATCCTTTATGCAGATTTTTAACACGGCCACAGAAGTCGTCAAGCAAGGCGGCAAGCGCTGTGGAGCCAACATGGGGATTCTACGCGCAGATCACCCCGACATTTATCGCTTTATCAGCGCCAAAGCCAAAGGAGGGCTGACCAACTTCAACCTTTCCGTGACTGTCACTGACGCCTTCATGGAAGCAGAGAAAAAAGGAGAGCGGATTCCGCTCATCAATCCCCGCACCGGTAAACCGGTTAAAACCGTACCGGCCCGCAAAATTTTCGAAGCCGTGGTGGCCAACGCCTGGCGAAGCGGAGAGCCGGGTATGCTGTTTCTAGACCGTATTGAACAGGACAATCCCACCCCCGTCCTGGGATCCTTGGAAGCCACCAACCCCTGCGGAGAGTTGCCGCTCCTTCCGTATGAAGCCTGCAACCTGGGCTCGATCAATCTGGGAAAAATGATTTCCAGCGGCACTATCCAGTGGAAAAAGCTGGGGCAGGTCGTGGATTCCGCGGTGCGATTTCTGGATAACGTCATCGAGACCAACCGCCTGCCGCTGGAGGCCAACGAACATCTGACCCGGGGCAATCGCAAAATCGGACTGGGCGTAATGGGTTTTGCCGATGCCCTCATTCTGCTCGGCCAGCCGTATGATTCCGAGCAGGCGCTGACCACGGCGGAGGCCCTGATGAAATTCATCCGCCAGCGGGCATTGGCCGCCTCCACCCAGCTGGCTGCCGAACGGGGTGTCTTTCCCAACTTTCCGGAGAGCAGGCACAACCATCCGGAGGGAAAAAAATTGAGAAATGCCACTGTGCTCTCCATTGCCCCCACCGGCACCATCAGCATCATTGCCGGCTGCTCCAGCGGCATTGAACCGCTTTTTGCGCTGTCCTATGTCCGGCGGGTGATGGAAGGCACCCGCTTGTTGGAGATCAACCCCTTTTTTGAGCAGATTGCCCGGCAGGAAGGTTTCTACTCCAGCGAACTGATGAAACAGATCGCCCGGCAGGGGACCCTCAAGGGAATCAAAAACATACCGGAAAAACTGCGGCGCCTGTTTGTCACCGACTGGGAAATTGATCCCGCCTGGCATATCCGGATGCAGGCCGTCTTTCAGAAATATACCGACAATTCGGTTTCCAAAACCATTAACCTGCCGCGGGAGGCGACCCCTGAAAACATTCACCGGGTATACCGAAACGCCCATCAACAGGGGTGCAAAGGAATCACGGTCTATCGATATGGCAGCAGACCCGGACAGGTGCTGAATATGCCCGGATACCGGAAGGACGAAGGGGAAAAATCCTCCTATGTTTCCGTTCCTTCGGAATATACCGGCGGGTGCGCCTCGAGGACCTGCCAAATTTAAGGAAAGATTATAAAAGTCCTTACGATTTTTTTCTACACCAAACAAACAAGGACACTTCCACCAATGACAATATCCAATGCGGATAAAATACGGCATTTCTATGACCGGTTCCATGAAAACGATTCGGTACTGGTCCTGGTCAATGCGGATCCGGATGCCATTGCCGGCGCCCTGGCCGTCAAACGGTTGCTGTGGCAAAAGGTAACCAATATCACCCTCTCTCATATCAACGTTATTGAACGGCCCGACAATATCGCCATGGTCAATCTGCTGGGTACCGGCCTGGTACATTTAGACCGGGTGAAGCCTGAGCGACATAACCGTTTTGTCATCGTGGATTCCCAGCCGGACCACAACGCACGTTTTGGTGATTTCACCTTTGACGCGGTAATTGACCATCACCCGAAAAGTAATGCCAGCGGCCATCTCAAAGCCAACGCTTTCAAAGACATCCGACCCGAATACGGAGCCACGTCCACTATTATGATCGAATATCTGAAAGCCGCCGGAATCAAACCCTCGGAAAAGCTGGCCACAGCTCTGTATCTCGGCATAAAAACGGACACCAGCAACTTCGAACGTAATGCCCTGGTGGAAGATGTCCGGGCGTTTCAGTATATATACAGACATGCCAATACCCACCTGGCCCGCCGCATTGAGCAGGCCGAAATAAAACCGGAATTCCTGAAATACATCACCCGGGCGCTCACCCGGAAAACCATAAAAAAGAAAAAAATCATCGCCCATATCGGGCATGTTGATAATCCGGACGTGTGCGTGATCATCGCGGATTTTTTCATGCGGGTCAGCGCCATAAAATGGAGCGTCGTCTCGGGAATTTACGACAAACAGCTGATCGTGGTGTTCCGTAACGACGGCATCAGCCGGGATGCCGGCAAAACCGCCCAAAAACTGTTTGGCCGGATGGGCAGCGCCGGCGGGCATAAAAGCGCGGCCCGCGCGGAGATGCCCGCGCGTATTTTTATTCGCGAAACCGGGGAAAAAACCGGCGCGGACATTCAGGCCTGGCTGGTCCGGCATTTAACGTAGCCCCGGCACAAAGGGATCGACGCCCGTGAACGATCCGGCTTTACCCCTTTTCCGGTTTGTGATATAACAAGCCGCAAGTTCAATCCCAAAAACATCAGGGCCGAAAAACCTATAGACCGAAAGGGGGACCAGCCGTGGAAGAAACCAGGTACACCTACTGCCGGATCTGCGAGGCCAGTTGCGGGCTGAAAGCCACCCTCAAAGATGGAAAACTGCAAAAAGTGGCCGCCAACAAGGAACATCTTTTCTCCCGGGGGTACATCTGCGCCCGGGGCATGGCCTCGGTTGATATTCACCAAGATCCGGACCGGATCAAGTACCCCATGAAACGGGTGAACGGTGAATTTCAGCGGGTTTCCTGGGAAGAGGCCCTGGGAGACATCGGGCGGCGGTTGAAAGCCATCCGGGAGCAATACGGTCCCCACGCGGTGGCCGTCTACTTCGGCAATCCCATTGCCTTTGATTACGCCTTTTCCACCTACATGCCCCTGGGGATCAACGCCCTGCGGACCCGCAACATCTACTCCGCCGGCTCCCAGGACTGCAACAACAAATTCGCCGCCGCCGAACAGGTCTACGGCTCCCCCCTGCTGCAGCCCATCCCGGATGTGGATAACATGGATTTTCTCATTATCTGGGGTTCCAACCCCACCATCAGCAAAATGAGCTTCATTTCCCTGGCCCGGCCGGAAGAACGCCTCAAGGCCATTGAAAAACGCGGCGGCCGGGTAATTCTCATCGACCCCCGCAAAAATGAAACCGCCCGGATGCTGGGGGAACATATCTTCATCCGGCCGGATACCGACATCTATCTCATGATGGCCATGCTGCAGGTAATTTTCTCCGAAAACCTCTATAACGTCGAAACCGTGCGCCGACATACCCGGGGAGTGGAGGAGCTGCAGGCCTTTGTGGCCGATTGTCCGCCGGAAAAAGCAGCCGCGGTCACCGGGATTAAGGCGGAAGTCATCACCGCCCTGGCCCGGGATTTTGCCCGGGCGGAAAACGCCGGCATTCACTGCAGCCTGGGGGTGAATCTCAGCAGCTTCGGGACCCTGGGCTACTGGCTGGTGCAGGCGTTGAATGCCGTTACCGGGCGACTGGACAAAAGCCGTTCGATGATATTCTGCTTCAACCTGCTCAATTTTCCCCGGCTGATGAAAATGGCCACCCGAAACCGGATGCCCCGGCCTTCCCGGGTGGGCAATATGCCCCCGGTCATGGACACCCTGCCGGCCGGTATCCTGGCCGACGAAATCCTCACCCCCGGCGAGGGACAGATCAAGGCCCTGATCGTGTTGAGTGGTAATCCCCTGCTCACGGTTCCGGACACGGACAAGCTGGAAACGGCCCTGAAAAGTCTGGACCTGGTGGTCAGCGGCGATCTTTTTATCAACGAAACCGGCGGACTGTCCGATTATGTCCTGCCCAGCAAAGATTTTTACGAACACTGGGATTTTGCCATTACCAACGCCATGTTCAACCCCACCAGCGCCCTCAACTTCACCGAGGGCGTGGTGAAAGCCGAGGGCGAACGCCGGGAACTGTGGATCATTTTCCATGACCTGCTGGCCGCGGCCGGCTACCCCCTGGCCGGTCTGAAAGGATTTGCGCCGATGGCCCGGCTGCTGGATTTTCTGGGGCGCAGAATTTTTTGCCGGGACAATCCCTGGAGCTTCCGCCCCCGCCTGATGCTGCGCCTGATGTTGCTGGCCAGCGGCATTTCCTGGAAAAAACTGAAAAACAGTCCTCACGGCATGCGCTTAAAAGACCATCAGCCGGGGCAGTTTTACGACAAACTGATCCAGACCGAGGACAAAAAGATCAACCTGGCCCCGGAAGAGTTTATCGCGGAAAAAGGTTCCCTGGACAAATTCTTTGAACAGGAGCAAAGCCGTGGCGGGTTCAAGCTGATCAACCAGCGCCAGCGGCGGACCCACAACTCCTGGCTGCACAACGTCAAGTCTTTTGTAGAAAAAGAGGGCACCAACTTTGTTTCCCTCAACCGGGAAGACGCCGCCCGCCTGGGCATCGCCGAAGGGGATCTGGTGGAAGTGAAAACCGGGGTGGCCGCCATAGAAATTCCAGCCCGGCTGGTGGACACTCTCATGCCCGGCGTGGTCTGCATCCCCCACGGATGGGGGCACGACAAAGCCAGCGGTCTGAACGTGGCCCGGCAATTTCCCGGGGTCAATGTCAACCGGATCACCGCCTCGGGCGCGGAGAACCTGGAAAAATTCGCCGGCATGGCCAAACTGACGGGAATTCCGGTAGAAATCGCCAGAAAAGAATAGAAGCCCTTTCAAAACCGCATCTAAGAAAAAAGCGGCCCGGCCGGCAACACCCTGCGGCAATAACTCCCAAAGACGGAAAGCCGGCGAAGATGACAATTATCTCAGAAAAGTCCGCGCCGGATCATTTCCCCCTGCGGTGGCGGTCCCCGCCGGTGTGATAACAATTGACATCCGGTAAAAATATTGGTAAGAATAAGAAATAGATAAGAAAATATTGCACTGGAAAACATCATGCCGGATACAACCCGGGATATCAAAAAATGGATGGCCACCTGGCGACAGGCCGCTTCCGCGCTTACGCAGTTGAAAAAAAAAGAACTGCAGGCTGTTGACTACTATGAAAAAAACCGCCGGATCCTGGACGAAATGTTGCAATACGCCTGTCAACATCGGCAGGAGCGGTTGTCAAGCGGCCTGGTAGAGCAGCAGCGTTGGTTTATGAAGCTGCGGGATAGGGAGTCTGCCGCCCGATGAACGCCCTGTTTCAAGCCGCCCGGGAAATTCAGCAGACCATTCAGGAAAAAAGCTGGCCTTTTTGTTTCATCGGCGGTCTGGCGGTTATGCGTTGGGGGGCAATACGGATGACGCAGGATGTTGACCTGTGCCTTTTATGCGGTTTCGGCAATGAAGAAAAATATATCAACCATCTGCTTGGCGCTTATGCCGGCCGCATCGATGACCCCGCCGCCTTTGCCAGAGCCAATCGCGTTTTGCTGTTGTGGTCATCTCATCAGGTCCCTGTTGACATCTCCCTTTCCGGTCTGCGGTTTGAAGCGGAGATGATCAAACGGGCCACTTCCTTTGCCTTTGCCCCGGAAATTTCTCTTGTTACCTGTTCGGCCGAGGACCTTATTGTTCTTAAGGCGTTTGCCGAAAGAAGCAAGGACTGGAGCGATATTGAAAGTATTGTGCTGAAGCAGGGCCAAGCACTGGACTTCGCCTATATCTCGAAGCAACTGCAACCCTTGTGCGAACTGAAAGAATCACCGGAGATCCTGGACCGGTTGCAGGAGCTGGTGGATAACACCTGAATTGTGTGGGGGGAGAAAAACCTGGAAAAAATTCGCCGGCATGGCCAAACTGACGGGAATGCCGGTGGAGATCGCCGGAAAAGAATAGAAGCCCTTTCGAAACCGCATCTAAGGAAAAAGCGGCCCGGCCGGCAACACCCTGCGGCAGAAAAAGCAAACTTACAGTTCCAGGTTCAACTGCGCAAAATACTCTTTTAAATCGGCTTTTACCTCGCCTTGCAGTTGCAGCCGGATATTGCCCGAGGGACATTGGGCGGCACAGAGACCGCAGCCGGCACAGACGTCCTGATTGATTTCGATGACACCGGCGCGACTGGATATGGCTTCCAGGGGGCAGGCTTCCACGCAGGCCAGACACTGAGTACAGCTCCCGGCTGCATCGGGGGTGACCGTTGCCTTCCAGCCGGCGGACTGAAAACGACGACGCATAAGCGGCGTGGCGTTTCTGGCCAGTTTCAGGGCGGTACAGCAGCAGGGGCAGCAGAAACAAATCTCCAGGAACCGGTGCATATCCTCGTTGCGCATGCCCCAGATATATTGCTCCACCTCGATCCATAACGCATGGCCGACCAGCCCCAGGGAAACCCCCCGGTCGATATGCGCCAGGGCTTCGGCCACGGTGGCTTGGCGGCCGATCTGCCGCTCTTCCAGCACCCGGGCGCCCCGGCCGATAAAAATGCAGCCGAAATCCCGGGGATAATCCTGGCATTGCTGGGCATCCCGGCAGATGCACCGGTGCATGATGGTGATATAGGAAGCATCCTGTACGGCCTTTTTCATCAAGTCCACCGGAAGAACCACATTTTCGGCTTGGTCGGTGATCTGCTCATTCAGATTCAGCAGCACCCCCTTGGTAAATTTCTTGCG
>CAZWCS010000046.1:0-30256 GCA_964632805.1 uncultured Desulfobacterales bacterium
AAATGCCATCAAAACCGACAGGTCCAGATGACCGAAGACTCGCCGAGAATTGCTGGGGCGGTCAATTTTCCGTTGCATTTTTTATGAAAACCCTGTATTTTGTTTCTTTACGGATCGTTGCCGGGATGCGAAACAGCAAAAGGAAAGAAGGCATGATCATCGGACTGGATGTGGGCGGTACCCATACGGACGTGGTTCTGTTGGACAAAGACGGGCTGATCAAAGACATCAAAGTACCCACCGTGAGTTCCGATTTGTTCCATACTGTTCTCTCGGGAATTGAACAAGTCTCTAAAAACATCAAACCGGAATCCATTGAACGTATTGTTTTAAGCACGACCCTGACGACCAACTTTATTGTACAGGGGCATACACCCGATTTCGGCATGATCGTACTCAGCGGACCGGGCATCGATCCGGCGCTGTTTAAAACCCACGAACACTATTATACCCTGGGGGGTGCTCTGGACCACCGGGGTCGGGAAATTGCGCCCATTGACCATGACGGTCTGAAAAAAATCATTAAACAACTGAAAGCGGACGGTATCCGGCATGTGGGCGTGGTGGGCAAATTTTCGGCCAGAAATCCCGTGCACGAGCAAAAGGTTCGGGAAATTCTGAAAAAAAACTTTCGCAAAGTTTTTCTGGGGCACTGGATTTCCGGGAACCTGAATTTTCCCCGCCGAATTGCGACCACCTTCCTGAATGCCTCGGTCTATCCCATCCACAAAAATTTTTTCGAAGCCGTGGAAAAAACATTGGAAAAAAAGGGCTTGCAGGTTCCCATTCATGTTCTCAAAGCGGACGGCGGCACCATGAGCCTGCCCGCCTCCATCAATTATCCCGGTCAGACCATTCTATCCGGGCCGGCGGCCAGCATCATGGGCGCTATTCCCTTTGCCGACCGCAAAACCGAAACCCTGGCCCTGGATATCGGCGGCACCACCACCGACATGGCGGTTATTTTAAAGGGGGTGCCCCTGTTGGAGCCCGTGGGAATTGAACTGGCGGGCTATAAAACGCTTATTCGGGCCTTAAAAACCCGTTCCATCGGTCTGGGAGGGGACAGTTCTCTGAAAGTGGTGGACGGTGCTATAAAAATCGGTCCGGAGCGGCAGGGAGACGCCCTGGCTTTTGGCGGCCCCGCCCCAACCCCTACCGACGCCCTCTGTGTGCTGGGAAAATTGAAAAGCGGCAATATCGACAAAGCCGCAACGGGTATTCAGGAGCTGGCCGAAGCAATGGGGATGTCGCTATCCCAAACCGCCCGGACGATTTACGAACAATTTTGCCGGGAAATTCTGGATCAGGCCCGTCTTATGGTGGAAGATATTAATGGCAAACCCTTCTACACGGTTTACGAATACTGGGAAAATTATCAAGTGCGCCCGGAACGGATTCTGCTTTTGGGGGGACCGGCCCCCTATTTTGCCGAACAGATGGAGACGCTTTCCGGAATTCCCGCAACGGCAGTGCCCAAATGGAGCGTGGCCAATGCCATGGGCGCGGCCTTTGCCCGGGCTACCAGTGAAGTGACGGTGTTTGCTGACACGCAGCAGGGTTTTATCACCGCCCCCGAGGACAATTTTTATGAAACCATCGGCCCCCGATTTTCCCGGGCGGACGCCGAGCAGAAAGCCTTGGAGCTGCTCCGGAAAAAAGCATTAAAACGGGGCGCATCTTCCCGGGACCTGGAACTGGAAGTGGTCGAAAACCAGCAGTTCAACATGGTCCGGGGATTTTCTGCGGCTGGCCGGAATATCCGGATCAAGGCCCAGGTAAAACCGGGTTTGATACACGGATACGAAATTATTGCCGACAAACTTTTCCAGGAAACCGCCATCTGAGACGATAACAGGACAGACCATGCTGCAAGCCAGACGAAAGACAGGCCTGATCTTTTTTCCGGCCTTTGACTGGGCCATTGATCCCACCCATCCGGAGCGGGAGGAACGGCTTTTGTACACCCAGGACCAAGCCATGGAAGAAGGGCTGTTTGATATCGACGGCCTTATTGAGTTCAAATCCGATCTGGTGACCCCCCGGGATGTGCAGCGGGTCCATTTCTGCGTCCCGGATGTATCCGCAGTGATGACTGAGTCCCATTTTATAAGCGCCGGCAGTACCAAGCGTATCGGTACCGCTGTCATGGAAAAAGAGATCGAAAACGGATTCGCTCTGGTCCGCCCTCCCGGTCATCATGCCATGCGGGTGGTACACGGCGCCCGGGGCTTCTGCAATGTAAATATCGAAGCCATTATGATTGAACACTTGCGCTCCGTTTATAATGTGCGGAAAATTGCCATTGTGGACACGGACTGTCATCACGGCGACGGAACCCAGAACATCTACTGGCATGATCCCGACACCCTGTTTATCTCCCTGCATCAGGACGGCCGCACCCTTTATCCCGGTTCCGGTTTCATTGAAGAAATGGGAGGACCCAATGCCGTCGCCCGCACTTTAAATGTCCCCCTGCCACCGAAGACTTCCGAAACAGGTTTTCTGCACATTATCAACACCGTGGTCCGGCCGATTCTGGACGCGTTCCAGCCGGATCTGGTTATCAACTCCGCGGGCCAGGACAACCATTACACCGATCCCCTGACCGATATGAGCTTCTGCGCCCAGGGGTATGCCAAACTGACGGAGATCCTGCAGCCGGATATTGCCGTCCTGGAAGGGGGATATTCCATCGAAGGCGCCCTGCCTTATGTCAATCTGGGAATTATTCTGGCCCTGGCCGGCATGGACTACAGTCAGATTAAAGAGCCGGGCTATAATCCGGATAAGATCCGCCAGACCGAGGCGGTTACCCGGCAGGTGGAACGCACCGGCGAGGCGGTTCTGAAACTCTGGCAACAGCGCCGGGAGCTGACGGAAAAACGCCAGGCCGGCAAAGAGTTTGAAGAGCGCAATGTTCACATCATGTATGACACTGACGGCATTTATGAAACCCAGCATGAAACGGTACGAATCTGCAACGACTGCGGCGGCGCACTGCGCATCGACTCCTCCTCAGACAGAGGCAGACGCATTCTGGGTATACACATCCCCGCCCGGGCCTGTGCCCAATGTATTGACACCGGCCATCGCTGGTTTGAAGAAGCCGAACCCGCCGGTTATCTGAAAATTTTTCTGCAAAACCGGCCGGATGACGAATTTCTGGAAAAATAAAAACAACCGGCGGCCAATGGCAGATATTAAGAGGGCGCTTTTCCTTCCGCCGGAATCGACCGGCTTTGCCCCTGAGTTATACCTATGGCGTCTTTAAGAAACTTACAGATGCGGGCCCTCCTTATCCATACCATCCGCGAATTTTTCCGCAGCCGCAACTACCTGGAAGTCGACACGCCCTGCCGGATTCCCGCTCCCATGCCGGAAAGTGCCATTTCCGTCCAGACCGCCGGAGACTGGTTTTTACAGACCTCTCCGGAAATCTGCATGAAGCGGCTGCTGGCCGCCGGGATTCCCGCGGTTTTCCAGATCTGCCATGCTTTTCGACAACAAGAACGAGGGCGCCGGCATCTCCCGGAATTCACTCTGGCCGAGTGGTACTGCCGCAACAGCGATTACCAGGACCTGATGGCGGAAACCGAGGCCCTGCTCCGAACAGTGGCCGCCGCCGCAGGATTTCCCGGCAGTCTCTCTTACCGTGGATGCACCATCGACCTCTCCCCCGGCTGGCCAAAAATCAGCGTTTCCGAAGCCTTTGAGCGTTTTACCCCCTTTTTCCTGGAAAACGCTCTGGCGCAAAACCGGTTTGACGAACTTATGGGTACCCTCATCGAGCCGCGTCTGGGATGGGAAAAGCCCGTCTTTCTTTACGACTATCCGGCGCCGGAGGCTGCGGCCTTTGCCCGGGGCAAACCAGAAAGCCCGGAACTGGCGGAACGCTTTGAATTGTATCTGGGAGGGCTGGAACTGTGCAACGGGTCTTCCGAACTGACCGGAACCGATGCCTATCGCCGGCGATTCGACCGGGAACAGCAGTCGCGCTTACAGGCCATACCCTTCCCGGAAAAATTTCTGGAGGCGGCGGGCGAATTGCCGCCGGCTGCCGGCAACGCCCTGGGAATCGACCGCCTGGCCATGGTGTTCTGTGACGCCGCCGATATTCGGGAAGTGGTGGCCTTCTCTCCGGAATCCTTGTAAACAATGCCCGGCCGGCAGGGCCGATCCTTGCCCGTCCTTGACAGCATCTGCTTTGAGGTTTTATACTATAGTTGTAATAGCAGGATTTCCTTGAAAATTTTAACCGCAATCACCGCAGAGAACGTCTGATGGACGAAAAACAGACAAAAGGCGGACCGCCCGATACCACCGGAAACAGCGACAATCACCCGGGAACCGATATGCGGCGGATTCTTAAAATTGTGGTGGAGTTGAATATTTCCCGGAAAAACATTTTCAGCTATCCCCCCGGTCATGATCAGATCCAGCAAAGTCTGGAGCGGGCCTTTCAGGTCATAGACAGCTTTCTCCAAGAAATCCCCTCGTTTACCCTGGGGATCAGCGGTGAATCCCTTATGGTCGAGGTCGAGCGTCCGGGCACTCTCCCCACCGTACTCCCTCTTGATCCGTCCCATGTGGCTTGCCGGGATCTGGCGCGGACACTCAAGCAATACAATCTGGCCACAATGAAAATATTCAGCGGTCTGGACCGGGAAGAGTTGCACCGCCTGCTGTCTGTCATTTCTCAACAGCCGGAATTTGTAGCAGACCAGGGCGGCTTGGAATCCGTTTTCAACGGGGCCGGTCTGGAAAACATAGAAGTACAGATGATCGATTACAGTAAATTCCGGGTTACGGAGGAAGAAGAGATACGGCCTCAGGATAACACAGAGACTTCCTCCGCGTTGTGGGAAAATTTTATCACTCATCTGATTTCTCAGACCCTGTCGGAGACAGAACCGGGGGTATCCGCCGCAGAGTTGGAGAAGATGGAGCCCGTCCGAATTTCCCGCTACTTCAGGGAAAATCCGCGAACGGCCGAGGCGGCGAAGAAAGCCTATGAAAAAACGGTGGCAGCCTATTTTTCCGCTTCCGGCGAGGGTTTTACCGCACCGGCCGGCGACAGTTCCGGGGAAAGCGGAACCGCGGCTTCGGACCTGAAAAACTGGGGGACTCTGATACAGCAGCTGGATCCCGAGAAAAAGCGCCAGTTCCTGCCCGTTCCTTTCTGGTATCTCACCCGGCACAGTGATTCCCCCCGGGTGCAACCGTTTTTACGGAATCTGCCGGGTGGTCTGGTGGTTGACATGCTTCAACAGGCACGTCAGGACGGCCGGGAAATCTCTCCGCCTCTTCTGGGGTTAATCTCCCGAACTGCAGAAGAAACGAAAATTCCGGACTCCTGGCAGAAAGATGAAATCAAAAAAGCAGTCAAGGCGGCGGCAAAACCGGTTGCCCCCCCGGCGGACGGCGACAGGCAGGAAGATGATGGCCGGAAAGAAACGGCGGCGCAAGAAGGGCGCTTTGTGCTGGAAGACTATCTCCCGACCATGGAAGATGCTCATTTAAATATCAAGATCGCCCGGCTGCTGATCGCATTTATGAATGGCCGGATTGAAGCGGAGGAATACCGGATTTTTGCGGACAAGCTCGTCGGTGTCAGCGCAAATCTCCTGGATATCCCCGATTTTCCCCTTTTGAACGCTGTTTTGAAAACCTTTTACACCCATTTAAAGAAAAAAAAGGAAAAAGAGATTCGCAACGCGGCGGTCGCCGCCGTTCAAACCCTGATAGGACCACAGTTTGTGGATAAAGCGGTGACCGTTTTTCTGCAGGATGAAACTGCGGCCGGTAAAGAAGGCGCCAACTTTTTAATGCAGCTGGGGCCCGTCATTGTTCCGGATCTGGTCAAGGGCTATGCCGAAAGAGAGGCCCCGGATCTGTCGGACTCTTTGCGTAAAATTTTTTCCCGGTATTCCCATGAGGTGGCCGGCGAAGCTTACAAACGGCTGGATGAAAGCCGTCCACTGTTTACTCGCAAGTTGATTGGACTTATCCGGATTATGAAGAAACGTCAAGGGATGGCCCGTTTACAGAAATTTTTGCAGCACGAAAACACCGAGATTCGGATGGAAGCCCTGGAGACATTGCTGGATTTCGAAGATGAGCAGGCACTGTCGATACTGCACCGTATGCTGGGAAGAGGCTCCGGGACGGATTTTTCCCGGGCCGTTCATCTGGCCGGTAAATACCGGGTACAGGAAACGGCACCACTTCTGGCGGCACAGTTGAAACGCCGGGTCTTTTTCAAATCCGATCATGCCCGGAACATCGATATTATCGAGGCCCTGGGGCAGATCGGTTCGCCGGAGGTGTTGCCGCAACTGGAAAAATTTGTCCGAAACCGCTGGCCGCTTTATCTTCGGGAAAAAAACCAGGCGAAACTGACGCTGTTTCAGTCGCTTCCGGGCTATCCCCGCGAAGCGCTACAATCCCTGATAGAGCGGGGATGCCGGATGCGTAATGCGGATATCCGGGCATTTTGCCGAAAGCTGATAAAACAGGCATCTTCCTCGGAGGCATAATGGACCCCAGACATCACAAGGATCTGCTGCGCTTTATCTCCTTTTTTAATGCCGCTGTAAATAATATTCGTCTTTACTCCGCACATCATCCTCAGGCCAAGCGGTATCTGGAAACGGCCCACGACTTACTGACGGACCTTTTCCGGATTAGCCCGGAGATAACGTTTATATTGGTTGAAGACGACCTTGTTGTCGGGCGCACGCCGCTTCGCTCCCGGGAGCCGCATCCGGTTCAGTTTGCCAATATACTGCGGTCCAACGGTTTGGAGCGTTTGACCTTCCGCAGTGGTTTGCCGCTGGAGGCGTTTTCCAGCTTTATTCTGGAATGCGCCCAGCCGGAGAAAACCGCTCTGCATTCAACGCAGTTTATTGCACTGGGGAAAGTCGACGTAGCTGTCAGCGCAGATTCCGGTTTATCAGAGGAAGAGGAAAAAAAACGTTACCAGGATCTCAGCCGGGACCGGGGCTCGGGATACCAAGTGCTGCAAGACGTGCTGAAAAAGATTAAACAGCAGCGCCGGATTGATACCCGGGCGCTTACCGGCCAGATCGCGGAACTGGTCCAAGGCTTTCCCCGCCGGATGAACCCGCTCCACCTGCTGGCCCCACTGGAAACGGTGGAGGATTATACCGCGATGCATATGATCAATGTTTGTCTGTTGACGATCAGCCAGGCGCTTTCGCTCGGTTTCAAAGGAAAACATCTCCACCGGATCGGGACCGCCGCCCTCCTTTTTGATGTGGGCAAACTCTTCATACCGCCGGCCCTTATCACCAAGCCCGGCGCCCTGACTCCGCAAGAACGAAAAATCATTGAGACCCATACCGTCAAAGGCGCCCGATATATTATGGCCATGAAGACGGTGCCGAAACTGGCCGTTCTGTGTGCGCTGGAGCATCATCGCCGATATGATGGAACCGGTTATCCGTCTCTATCTGAGGACTGGGAACCTCATATTGTCAGTCAGATGATTGCCGTAGCTGACGCCTTTGATGCCATGCGCAGCAAACGCCCTTATCAGGACCCCAAACCGCTGGAAACCATTATCGCCATTCTGGAGGCGGAAAAAGGAACCGCCTGGAACCCTCTGCTGGTTGATAATTTTCTGCCGCTTGTTCTGCAATAACCGGCCGTCCCGATTCCCCGCAGCGGCTGCCCGAAAGTTATGCTGGATTTTGTTGACACCTTGATAAAGAGGTAGTATAAAGAAATGTTTATCTGAGCGGGAAAAGGCCAAGGCGCAGCCGGCTGCCGGTTTCCTTTGGCGATCACGGAGAAAAAGTCTTATGAATTCTTTGTTAATTGCACTGCTCATGATGGGCGGTTTTTTCTTGGCCTACCATACCTATGGCCGGTTTCTGGGCCGAAGGATATTTCTCCTGGCGGCCGATTATGTCTGTCCCGCGCACCAGTTCCGGGACGATCGGGACTTTGTGCCCACCAACCGGCACATCCTTTTCGGCCACCATTTTACTTCCATCGCCGGCCTGGGGCCCATTGTCGGGCCGGCGGTGGCCATGATCTGGGGCTGGCTGCCGGCGGCCGTCTGGATTTTTGTGGGCTGCATTTTCATGGGAGCAGTCCATGATTTCGGCGCCCTGGTGGTCTCCCTCCGGCATCAGGGGCGCTCCATCGGCGATATCTCCGGTGATCTCATCAGCCCCCGGGTCCGCCTCCTGTTTCTGCTGATTATCTTTTTTCTCCTGTTGCTGGTAATTGCGGTATTTGCATTGATTATCGCCATTTTGTTCACCATGTATCCCCAGGCGGTCATCCCGGTCTGGCTGGAAGTCCCCATTGCGGTCTGGCTGGGGCATATGGTTTACAAAAAGGGGGTCAACCATACCATTCTGGGAATTATTGCCGTGATTCTTTTGTATCTGACGGTTATTGCCGGCGCCTACCTGCCGATTGACCTCCAGGATTTCGGCTTGGGCGCCGACACTTCTCTGATTGTCTGGATGGTGATCCTTTTTGTTTACGCTTTTATCGCTTCCCGCTTGCCGGTGCAGGCCCTGTTGCAGCCCCGGGACTACATCAACTCCCATCAGCTGTTTATCGCCTTTGCGCTTTTGTCCCTGGGACTGCTGTTGGCCCATCCGGTAATGGTGGCGCCGGCCTATCAGGCTTCTCCTGCGGGCGCTCCGCCCATCTGGCCCTTTCTGTTTGTGGTGGTGGCCTGCGGCGCCATTTCGGGCTTTCATGCCCTGGTCAGTTCGGGAACCTCCTCCAAGCAGTGCTATTCCGAAACCGACGCCCGCTTCATCGGATACGGCTCTATGCTCATGGAAGCGGCCTTATCCACACTGGTGATCGTGGCCTGCGCCGCCGGCATCGGTTTGGGTTTGAAGACTTCCGATGGCACCCTCTTCGGGCTGGCAGCCTATACCCATCACTATGCCTCCTGGGCCACCGCCAGCGGTCTGGGGGCCAAAATCGGCGCCTTTGTGGAGGGGGCAGCCAACATGATCAATGCTTACGGTATCCCCGAAAATATTACCCTGACCATCATGGGCGTTTTTATCGTTTCTTTTGCCGCCACCACCCTGGATACGGCCACCCGTTTACAGCGGTATATCGTGGGAGAAATCGGTCGGACCATCAATCTGCCGCAACTCGGCAACGCCACCCTGTCCACCTTTATCGCGGTAATTACGGCTTTTGTTCTGGCTTTCTATAACGGCTCAGGCAAGGGCGCCCTCACCCTGTGGCCCCTTTTCGGCGCGGCCAACCAGCTTCTGGCCGGACTGGCCCTGCTGATCATCACTATTTATCTGGTACGCCGCAATATTTCCATCTTTTTCACGGTTATTCCCATGCTTTTCATGATTTTCATGACCGGCTGGGCCATGCTGCTGAACCTGCAAAATTTTTATCAAGCCGGCAACTGGATCTGTTTTTTTATCGGGCTGTGTATCTTTATCCTGGAACTGTGGATGATTGTCGAAGCCGTGCTTTACTTCAAAAATCCCTACCAGCAGCCTGAAAAAATTCCGGCCTGAAGCAAAGGTTCGAATTTTTTGCGCAATGGTATAAAACTTGCGGTAAATCCGATTCAAACAGTGAATTAACCACTTTACAAATAAGGACAATTATGACGGACTCGTAAAGTCGGAAAACAGCTTTTTTGTCATACCGGGCTTGACCCGGTATCCCGTTTTCTCAATTACTTAATTATGCATAGACTCCGGGTCAAGCCCGGAGTGACGACTTTACGAACCATCAATTATGGCGTTCATTGTCCGGACGATGCTGGAAAATTTCTTCGGGTGCTTTTCTGGTAACACCCCCGGCATATCCGGAGCGGGAGAAAAAAATGCTGGTGTCGGCCTGGAAATCGGAAAAAGAAATTCGCTACGCCCTGGCGGAGGCGCAGAACATCGCCGTTTTTTCCTGCACCATCTGCGCCAATTTAAACGGAACCGGCGGTCGGCGCGGACTGCGAAAAATGAAGAAGATATTGAAACAATGGGGCAAAACAGTGATTCTGGCCAAAACGGTTAATGCTTGCTGCGCGGAAGAAATCATGCGGCAGAATATCCGCATTTATCTCGAACCGGTTCGGAAACGTTGCGACGCCCTGCTCATGCTCTCCTGCGCCGGAGGCGTCAAGTGTGCTTTCCTGTGTAACCCCGGCTTGCCGATTGTGGCGGCCCTGGATTCCACCGGAAGTGGTGTGGTGGCTACCAGTGTGGAACCGGAAGAAGCCGGTCTTTGCCACACCTGTGGTCATTGCGTGTTAACCTATACCGGCGGCATCTGCCCCCTGGTAGCCTGCCCGGCCAAACGGAAATACGGGCCCTGCAAGCAGGCTCCCAAAGAAGGAAATACCTGCGCCGTGGATCCGGAACGGACCTGTGTCTGGAAAAAAATTGAAGAAAAAGGAGACATGGCGGCGCTGGCGGCGCTGGACCGACTGCATAAAGATAAAGACTATAAACGGATTACACCGGTGAAATCCCAACGTAAACCTTTGATGATACGACGGTTTTCCGGGTGGTTCATGACACGGATTCCGGGAATATCCGATCTGGTAGATATGATAAAATAATTTTGCCGGAAAACGGTCAAAAATCAAAACGGTTTTCCGGGTGACAGTCGTTTCAGGAGGCGGGAGGTCTTATGAAAAAGGATATAAATCAATTATTTGTTTATCCCCAAACCTGGGTAACCAACGAAGCCGGAGATATTGCCAAGTCTGTCCGTCAGTGGGCAAACAAGGAGATCGTCTCCCGGCGGCTGGAATACCAGGATGACTATGAAAATCTTTTTCCCCAGGTGCGGTCCCGTCTGGCCCTGGATATCGGGTGCCAGGGATTGATGTTTCCCGCCGAACAGGGGGGATTGGGGCTGAACCAGGTAGAGACGGCCACCTTGTTGACCCTGGTCTTAAAAGAAATCGGCCGGGCCGATGCCGGAATCGGCTTTATTCATGCCGCGGAATACGCCCTTTGCGCCGTTCTGGCGGGTGCCGGAGCTGCCGGAGAAAACCTGGCCGCCCGTCTGGCCCCTCTATTCTGTCAGGATACCTTAAATACGGTCGCGCCGGTGCTTCCGGCCGGGGGTGAAGCCGGGGCGACCTATGCCCTGTTTGCGGGTCGGCCAATAAAAGCCGCTTTACGGCTCACCGAAAGCGGTTATACTGTTTCCGGCCCCTCTCTGCGACCGTTGGACCTCGGCGCTGACGCCGCCATTCTTGCGGTAGTTGCTGCCGACCCCGAAGACAACCCCGCCCTGGCGGTAGTTCCGGCCAGCAGCGAAGGAGTAAGCCGGGGCCGGCCTTTCCCCAAAACCGGCCTGAACGGATGCCGGAATACCGATATCGAACTGAACCAGGTCTCCCTCACCGCCGATCATATCCTGCCGGGAAAAGAGACGGTATACGCCTTTTATGCCTGGCTCAATCTGCTGCTGGGAGCGGTCAGCACAGGCGCGGCGATGGGGTGTCTGGAAGTTGTCGGGGAATGGTCGGAAGAGCGTGTGATTAAAGCCGGGGGCCTGATTAAGGATAATCCTTTGTGCGCCGCGGTTCTGGCCGAAGCCTACGAGGAAGTAGCCGTCTCCTGGACAATGCTTCACCATCTGGCGTATGCCCTGGCCCATCCCGACGAGTGGGGCGCGGCCGGAAGCGCCTTGATCTTCACTACGGCCCAGATGACGGGCCGGCGGGTTCAGACACAAACCATGCTGGCGGTAAACAAAATGATGGAACTGATGGCCTCGGAAGGATACGCCCGGGAAGGACGCCTGGAAAAATCCTGGCGGGACATCAAAACCATCCAGGCCGGATTGTGCGGAATTGGCGGCGAAGCGCCGGTACGGCTGGATGTCGCCCGCCACGTATTTGACAGCCGGGCCCTGTGACCCGATAACCGCCGAAACCGCCATTCTTTTATTGATTGATGGAGGACGCCTCATGAAATCGTTTGACGAATTCTCAAAACCGATCGACCGGATTTCCCCCATGGAAAAACCGTTGCGCCGGGTAATCCGCAAATGGGTGGAGGAGGAGGTTATCCCTCACCGCCGGGAATATGACGAGGACTGGCGGGATCATCGTCTGATTGAGCCGGCCATGAAAAAGCTGTGCGTGGATCTGGGTTTACAGAAAGCGCTTTTTCCGGAAGAAGTAGGCGGCTGGGGACTGGGATCATCCGACTCCATGGCCGCCATGGTATTTGCCCTGTGCGAGGAGATGGCCCGGGGGGACAGCGCCCTGGCCCTGGCCAACCTTTGCTCTCAATGGGCGCTGGCCACCTTTCTGATCAAACCCGATATCAATATGCGGCTGGCCCGGGAGCTGGCGCCCCTGTTCTGCCGCACGGACAAACTCTGCATCTGCTGTCAGGCCATGACGGAACCCCAGGGCGGTTCGGATATTGAAAATATGGATTTGCTGCGGGGAAAAACCATCCAGACCACGGCCAAGCTGGAAGGGCGGGAGTGGATCATCAACGGGCACAAACTGTGGCCGACCAATTCCGGGGGTACGGCCAATCTCTTCGGCGTACCCTGCACCACCCGGCCGGGATCCGACGATCCCAACGATTTCGCCTACATTATGGTACCGGCGGATCGCCAGGGCGTAAAACAGAGCGGCCCCTATGAAAAAGCCGGGATGGCGGCCGACAAAAACGGGGATATCTGGTTTGACAATGTCCGGGTCCCGGATTTTTACCGGGTCCAGGGACCGGGACGAGACGCCGAGGCCTTTAAGCGGATCATCCCGCTGGGGCTGCTGGGCAGTGTGGGCTTCGCCCTGGGCGCAATGATCAATGTTTACGAAATTCTGTACGATTTTGTGACCCGAACCAGTTTCGGCAACCGGCCATTGAAAGAAAACGATGCCGTGGCCGGGTTGATCGGCAAAATCGCCGGCGACATTGACATCTGCCGCATCGTCTCTTACGAAATGGTCCGCCTGATCGACAGCCGGGACAAACCGGGCGGCCAGCCCATCCATTCGGCGGAGACCATGGCCAAGTCCCGGAACATCAAGGCTTTTGTCTGCGATCAGATGGTGGAAAACATCGGCCGGGCCATGGACATTCTGGGGGTTTACGGCAGTGACCGGGCCCGGGACGTGGAAAAACACTGGCGGGATGTCAAGATGATTCAGCTCTGGCTGGGCGGCAAACAACTGTGCCAGGCTGAAGCGGTGCGGTATTTTTATGACTGTGAAACCATCTAGCCGAACGGAAGACAGGAGTTATCCCATGACAAATCAGACGGATAAAGGCATCATTGAGGCCCTGGACCGGATCCTGGCGCAACTGTTGCAAAAGGCCGCCTTTAAAGACAGTCTCCGGATCCTCTTCAACAATATTGATGCGCCCTCTTCCCGGCGTCTGATACGGACTATCCTGTGGCAGGATACGGATTTTGCCATGGCGCTGATGGCCGCCGCACCATCCCTGGGAAACGCCCTCCTGCATCTGGTGGATGAACTGCTGGATCAAATAAACGACAAATTCCCCGCCGGGATGCTGACCGGTTATCTGGAAGCGATCTTGCAGGAGGTCGACCGGGATACCTTGGAGCGGGCACAGAACAAAGCCCGGACCATGATGGACTCACTCTACCCGGTCATCGAAAAAAACCTGTTAGTCGACCGGAAGGGCCCGGACAGCACCGATACCACACCCAGCGAGCCGCAAACCGCGGCCTTCACGGAGGCCACCCCACCCATGGGGGATACGTTTTCCTGGGAAAACACGGAAGCTTTTCCGGAAGCCACCGGCGTACTGGCCGAAATATTCAATACACCGTTTTTAAAAGATATTTTTCGGGAAATGCTGAACGGAATCAAAGCGGAAGACGGGTCTCGTTTGGCCCGGACGATGCTGTGGGAAGATATGGATACCGGTTTTTCCGTGCTGGGGGCACTGCCGAAAATCATTAATTTTTATATTACCGCTGTTAACGAAATCGGTCTTCAGCTTGCCGACAAGATTCCGCCCCATATGTTTATTTCCTTCATGGCGGACATTTTCGCGGATATTGATTGGGAGGCCGCAAAAAAAGGGCTGGAAACATATCAACAACTGGGCCGGTCTTTTCTGGAGGCGGGCGCTTTCGATCTGACGGACTCGTTCTCGGAACTGCTGACCCGCCCGGCCTTCAGCCAAACGCTGGCCGCCGGATGCAACCAGAGCCTGGCCGCTATTAACCGCCTGGAAGAAAATCATCCGGGCATCCTCCGGGACATTTTATCGGCGGTGGTGGCCGCCACGGACAAAACGGAAGTAAACCGGGCCGTGCGGCATGTAACCGAAGCAGTACTCGACCAGCGGCCGCCCTTTTTTACCCTGGCCTGGCGAACGATCAAGCTATATGTGCGGCGCTGGTTCAGGCGCAAACCGGGATAAATAACCCGTGACGGGTTCCCGGCCATATTTCACAGAGCCTGCCGGTAAAATGATACATCTCTCTGATTTTGTAACAAGCGGCTGTTTTTTTCCCGATTCAAAATACCATCTATATTTCGACCGCATTTACAATCTTCTCATGATTTCCTAACATTTTCCTAACATTTTGGTCATATTCTTTTCCCATAAACAGGTTAGACAAAAATAACAGAAAACGGAAAAGGAGTACTGGCATGAAAAAACTCAAACTGTTATCCCTCATTATCGCGGCTCTGGCGACCTCTGCGATGATCATCGGCCCCGTTGCCGCCGAGCAGCTCGTTATCAAAGGGTCTACCACGGTGCTGCCGATAGCCCAGAAAGTTTCCGAAGCCTTTATGAATGACAGGGGGACCGCGGTTTCTCTTTCCGGCGGCGGTTCCGGTAACGGCATCAAGGCCATGATCGACGGCACCACCGACATCGCTATGGCCTCCCGCTTTATCAAGGACAAAGAACTCCAGCGGGCCTGCGTCAAAAATGTTCATCCGGTTCCGTTTCGCATTGCCCTGGACTGCATCGTACCGGTAGTGCATCCGAAAAATCCGGTGTCCAATCTCTCCTTGCGACAATTAAAGGCGATTTACCAGGGAAAAATCGGTAACTGGAAAGAAGTCGGCGGAGAAGACAACCCTATTATTGTCGTCTCCCGGGACAGCTCCTCCGGAACTTTCGAGGTCTGGGGGGAAATTGTGATGGAGGACGAACGCGTCTCGCCCCGGGCCATAACCGTGGCTTCCAACGGGGCTGCGGTTCAGACCGTCGCCAAGACCAAAGGGGCGATTGGCTATATCGGCCTGGCCTACCTGAACAACAATTTAAGACAAATCAAGGTCAACGGTGTGATTGGAAACGAAACCACCACCCAGAGCGGTCAGTATCTGATCAGCCGTCCGCTGTTCCTGTTCACCAATGGCTGGCCGGAAGGCACTCCGCTGGAATTCATTAACTATGTCTTTTCCGCCAAAGGCCAGAAGTTGATCCAGGAGGTCGGCAGCATTCCCGTCTTTACACCGTAATCCGGGAGAGGATGCAGCAGGGAAACCCGAAACAGGCCGTGGGGCAGCTTTTCCGCCCCTGGACCGGCCCTGGTGGTATATTCAGCAGGAAAAAAGAATCGATACGACCCGGTGCACGCATGCAGATGAAACGGCAAACAACGGAAAAACTGATAAAAGCGGTGTTTTTTGTGGTTGCGCTGGCCTCCATTACCACCCTGCTGCTCATCGCCCTGTTCCTGTTTGTGGAAGGTATCCCCATATTTGAGCATACATCACTGGGAGATTTTCTGCTGGGCCGGTTGTGGTATCCTACCGATGAAGAGCCCCTCTTCGGAGTCTTGCCGTTGATCGCCGGCTCCGCATTTGTCACGCTTGTTTCCTCGTTGATATCCGTACCACTGGGGATCATGACCGCCATTTATATTGCTGAAATTGCGGGTAAAGGTACCGCCGAGGTGGTCAAACCCTTCGTGGAAATTCTGGCCTCCATCCCCTCGGTGGTCATCGGGCTGTTCGGCCTGGTAATATTTGCTCCTTTCCTGCAGAAAGTCTTCGATATTCCGGTGGGCATAAACCTGTTCAACGCTTCTTTAATGCTGGCGTTTATGGCAGTACCCACCATTTGCAGCATATCCGAGGATGCCATTCACAGCGTTCCGGATTCTTTGCGGGAAGCCTCCCTGGCACTGGGCGCCACCCGTTTTGAAACCATCGTCAAAATCGTGCTGCCCGCTTCCGCCTCCGGCATTGCCACCGCGGTGATCCTGGGCATGTCCCGGGCCATCGGAGAAACCATGGTGGTTTTGATGGTAGCCGGCGGGGCCGCCATTATTCCCGTCTCCCTGTTTGACCCGGTTCGGCCCATGCCTGCGAGTATCGCCGCAGAGATGGCCGAAGCGCCGTTTCGCAGCCCCCATTATCACGCCCTTTTTGCCATCGGAATTATTTTGTTTGTTTTCACCTTTTTGTTTAATATCACCGCGGACATTATCGCCGAACGGTTCCAAAAGAAACAACTCAGCGGATAATTTTCCATATGCGCCAGAAATCCGGTTCCACCGCCACAACAATCAACTCCAGCGGACGCCTCAACCGCCGAAGACTACTACAGGCACTCTTCTTTTTCCTGTGCCGGATGGCCGCTTTCATCAATGCAGCGGCACTGATTATCGTGGCCTACTTTGTCATCGGTAAAGGAGCGGGCAGTATTTCCTGGGAATTTCTTACCCGGCCGCCCCTGGACTCCATGACCAAAGGCGGAATCCTTCCCTGTATCATCGGCACCTTTTACCTCTCCGCCGGTGCCATTTTGTTTGCCCTGCCCATTGGTGTTTCCTCGGCCGTTTATATGACAGAGTACGCCCAGCGGGGAGGGGCCATACGAATGATCCGCTTCGGCATTAACACCCTGGCCGGGGTTCCCTCCATTGTTTTCGGCCTGTTCGGATTGGCTTTCTTTTGTACCGTACTCAATTTTGATGTCAGCATCCTCTCGGGCGCGCTCACGCTGGGGGTGATGACCCTGCCGGTGATTATCGGCGCCACCGAAGAAGCGTTAAAGGCGGTACCGGACGCCTACCGGGAAGCTTCCCTGGCCCTGGGGGCGACCAAATGGCAAACCATCTACAAAGTCGTGCTGCCTACAGCCACCCCGGAAATTTTGACCGGGGCCATACTCGGACTGGGACGGGCAGCCGGAGAAACGGCCCCCATCATGTTTACCGCCGCCGTCTTTTTTACCCCGATTTTGCCGAATTCTATATTTGATGAAGTCATGGCTCTGCCCTATCACATCTATGTGCTGGCCACGCAAGGCAGAAATATTGCGATCACCGAACCGTTGCAGTACGGAACTGCCCTGGTATTAATCGCTCTGGTCTGCGGCATGAACCTTTTTGCGATTATTACCCGGTCCCGCCTGCGAAAAAAATTAAAAGGAAGGTGATCACAGATACCCCCTTTTTTTGATTATCTGCTACACTGTTGATAATCCGATATCATGATAAAAAATTTTTGAGAGTCATATATGCTCAAATTCAAAATGGCAACCCGCAAGCTGAATTTTTTTTACGGCGATTTTCAGGCCCTGGCCGAGATTTCCCTCGATTTTCACCAAAACCGGGTAACCGCTCTGATCGGCCCTTCGGGCTGTGGCAAAAGCACCTTTATTCGCTGTTTAAACCGCATGAATGATCTTATTCCCGGAAGCAAGTTGGAGGGAGAAATCCTCCTGGATGACAATTCCATTTACGGCTCCGGGGTGGACTTTGTGACCCTGCGACGGCGCGTGGGCATGGTTTTTCAGAAGCCCAACCCCTTTCCCAAAACCGTTTTTGAAAATATCGCCTACGGTCTCAAGGTGAACGGTATCCGGAACAGGTCCATCATTGCCAGCAAGGTCGAAGAAAGTTTGAAACAGGCCGCTCTTTGGGAAGAGGTGCGCGATCGTTTGCATAATTCGGCGCTGGGGCTTTCGGGCGGACAGCAACAACGGTTGTGTATCGCCCGGGCCTTGGCCGTAGAGCCGGAGGTCCTTTTAATGGATGAGCCCTGTTCCGCCCTGGATCCCATTGCCACCCAGAAAATTGAGGATTTGATCCAACAATTAAAACAATCGTACACCATTATTATCGTCACCCACAATATGCAACAGGCCGCTCGTGTCTCAGACACCACGGCTTTTTTCTATATGGGCCGTTTGATCGAAACCGGCGAAACCGACACCCTGTTCACCCGCCCGGCGAAAAAGCAGACCGAAGACTATATAACCGGCCGTTTTGGATAAACAGCAATCGCGTAAAAAGAGGATGGTATGACAAGGCATCTCGAATATGAATTGGAAAAAATCAAGAAACGGGTTCTGGAACTGGGAGCTATGACCGAGGACCGGATGAACAAGGCCATCAAGGCGGTCTGCGATTTTGATCCGGATCTGGCCCAAAAAATCATTGATACAGATTATGAAATTGACAGTCTGGAAGTGGAGATTGAGGAGGACTGCCTGAAAAATATCGCGCTGCATCAACCGGTGGCCATTGATCTGCGGTTTCTGGCGGTCACCATCAAGATCAATAACGATCTGGAACGTATTGCCGATGAAGCGGTGAACATCGCCCAGCGGGTAAAAACCCTTGCCAAAAAAAAAGAGTCCTTTTCCTATGACTATATGCCCATGGGACGAAAAGTCAAAAACATGCTCAAGAAAAGCCTCAACGCCTTCGTCGACAAAGACCCCGAAGCCGCCAAAGAAGTTCTCTTCGCCGATGATGAAATCGACCTGCTGCGCAACGAAACCTATGATGATTTAAAAAAGGCGGGCGATACCAGAATTAACAGCACCGCCTACCTGCTGAATCTTTTTCTGGTATCGCGCCATCTGGAACGAATGGCGGACCACGCCACCAATATCGCCGAAGAAGTGATATATATGGTCGAAGGAGAAAACGTCCGGCATATTGACAAAAGACTCATCGAACGCGGCGAATATAATATTTAAGTATATCTTGCGGCGATGAACGTTTAAAGCTTAAAACGGGTTAATCCGGACCGAAGCTTTTCTGAAAGAGTGAAGAGTTCATTGGCATTTTCTTCTACGGTCCGGCTTTCCAGATCGATTTTACCCGAGGAGCTGGCGATATACTCCATCTCCCGGTCGATCTCTTCCAGTGCCAGGCTGCTGTTGGACACATTCTCATTGAGGCCTTCCATACTATTGGATATCTGGCCAATACTGGTTGCGATCTCTGAAGAGATGCCGGCCTGCTTTTCGGATGATCGAAAAATCTCGGTAATAATAGGATCCATGGACTCAATGCGCTGAATGATCTGATGAATCCGTTGGCCGGTATTGGTACTGATCTGTTGAATATCATGAACGTGCTGGGTAATAATACCGGCGGCCTGGTTGGAGCGGCCAGCCAGAATTTTGACTTCATTGGCCACCACAGCAAATCCTTTTCCTGATTCACCGGCCCTGGCGGCCTCAATGGTGGCATTTAAGGCCAGCAGATTGGTCTGCTCCGAAATGTCGGCAATCAGATCGGTAATATTATTGATTTCCCCGGCCGCACTCTCCAGTCTGGTTACAGTGGCGGAAATGGTTTCCGAATCACGGACCGCCGACTGGGTAATCTCCAGGGCATTTTGCATTTCTCTGGCTACCCGGGCAATATTGCCATTCATCTCTGTGGTAACCTGCTGTATATGCTTAATACTGGATACGGTCTCTTCCATGGAGGAAGCCGTCAAATGAATGGCGGTTTTAACTTTCTCCGTATTCTTCGAAACATCAAGCGTTTTTTTATTAGTCTGTCCGGTTTCCGAGGCCACCCTGGCCGATGATTTCAGTAAATGAGAAGATGAGTTGTTAATGGTTTCCGCGTTGGCCAGAATTTCCTTAATCCGTAGCTGTTGTTTTTCCAGGAACAAATTGAAATTGCTGGACAGCTGACCGGTTTCATAACTGCCGTTCACATTCAGACGGGTTGTCAGATCCCCGCTGCCTTCGGCAATCTGTTTGAACATATGCGAAGTTTTTTTCAGGGGAGCGACGATTTTTTGGGAAATCAGCAAACCAGTTATGGAAGCCAGCACCAGAACAATTACGGATATTCCCGCCGAATAAACCAGCTGGTCATTGAGCTCTCCCTGCATGACCTGTTTTTTTTGAGCCACAATCTGGTCGATATCAGATATGTTCACACCGGCACAGATTACCCATTGCCAATCCTTAAAATACTGGAAATATAGCAATTTCCTCACATGCGGGAGACCTTTACCGGCTCTGGACCGAATCTCCAGATAGCCTTTGCCCTTCTTCTGGGCCATCTTGAGAATCTTTTGGAAAAAAAGTTTTCCATCGGCGTCCTTGATCTCTTTAACAATGGTGTTTTCCAGTTCCTGGCGGACCGGATAAACATAACAGTAGTAATCTTTGTCAAAAACAATAAAGCCGTTTTTGTTGTTTTCCCCAAAACGCATATCTTTCAAGGCATCTTCCGCATCACTGTAAAACCTGGCGTTGGACACCAGGGAATAGGCGTTGGCCAGAATATCCCGGATCTGCGCTTTCCGCTCCTTGAATAATAGCGACTCCAAATGGTTCACCTGATAGGTATTGTTTTTCTTCAGTGAAAAATAATGGGACAGCATGGAGACGATAGAAATTATGAAGACCGTAATAACCAGCAATAAACCGATTTTTACACTGATTTTCATTTGCTTATCTCCTTGAATCATTCCACGGCGTCTGACCTTATACCATCGAAATATATAAAAGGAGTTTGTTAGCAGAATGTATGGAAACGATAAATTTTTCTTTATTTGGAAAGAGCGGAACATATATTCGGGAAAAAGAGCCACAACAGGCGGGAAACAGGAAATAACAAGAGCGGGACAAGCCGTTGCTTGTCCCGCTCTTACCCAAATTGCTGTTGCTTAAAATTGAAAGATCACATCCAGTTGAACCCGGTTTTCATCTTTTTTACCGTCTTTGTCTTCATCTTCCCGCTCGGTGAAAAACCCCGTGACACACAAATACATATTGTCTTCCAGAAAGTACCGGAGCTGGGTTTTATGCCCCTTATTGTTGGTACCGCCGCCATGAAAATCGGAATCCACATATACGGCGGGAAAGGCGTAATCTTCCAGCTTCTGATACAAGTATTGAAAATAGAGATCGCCCTTTTGCTTTTTGCTGCCGATATCAAATCCTATCTGCCAGCCCTGATCCCGGTCATCACTGCCATAGGCCCGCAGGTCAGCCGGATCACTGACACCGCCCGGATCTACACCGTCATCAATCAGCTTATCAATATCCTGGTCAAGGTTTTTAACAAACGAGGCAAACAGCGACACCGGCAGGGGAAGGATATTTTTCATCTTTACTTTGGCGCCCAGCTCAAAACATCCATACTCATTCAGCAGATCCCTCCGTTTGTCAAAGACCATCTGCTGGCCGTATTTATGATTGTACCCCAGAAACGCTTCTTTATCACCCAGGACACCTGCACTCCAGCGAAGATCATCCAGATGAATAAAATCATAATAGGTTGCAGCCACTGTTAACCCGATATCATCGGTCAAGCGAATAAGACTGCCTATCTGGCAGGTCATCATGGTAGGGTCCGTATTAAAATCTTCCACTTTCAGCTCCTCCACGATCCATTGGCCGAAATGCAAAAAAATCTCCAGATTATTATCCACTGTAAACGTCAGCGATTCGGAAACCCCTTCCGGATTGACATCGGAATCCCAAACCAGGGAAGAGGTAAACAGGGGGTTCGGATGCTTTCCGGCCCTGATTCTTAAATAGTCAGCGGGCTGCCAGTCGGCGTAGGCTCGGTCGATAAAAAAATGTTTTCCCCGGGAATGCTCATCAAAACTCTGATTGGTGGTGTTCTGATACCCGGAACCCGTAGCCAGCCGGACGCCTACCGCGGTGGTTTCGGAAGTCCTGGCCTTCATTTTCAAGCGTAACCGCAACCGCTCCCGGTTGCGATGATAGTTGTCGCCCGTTTCTTCATCCCGCCACTGCGTGTCGTGACGCAACCGCAGGTCTCCGCCCCATTGAATTGTCTGTAGCCAGGAAGGGAGTTGGCTGCGCTGCGAAGTCTGTTCCGCCTCCATTTCCTGCAACAAATCGTCGGCCTCTGCGGGACTCAGAACCTCTTTTTCCACCAGCTTATCAACCAAACGGTCCATTTCTCCGGAAAACACCGGATTCACCACCATCAAGTTGACAATCAGCGCCATTACACCCGGCCATAAGACAAATTTTTTCTTCATTTTCGGTCTCCTTGTCCAATTTTGCGTTTATTTTTCCGGTTTTTATCGGTTTCAATAGTACCCGGCAGAAAAACCCAACACGCTTGTTTCTCCCTTTCAGCTGGACTTGCCTTTTCCTGACACCGGGACCGGTGCGGTAAAAATTTTATTGTTAACTGCATGTTAATTTTATATGTTGAATATATTAGGGTTTTGTTAGGACTCTGTTAAATATTTGTTAAATAACCGGGCATTGAGAAATTGCCGGTCAGATATCAACGGAACTATGCTTAATGGACTCTTGCAGCCGCTTTTCCCGCTATCATCAACATCAGAACGGGACGATAAAATTTCTATCCAATACAATGGCGGGAGGAGGCGGCCATATGAGTAAAATTTGAAATTAATAAATATTTAACGGAGTCCTAACAAACCGCTAATAAGTTGGTCGTATATATTATTAAGAAAATATTGGGTGTTACTGCTTTTTTTAATGATTTGCAAAAAGGAAAAATTGTCGTTAACCCAAATTTTAAAAAGATAGAAAAATGACCCCAAAAACCATTCTGGTCGTTGATGATGAAGAAGATATTTTAGAGCTGGTACGCGTCAGTCTGGAGCGAGAAGGCTACCGCGTACTTTGTGCGGAATCCGGGGAAAAAGCGCTTTCCGTGGCCCGTTCGGAGAATCCGGATGTTATGATACTGGATATCATGATGCCGGGAATTGACGGGCTGGAGGTGGCCAAAGAAATCAAATCTTCCCCGCAAACCAAAGCGATCGCCATCATCATGCTCTCTGCCAAAGGCGAGGAATCGGATATCATCACCGGTCTGGAGCTGGGTGCCGATGATTATGTTACCAAACCCTTCAGCCCCCGGATTCTTATTGCCCGTCTTCGTTCGGTGTTGCGGCGCAAACAGCAGCCTCCGGAAACAACACGGGATGATGTGGGTGCCATAACCATGCACGATATTACCATTACCCCCCATAAACACTCGGTGGACGTAGCCGGGAAAAAATGCAAACTGACTTCTTCGGAATTTAATATTTTACATTTACTGGCCAAACATCCGGGATGGGTTTTCACCCGCTGGCAAATCGTGGATAAAATCCGGGGAGAAGACTATGCCGTTACCGACCGCAGTATCGATGTCCAGATTGCGGGCATTCGGAAAAAACTGGGACCATACGGAAATTGTATCGAAACCGTAAGAGGCGTGGGCTACCGTTTCAAGGAAGAATAAGCCAGCTATGTCCGGACAGAAAAAACTGCTTTTCCAACTGTTTCCCAGTTTTTTGATCATCACTTTTGCTTCCCTGGCCGTTGTTACCTGGTATATCCTGGCCACCTTACACAACTTTTTCGTAGAGCAAACGCGGGAAGACCTCCTGGCCAGAGCCCGTCTGGTCAAACATTATATCGCCACCCAAACCGCTTCCACGGAAATTTCAGCGATCCACCGGATCTGTAGAGAAGCCGGCGAACGCTCCGGTACGCGCCTGACAATCATTCGGCCCACCGGTGAAGTGATCGGTGACACCCAAAAAAACCCGCACGGTCTTGACAACCATGCCAAGCGAACGGAAGTCGCGGCCGCCATTCAATCCGGCCAGGGAAGCGCCATTCGCTACAGCAATACCTTGCAGAAAAAAATGATGTATGTAGCCATACCGCTTGAAAAAAACAATCAGGTGAAACTGATTATCCGGGCGGCGATTCCGTTATCCTCCATATACAACGCCCTGGCTACGGTAAAAACCCAGATTCTGGCAGTGGGTATGATCGTCGCTCTGGTGGTGGTGGTGGTCAGCTTTCTCATCTCCCGGAAAATTGTCCGGCCGGTACAGGAAATGAAAAAAGGCGCCGACCGGTTTGCCGCCGGTGAACTGGACCGAAAACTGGCGCTTCCGGATACGTTGGAACTGGCCGGACTGGCCGCGGCCTTGAATGACATGGCCACAAAACTCGACCAGAACATTAAAACCATTAAGCGGCAGAAAAACGAAATTGAAACCGTCTTTGGCAGTATGACGGAGGCCGTGATTGCCATTGACAAAAAAGAAAAAATTCTGCGCATCAATCATGCTGCAGAATACTTCCTCGGCTACCGGGAAACGGAGGTACAGGGGAAATATCTATATGAAATTATTAGAAATCACGATTTTACCCGATTTGCCGAAGCCGCCGCAAATACGGCAACAACCGCTCAGACCACTGAAGGGGATATCGTTTTTGAAATTAATGATCAAAACTATATCGTCAATACCCAAAGCGCACCTTTGATTGACGAAAGCCAGCAGCGAATCGGCACCCTGCTGGTATTAAATGATGTCACCCGCATCAGACGTCTGGAAAATATGCGCAAAGAGTTTGCCGCCAACGTCTCCCACGAAATCAAAACCCCCTTGACCGCCATTCAGGGCTTCACGGAAGAACTGCTGGCGGAACCGGCCCTGGCCGAAAACAAAGTGGCCAGACGCTATCTGGATATCATTGTCAAAAACGCCCGGCGGCTGTCGGCCATTGTGGAGGACGTACTCCGGTTATCCAATATTGAGCACGGCAATAAGCAAAAAGATTTTCACTTTGAAAACACCAAACTGGCGGCAGTCATTGATTCCGCCATGAATATCTGCAAGCCCGAGGCTACGCAAAGGGGTATGCGCATCACTGCCGACTGCGATCCGACGCTGATTGCCTGCCTGGATTTTTCCCTGATGGAGCAAGCCCTGGTTAATCTTCTGGGAAACGCTCTCAAATACAGCCCCGATAAAAGCGAAATCCATATATCCGCCGCGGCCACCGGGGAAGAAATCCGCATTCAAATCCGGGATAGCGGGATCGGAATCGACAAAAAGCATATTCCCCGGTTGTTTGAACGCTTCTACCGGGTGGACAAAAACCGGAGCCGGAAACTCGGCGGAACCGGCCTGGGATTAGCCATTGTCAAGCATGTCGTCCAGATTCATGAAGGAAAAATCACGGTGGACAGTACCCCGGGCCAGGGAAGTGTATTTACGGTGACCCTTCCCCGGCCCTAAATGACGTTTCCCCCTGATACTACAAACCTGCCTTTTCCCGAAGTTCATCCGCCTTATTCGTGGCTTCCCAGGGGAAGAACCCGTTTTCCGCAGCCCGGCCGAAGTGGCCGTAAGCGGCGGTGGGGCGATAGATAGGGCGCTTCAGGTCGAGATATTCAATGATGGCGGCGGGGCGCAGATCAAAGGTGTCCCGCACGATGGGCTCCAGTTTGGCCTCTTCGATTTTGCCCGTGCCCATCAGGTCCACCATGACGGATACCGGCTCGGCCACGCCGATGGCATAGGCCAGTTGCACTTCACAGCGCCGGGCCAGGCCCGCGGCTACGATGTTTTTGGCCACATGCCGCCCCATGTAGGAGGCACTGCGATCCACCTTGGAGGGATCTTTGCCGGAAAAACAGCCGCCGCCGTGACTTCCCTGGCCACCGTACGTGTCCACGATAATTTTGCGGCCGGTCAGCCCGCAGTCGCCCATGGGGCCGCCTACCACGAATTTGCCGGTGGGGTTGATGAAATAGCGGGTCTCGTCGTCAATCATCTCCGCGGGCAGCACCGGTTTGATGACCTCCTTGATGATGGCCGCTTTCAGATCGTCGTACCCGATCTCCGGGGAATGCTGGGTAGAAATGACGATGGTATCAATCCGCCTGGGGGTATCGCCCACGTACTCAATGGTGACCTGGGATTTGCCGTCGGGCCGCAGAAAGTCGAGTACGCCGTTTTCCCGAACATCGGTCAGTTGCCGGGTCAGCCTGTGCGCGTATTGGATGGGGGTCGGCATAAGGGCAGGGGTTTCATCGCAGGCATAGCCGAACATCAGCCCCTGGTCGCCCGCGCCCTGCTCTTTATACAGGCCGTCATCTTCGTTTACGCCCTGGGCGATATCCGGGGACTGTTTGTCAATACTGGTCATCACGGCGCAGGTCTGATAGTCAAAGCCCATGTCGGAAGAGGTATAGCCGATCTCCCGAATGGCTTCCCGGATAATATCGGGGAAACTGACCTCCGCTTTGGCGGTGATTTCGCCGGCCACAATAGCAATGCCGGTGGTGACCATGGTCTCACAGGCCACCCGGCAGTTTTTGTCCTGGGCAAGCAGGGCATCCAGGACGGAATCGGAAATGAAGTCCGCCACTTTATCCGGATGTCCCTTGGTTACGGATTCTGAGGTAAAAAAATGGTTTCTGGCCATAAAATAACTCCTTTGTTTAAATTACGCGGTCGATGTCAGCCGTATTGATAACAAAAAGAAACGTATCCAGCCCCTGATATACGGCTGTTATATGCAACCGGGGAATATTTCCTTTGTTTCCAAGCACTAAATATACTAAAATACTATAAATCCCTTACTGTGTCAATGATAAATTTCAGCCGCCGGGCTCCATTGACACGACTGTTGATCCCTGATATGTTAAAAAGAAGCACCTCATCGGCGTGCCGGCCATTGATGCTTGCGCTTGTGGCCGAATCAAAACATGTCTGCTGCCGGCGGACGGGAACACTCTTGACAAAAAGCATGCCCCATGAAGATTAAAGAAATTGTCCAGACCACCCCCAATTTTCAGGTGCTGTCCGAGGATGAGATTGAACGGATCTATTTTGACGCCCTGGGGATCATGGAAAGTGTGGGCGCCCGGGTGGACAGCGAAACCGCCCTGGCGCTTTTCCGGAACAGCGAAGCGGTAATTACGGATAAGAACCGGGTGCGGATTCCCGCGGTTCTGGTGGAGGAGGCCCTGCGTCGTCACCCCCGGAAAATTGCCATTGCGGGACGCGACCGCACTCGGGCGGTCCGAGCCCAAAAGGATGAACTGTCCTTCGGGGCCGGCCCCTTGTATCCGCTAAATTTTCCGGACAACGGGGCGGAAAACCCTCTTTCGCCGGAACGGCAATTATACGATGCCACCCGGCTGGCGGATTCCCTGGAAAATATCGATTTTATCACCGGACCGCTTTTCTCTTCATGGCAGCCCGGGGTTAAACCGATAAAGACTGTCTTTTCCACCCTGCTCCGGGGCAGCGAAAAACCGTTTTTGCTGGGAAGTCCTTCTCTTGACGAGCTGCAGCGTCTCTGGCAGATGGCAGTCCTGGTCTGCGGCGGGGAGGCCGAATTTCGCTTAAGTCCCCTGTTCGTTCATTATCTGGAGATCGATTCGCCGCTGGTATTGTCCGCCGCGGCGGCGGAAAAACTGCTTTTCTGCGCGGATAAGCGAATCCCCTGTGTATGTGCTTCCCGGGCCATCCCCGGCGTATCCGCGCCCGCCTCGGTTGCCGGCACACTGGTTTTAAGCCTGGCCGAGACCATGCTGGTTTCCGTGTTGAGTTATCTTCAAAAACCCGGTATACCGCTCATCAGAGGCAGTCTTCCGATCTCTGAAGCCTATGGCGACCGCCCCTGCTACCTGTGTACACCCAAAATGCCCTTGACGGCCGCTGCCAATACGGATGTTTCCAAATGGCTGGGAATCGGCATGCTTTCTCCGGCCGGCATTACCGGCGCGGATGCGATCGGTCAGGAAGCCGGAGTCGGCTGTACCACCAGTCTGTATTGCGCCTTTCTGTCCGGCGCGGATATGATCTGCGGCCTGGGACTGATGAATTCCGGCGCAGCCGCTTCTCTGGACAGCCTGATCATGTGTGATGAAATTATACAGATGATCAAGCAGATCGGGCAGGGCATCAACACCGACGACGAGTACCTGGCCCTGGACCTGATCGATGCGGTGGGGCCGGGGGGAGAATACCTGACCCAGGATCATACCTTCGAGTACTGGCAGAAGTGGTTCCGGCCCCGGTTGATTGACCGCAGCGGGTATGACGCCTGGCAGGCAACCGGAAAAAAGATGATGAAAGACCGCATTGCCGCGGAACGGCGGCGGATTCTGGCCGAATATGAACCGGCGCCGCTGGAGGAAAAGCTGCTGCAGGAACTGGCGGCTATGGAAAATCCGGGATAGAAAGGTCGTATGGGAACCCGTACCAATCTTACCGAAGAGCAGTATATTCGCTTCTCCTTTCTGGCCGACGGGCAGAAGCAGATTATATTCAATGCCGTGCTGGAGATTCTGCAGCACACCGGGGTGAAGGTCCACCATGACGAGGCTTGCCGGCTGCTGGCGGAGAACGGCTGCCGGGTCTCCGGCCAGCGGGTCTACATGCCCTCTCATGTGGTCCGAAAGGCTCTGAGTTCGGTACCGCCCATTACCAATATTTACAGCTGGCAGGGAGGCATCGGCCTTCGGATTTGTCACGGCCGGACCTATTTCGGCCCCGGCCCCACCTGTCCCCATTTTATCGACCCCTTTACCCTGGAGCGGCGGGCGTATACCCGGCAGGATGCGGCCCTGGTGGCCCGGCTGTGCGATGCCCTGCCGGGGATCGGGTTTGTCATGTCGCTGGGGCTGGTCAGCAATGTCCGTTACGGCCTGGAGGGGCTTTATGAATTTGCGGAAATGGTTCAGAATTCCACCAAGCCGGTCATTGCCTGGTGTTTTACCCGGGAGCATTGCCGGGATATCCATCATATTGCCATGGCCCTGGCCGGCGGGGAGGACAACTTTCGTCAGCGGCCCAATTACCTGTTTTACAACGAGCCGATATCCCCGCTGCTCACGGATTTCAACGCCATAGACAAAGTGATTTACTGCGCCCGGCACAATATTCCGCAGATTTTCGCCCCCGCCAGCAGCGGCGGGGGAACGGTGCCGGCTACTCATGCCGCCCACATTGCAGTTACGCTGGCGGAGTCCCTCATCGGCGTAGTCGTATCACAGACGGTAAATCCCGGGGCCTGTATTATTATCGGCGGTACCCAGTCCATCCTGGATATGCGGGAAATGGTGTTCGCCTATGGCGCCCCGGAATTGAGCAGTCTGGAAGCCGGGCTCACGGAAATGGCGGAATACCTCGGCCTGCCGGTTTTTTCCGCCGGCGGCTGCAGCGATTCCAAGGGCATTGATGCCCAGGCCGCCATCGAGGCCTCTCTGTCCCTGCATTCGGCCATGCTCAGCGGTCCCAATCTGGTGCACGACGTAGGCTTCATCGAATCCGGCATGTCCGGCTCGGTGTTTCAACTGGTTCTGGCCGATGCCGTTATTTCCATGAGCGAATACATTGCCAAAGGGGTGGTGGTCAACGAAGAGACCCTGGCCCGGGGAGAAATCGAGAAGGCCGGTCCGGGCGGCGATTACGCCTCTCCGGCCCGGACGCAAGACTGCGGGGACCGGCACTGGTTTTCCCGCCATGGCCTGCCGGAAGCGGCGGCCGAAAGCCCGGAGGAGTATCGGGCTTCGGTCTCGGAGCGGATTGAACAGCGCACCCGCGCCATTATAAACAATTACACCGGGCCGGCGGAAATGGTTTCCGAAACCGCCCGGCGGGAAATTGCCCGCATTCTGGAGGCCGCCGAGACCCGCTCCCAAAAGGGAAAAGACCAATCGCCATCCGCTCCGGACCTCAGGCGTCCAGACCCAGCACCCCCCCCGGATTCATGATGCCTTCGGGGTCGAAATGGCGCTTCAGCGCCCGCAGGACCTCCATTTGCTCCTTTCCCAGATGCGCTTCCATCCAGGGCCCCATCATCCGGCCCACTCCGTGGTGATGACTGAGCGATCCCCCGCAGCGGACGATCTCGTCGATAACCCCCCGCTGAAAGGATAGAAACGTCTCGGTGTCGGTTTCTTTGATGATGAAAATAAAATAAAGATTGGTGCCCTGGGAATAAAAATGGGAGGCGTGGGTCATGCAGATGGTTTGCGGCCGGCTTTTGATATAATCGCGTACACCCTGGTACAGACGGGGCAGGTTGTCCCAGGTAACCCCGGACTCCAGGGTGTCAATAATAATGCCGTAATCATTCAAGTCCTCCCGCATATAGGGATCACTGAAACGGCCGTGGTGCCATTTTTTCATGGGGTAGCTGGTCAGATACATGCCCCGGTGGTGCCGGCAGACGGCTTTGACCTGTTTCTTAATGTTGCGGGCGAAGGCGGCCTCACC
>CAZWCS010000047.1:0-9336 GCA_964632805.1 uncultured Desulfobacterales bacterium
GACCTGTTCCCGGGAGATTTCCGTCATCCGGATATGGGGATTTTCCGTGAGGTTGAATTTGTCGTCAAAAATAAACGGCACTTCTAACGTATCGACATATACCAGGGTGGCTGCGACACTGAAAACAAGGAGAATAAGCATCATCTTGCAGCCGGAAGCATGCCATGGTTTCATCGACAATTGGTACTCCTCATTGCCATTGCGTTTATTCAGGCCGGGTTATAAAAATCCCGCGCTTATCCGCCTGCCGGTATGATCCTCACTCTGGTTGGATTCTGTTTCATAATAATGGAGATCGGTTTACTTATCAAGGACATTGAGAATTTCAAAACGAGGGCAAACGGCCAAAATATGCACAAAACAAAAAAACGAAGGCAAAAAATCCTGACATAACCCTTTGCCTTTGCAGAAGCTTTAATGATAAACAGAAGCAGGAGTATACAAAACAATCGGAACCCGCCTAGCATGCTTCGGGGAAAAAGCGGAACAGAACAGGAAAGAGACATGATTGAAGCCTATCACTTCGGTCAAATGGCCATCAACGGCAAGGTGTATACGTCAGACCTCATCATCTATCCGGACGGGACCATTGCGGACGCCTGGTGGCGGAAGCAGGGGCACCGGCTGACGACGGACGATATCCGCCAACTGATTCAAGCCCGGCCCGAAATCATTGTGGCCGGCACCGGTGACAGCGGTTTGATGAAACCGGCCCCGGGGCTGCAGGAAAAACTGGAATCGCAGGCAATCCGGTTTATCGCCCGGCCCACCGGCGAGGCCAAAGATTGTTATAACCGGCTGCAGGGGCAATACCGGGTCGGCGCCTGCTTTCACCTGACCTGTTGACGCCGTCCCCACAAAAGGTACAGGGACTGGAAAAAATGAATCAAGAAAGTCCGCAAAAAGTCCGGATGGGTAAGCAGTTGACGGGAATACCAGGCCAGAAACTCCCGGGGGTTACGTACCGGCAGCCGCAACAGATTCTTGAAATAACTCACGCTCTGGATGCGGCGAAGATCCCGGGTGGTGAAATCGCCTGTTTTCAAATCGGACTGAAAATAATTATTGGCCCTTTCATAGGCATAATCTGCAGTAATATATCCATCCGCCAGGCAGGTCTCCCACAACTGCGAACCCGGCAAGGGATTATAAATAAACGGCATAAGGTAATCGACCCCGAGATCAGCGGCAAACCGCATGGAATTGTTGATCTGGGCCAGGCTTTCCCCCGGAAAACCGATGATAAAATAGGCCACGGTAGTAATCCGGCATCGCCGCGCCATAACAGCCACCCGCCGAGCCTTGTCCAGTGAAAAGGGTTTTCGTACATATCGCTGAAAAGAAACCGGATCTCCGGATTCCACCGCCAGCGTCAACTCATAACAACCGCTTTCTTTCATCAGCCGCAGCATCTTCTCATCCAGCGTCCACAGGGCAAGGCCGTTGGGAGTATTCCAGGGCATGGACAGCCCGCGATCGATCATTCCCTGAAAAATCGCTTCCGCCCGCTTGCGGTCCGCGGTCAGGTTGTCGTCCTGGAACTTGAGTTCCTGAACATCGTATTTGTCCCGCAAATACGCTATCTCCGCCAGCACATTCTCTGCAGACCGCTTCCGGAAACGTTTTCCCCAATGCAGATAGGAGGAACAAAAGGGACACTGAAACGGACATCCCCGGCTGGAAATGACAGGCGTGTTGCGGCGTTTGCGCCAGTGCAGCCCCATGGGCACTTTGGTCTGGAAATACTTTTCCATGGGCAGCAGGTCCCGGGCGGGAAAGGGCAAAGCGTCCAGATCTTCGATCCAGGAAGTCCGCCGCCGGATATGGATATCCCCGTCTTCCCGAAAAGCAATTCCGTCAATTTCCGCCAGGCCCCGGCCGCTGTTGTATCCTTCGATCAGCGCCCGAAAGGTAAGTTCGCCTTCCCCCAGGACCACATAATCCACCGCGGTTTCCACCAGCGTTTTTTCGGGGAGAAAAGAAGGATGGGTACCGCCGGTCACCACCACCATCTCGGCATCCACCTCCTGCTTGATCCGACTGCTCAACTCTTTAATACAGGCAAACTGACCGGAAAAAAGGCAGGAGATTCCCACCAGATCGGGTTCCCAGCAGCGAATGCGATCCATGATGTCCGCATAGGCCAAACCGGCCAGCTCGATTTTCTCGCTCACCGGTCTTCTTTGGCCCCGGGCTTCCACCAGACAGTCCAGAAGCCGTACCTCCACTATATCCCGCACATAGGCGCCAAGGTAAGCAATCCCCAAAGGCGGGCAAACCATGGTGTCTACCTGCCGGATATCAAACATGGGCGGAAAAATCAGCATGACCCGCCGAATCGGGCGCAGCAGGGCCTTATCCATCGGGCAACTCTTTATAACCGACGGATTGATGCGCGTCTCCGCGCTTGCTTTTCCGCCTGTTTTTCAAAAAAGCAAACAATATGGACCGGTAGCGCCACACCACCCGAAAAAAATTGACTGAAAAATTCGGGGCATAAACCATACGGCGGCCGTAGTAGGCGATAAATTCCCGGGGATTCCGAAAAGGCAATCGTGCCAGGGTACGCAAATAGGCCATCGCCTGCGACATTAAAGCCGCATTCACATCGAATCCATCCCGGTTAATTACCGAACCCGGAATATAATAGTTATTCGCCTCTTCATATTTGTAATTATTATCAATATACCCTTTTTCCAGACATTCCCGCCAGAGTTCGGAGCCGGGAAGCGGATTATAAATAAAAGGAAAAAGATAATCCAGCCGCAATTCCAGCCCGAAGTTCATGGAACGCTTCACCTGCTCTCTGGTTTCTCCCGGAAACCCGGAAATAAAATAGGCGGCCGTGGTGATGCGATGCTTTCTGGCCAGACGGGCCACTTCTTTCGCTTTTTCAAAGGTAAAGGGCTTGCCGACATATTTTTTGAAGGAAACCGGATCCCCCGTCTCCACCGCCAGAGTAATTTCAAAACACCCGCTTTGCTTCATCAGTCGGAGCAGCTCGTCATCCAGGGTCCACAAGGCAATCCCATTGGGCGTATTCCAGGGCATCGACAGCCCGCGATCGATCATTCCCTGAAAAATCGCTTCCGCCCGCTTCCGGTCCGCTGTTAAATTATCATCCTGCCATTTTAACTCCCGAACATCATATTCGGATCGCAGATGCGCGATTTCGTCCAGCACGTTTTCCGGGGAACGCTTGCGGAAGCAACTGCCCCAATGAAGGTGCGATGAGCAGAAAGCACATTTATAGGGACACCCCCGGCTGGAAACAATGGGCGTGTTCCGGATTTTCCGCCAGTGAAGTCCCATGGGCTGTTTAATTGCAAAATACTTTTCCATGGGCAACAGGTCGCGCGCCGGAAATGGGAGCATGTCAAGATCATCGATGTAAGTCGTGCGCGGATTTACGACAACGTCTCCGTTTTTTCGGAAAGCGAGACCGTCAATGGACTCCACGGATGCGCCCGTATTCAGCGCTTCAATAATGGCGCGCAGCCCCAGCTCGCCCTCCCCCAGAACAATATAATCCAGGGCCGGTTCAGAAGCCAGAACCGTCTCTGCCAGAAAAGAGGGATGGGTACCGCCGGTCACCACCACCATATCCCGGTCCAACGCTTTGATACGGCGGGACAGCTCCCGCACGCAGGCCATCTGGCTGGAAAAAATACAGGACAGACCCACCATATCCGGACCATATTCCCGGATTCTGTCGACGGTTTCCGCATAATCCAGGCCAACCCGCATGACATCGTAATTGACCGAAACCCGTTGCCAGTACCCTTCCACCAGACAATCCAGCAACCGCACATCAACCAGATCCCGGATATACGCCGCCAGGGAGGCGATCCCCAGCGGCGGGCAGGCCATGGTATCCGCCAGCAGCTTGGCATCCATCATGGGTGGAAAGATCAACATCACCCGTTCAATCTTATGTCGCTTGCAATTTTTCATCCGATTCCTTCGTGTTTACAACCGTATCATGCGGAACCAGGCTCCCCCTTTCAAAGCCTGCCGCAGCAGCGACCGGTATAACCACAGAGACATAAAAAAATTCCCGATGAAACGGGGAAAGGTCAGCAAACGCCGGCCGTACCAGGCGAAAAATTCGCGGGGATTCCGAAAGGGCAGAAGCAACAGGTTGCCAAGATACGCAATTGCCTTGAGTCGATAAATCTCCGCCTGATCCTGCTCCGCGCAGAGGGTTCCCTCGCCCGTAAAAAAATTGTTCGCTTCTCCGTACGCATATGCTTCCGAGATATAGCCCTGCTCCAGGCAGATTTGCCACAAATCCGATCCGGGAAGCGGGTTATATACAAACGGCCCGATATAATCCACCCGCAGCTCCAGCGCAAACCGCATAGAGTTTCTTATCTGCGTCAGGGTTTCCCCCGGAAACCCGGAAATAAAATAGGCCACGGTGGTAATCCCGGTCTTCCGTGCCAGCGCAGCCACTTCCCTGGCTTTTTCCAGGGTAAAGGGTTTTCTTACATATCTGGCAAAAGAAGTCTCATCTCCCGATTCCACCGCCAGGGTTATTTCATAACAGCCGCTTTGTTTCATCAACCGCAATAAGTCTTCATCCAGTGTCCACAGGGCAATCCCGTTGGGCGTATTCCAGGGCATGATCAGCCCCTGCTCGATCATTCCCCGAAAAATGGCCGCCGCCCGTTCTTTTTCCACAGTCAGGTTGTCATCCTGCCATTTTAATTCCCGTACTCGCCAGTTATCCCGCAAATGCCGAATCTCCGACAGGATATTCGCCACGGAACGTTTCCGGTAACGATTTCCCCAATGGCGGTGGGAAGAACAAAAGGGACAGGCATAAGGACATCCCCGGCTGGAAATAATCGAGGTGTTCCGCCGACGGCGCCAATGTAGCGCCATCGGTAGATTGATCGCAAAATACCGCTCCATAGGCAAAAGATCGCGGGCCGGAAAAGGAATCGTATCCAGATCGGATATCCAGACCGTTTTGGGGTTCACGCAGATTTCTCCCTTTTTCCGGAAGGCAACCCCGTCGATATCATCCACTGCCGCACCGGTATTATGCGCCGTAATAAGGGCGCGCAGCCCCGGTTCCCCTTCGCCCAGAACGACATAATCAATGGCCGTTTCGGTTAAGGTCTTCTCCGGTAAAAAGGAAGGATGGGTTCCCCCGGTTACCAGCAGAATATCCGACGAAATCTCTTCTTTAATCCGCCCGGCAAGGGTCTGAATAATCGCATACTGGCTGGAAAAAATACAGGACAAGCCCACCAGATCCGGTGCATACCTTCGGATTCTCTCCAGAATATCATCCTCGCCGAGCCCCACCTGCACCATCTCAAAGTTCACGGGAACCCGTCGTTGATATCCCTCTACGACACAATCCAGCAGTTGAACCTCCACAATATCCCGGATATAAGCCCCCAGATAGGCAATGCCCATGGGCACGCACACATTGGTTTCCACCAGATACCGGACATCAATCAACGGCGGGAAAATCAACATCACCCGGTTGATCGGGTGGGAATGGACAGAGCCCATCGATAAAATTATTAACCCCCTGAAATTCTTATTTATACAAACAAATCCCACCGGGATCCATCTGCCATCGCCTCAGAAAATCTTACCAGCTTGCATTGTGCGGTTCCCAGCAGACAATTTTCCGAAAACAGCATCAGCAATACTATATCCCAAATAAATATTTCAAAAAAGAGAAAAATTATCGTTGACAACACGAAAAACGCGGTCAATAATAAAAAATTTATAAATAAAATAACAACAAGTTGGAAAAGGAGCGGACATTTGGCCAATCATTTATCTGCAATTAAACGCGCCCGACAGAATAAAGACCGGTACGGCAGAAATAAATCCCGAAAAACCGCGATCAAAACCCTCACCAAAAAAATAGAGGCAGCGGTAAACAACAATCAGGCAGAAGCGGCGGAACAATACTTTCAGATGGCCCAGAAACAAATCGCCAAAATCGGCAGCACCAGCACCATGCACAAAAAGACCGCTTCCAGGAAAATATCCCGGCTGGCCAAACGAAAAAACGCGGTCAACCCCTCTTGACCCATAAAAAACGCGGGATGACCAAGATCAGAAATCTGCGGTGATCCGATTGTATATTGATTCCGCCATATCTTCGGACAACACCCTTAAGGCTTCCTTCTTGTTGTTTTCCGTCTGCAGCTTATCGGCCGCCACGATATACTCCTCATCCCCCGCGATATTGTCCGCGCTCCAGACAACCTTCCCGGAAGCATCCACCAGCTTCACATGAAGCACTACCCGCACCCGACGCTCCGCGGATACATAGGCCTCCCGGTGACTTATGGTGTCCGCTCGAACCGAGGCCACACTGCCGAAAAGGGTGGCAGCGGCCTCCTTTCGCGAGGCCAGGGAAACGCCCCGCCTTCTGGAAATCTCATGCAAGAGGCTGTTGGTAAAAATCGTCTCCACACCTGTTTGAGAAGTATGGTTTTCAAAGACAACCACGCAAACCGAATCGATACCCGAGGGAAACCCGCCGCTGCCGGCAAGATGGTATCCGCATCCCGCCTGGACCACCAGCAACAAACCGGTCAGCCCCCAGTTACATCCTCTCAAAATCTTTTTTATCACAAAAATTTTTCCCAACCCTGTTTCGTTAAACCACAATATTGACCAGCTTGCGGGGCACCACAATTACCTTTTTGATTTCCCGGTCGCAGATAAACTTCTGCACCGCCTCACAGGCCAGCGCTTTTTCCTGCAATGTTTGCTGATCGGCATCCACCGGGGCGGTAAACTTTCCCCGGAGCTTGCCGTTGACCTGTACCACCACCAAAAGTTCTTCCGCCAGGAGGGCTTCTTCTCTGTAAGACGGCCAGTCACAACCAGACAGATGCTGCTGATTGCCCAGTTGTTGCCACATTTCCTCGCAAAAATGCGGCGCCATCGGTGACAGCAGCAAGGCCACAGATTCCATCGCAAACCGCATCAATCGCCGGGTTTCCGGATCACCCGTCTCCCGGACAGCGGCCATTTCATTACTCAATTCCATAATGGCACTGATGGCCGTATTGAAATGAAAACGCCCCTCGATATCATCCGTTACTTTTTTAATGGTCTGATGGATTTTGCGGTACAACGGGCGTAACCCTTCCGGTACGTCCGCCATTGATAAGTCCAGGGAAGATTCATCCCGTATGGATTCGCGCCAGAAGACAAACTGACGCCATAGCCGGCTTAAAAACCGGTATGCCCCCTCCACACCCTGATCACTCCATTCCAGACTTCGTTCCGGGGGAGCGGCAAACAAACAGAAAAGCCGGGTAACATCCGCCCCGTATGTTTCCAGCAAAAAATTGGGGTCCACGACATTTTTTTTGGATTTGGACATCTTTTCCACCCGACCCGGAACCACTTCGCTGCCACACTTGGTACAGATCAATTTCCCCTGGGCATGGTTTGTTTCCTCGGGATACAAAAAACCGTGTTCCGGACAGGCCAGCGTCTCCTTGCAGACCATTCCCTGCGTCAGTAAACGCGTGAAGGGCTCCGCAAAAGGAACCAGCCCCAGTTCCTGCAAAACCCGGGTAAAATACCGGGAATATAACAGATGCAAAATGGCGTGTTCCACCCCCCCGATATATTGATCCGCCGGCATCCAGTAATTCACAGCCTCCGTATCAAACATGGCGGACGAATAGGAGGGGCTGCAGTACCGCAAATAATACCAGGAAGAATCGACAAACGTATCCATGGTATCGGTTTCGCGCTGCGCAGCGCCGCCGCAACGGGGACAGGTGGTCTGCACAAAACGTTCCAACGTCGAAAGCGGCGATTTTCCCCCCGCCAGGAGATTGACGTCTTCCGGTAATATCACCGGCAGATCCGCTTCCGGAACCGGCACCACCCCGCAGGCCGGACAATGAATCATGGGGATGGGTGCGCCCCAGTAGCGCTGGCGGGAGATTCCCCAGTCCCGCAAACGGAAACTGACTGTCTTTTTGCCCAAACCATGCCTTTCCAGCCACCGGGCGATGGTTTCCAGGGCTTCCCGATTATCCAGTCCGGTAAATTCCCCGGAGTTTACCAGCACGCCACCGCCCGTATAGGCTTCCGACAACTCCTGTGTCTGCAAGTCCGCATCCGGCGGATTGACCACTAACACGATTTCGAGGCCGTATTTTCGGGCAAACTCGAAATCCCGCTGATCATGCGCCGGTACACACATCACTGCCCCGGTACCATATTCCATGAGCGCAAAATTGGCGGTGTAAATCGGCATCCGCCGTCCGTTCAAGGGATTAATACACCAGGCGCCGGTAAACACGCCTTCCTTTTCATATGTTTCCACGGCCTTGCTGGTACGATCAGTGGCCGCCATTTTTTCGATAAAGGCGCGCACGGCCTTTCCCTGCTCCGTACCCGCGGCCAGCTCGGTCACCAGTGGATGCTCCGGTGCCAGACACATGAAGGTGGCCCCAAAAACCGTATCCTGCCGGGTTGTAAAAACAGGAATAGACTTCTCCTCCCCCTCAACGGCAAATCGTATCTCCGCTCCCACGCTTTTTCCGATCCAGTTTTTCTGCATGGTGGTAACCTTTTCCGGCCAGCCGGGAAGCTTATCACAATAGGCCAGAAGATCTTCGGCATAATCGGTGATCCGGAAAAACCACTGGGGAAGTTTTTTCTGCCGCACAGAATTGCCGCATCGCCAGCATAATCCGGCCTCCACCTGTTCATTGGCCAGAACCGTAGCGCAGGTATCACACCAGTTTACATACGACTCCTTGCGATAGGCCATTCCCCTCTCATACATCTGCAGAAACAGCCACTGCTCCCAGCGATAGTAGTCCGGATTACAGGTGGCGATCTCCCGGTCCCAGTCATAGGAAAGGCCCATCCTTTGTAACTGTTGGCGCATATAATCGATATTGCTGCGGGTCCAGACAGCGGGATGGGTATTGTTCTGTATGGCGGCGTTTTCAGCGGGCATACCAAATGCATCCCAGCCCATGGGATGGAGTACATTAAAGCCTTTCATCCGTTTATAGCGGGCAATAACATCGCCAATGGTATAATTCCGCACATGTCCCATATGAATCTTACCGGAAGGATAGGGAAACATTTCAAAAAGATAATATTTTTGACGGCTGTTGTCCGCCTCTGCCTGAAAGGCTTTGGTGGTTTCCCAGACATTCTGCCATTTTTTTTCGATTGCCGTATGAGAATAGGTCTCATCCATACCGATTCCTCTCCGCCACCTGTTCAATCATCCTGATGTTTAACGGAATTAATAATATTGGTCGTACTGAAGCCTTCTTTTAACGGTACAAGACAGACCCTGCCCCCGTATTC
>CAZWCS010000047.1:9346-30216 GCA_964632805.1 uncultured Desulfobacterales bacterium
CAGCACACCGGCCGCTACGCCGAGCACGACCGGTATCACCACCAACCACGGTTTCGGGTGTATAATCGCCGCCTTTAACAAGCACCTCGGGTTTTACCGCTGCAATTAATTCCCGGGGGGTATCTTCTGTGAACAAAACAACCATATCCACGCCCCCGATGGCGGACAACATCGCCGCCCGCTCTTTTTCCGGCAAAACGGGTCGGCCGGGCCCCTTCAGCCGCTGCACCGATTCATCAGAGTTAATGCCCACCACCAGTTTGTCTCCCTCTTTGGCGGCGGCATGCAAAAGCTTGACATGCCCTGTATGTAATAAATCGAAGCAGCCATTGGTAAACACCACCCGTTGTCCCCGCTTTTGCCAGAGGCGAACCAGAGTAACGGCTTCTTCCCGGTCAAACAGCTTATCTCCCTGCCGGCTGCGCTTCAGACGAAGGGCCGCTTCCAGTTCCAGCAAAGAGACCGGGCTGGTTCCCACCTTTTCCACGACAATACCGGCCGCATGGTTGGCCAGACGGGCAGAATCTTCCATGGCCAGACCACACCCGAAAGCCGCCGCAGCCACACTGACAACGGTATCTCCGGCACCGCTGACATCAAATACTTCCCGGGCCTCGGCGGGAAAATGCTGGGTAGCAATATCTTTTCCGAATAACGACATGCCCGCTCCGCCCCGGGTGACCAGTAAATAACCGAGGTCAAAACGCTGCAAAAGCTGCCGCCCCTGTTCCTCAAAAAGCGCCGGATCCATACTGGCTGTCCGACAAACCTGCTGGAATTCTCTCCTGTTCGGCGTCACACAGGTCGCATGGGCATACCGGGACCAGTCTTCGCCTTTGGGATCAACAAAGAGCGGCACCCCGGCGGCGGCACAACGGGCGATAAACACTTCCGTTAATCCGCCGGAAAAAATGCCTTTATTATAATCGGACAAAATCACTGCAGCCGCTTCACCCAGCAAGGATTCAAAGTCCGCCAGCAGCTTTTCTTCCACATCTGCAGACAGCTGCTGCAAAACCTCCTCATCCAGACGGAGCAACTGTTGTCCCTGCCCCACCACCCGCGTCTTGGTCGTCGTCGGGAAGTCGGGCATTACCGCCACCTTATCCTCGATCCCCTTCTCCGCCAGCAACTTCGAAACCATGCTGCCGGCGATATCGTCCCCCCGCACTCCCACCAGAGATACCGCACAACCGAGTCCGGCCAGATTCAAAGCCACGTTCCCGGCACCGCCCAGGGTATAGGTTTTCTTCCGGACCCTCACCACCGGTACCGGGGCTTCCGGCGATATTCGATCCACCTCCCCCCAGTGATAAATATCGAGCATCACATCCCCTGCCACGACAATGCTGCAGCCGGAAAAATCCGGACAATAATCAATCATTGGCCTTGATCCCGATTACTGCTTTTTCGATTCTTTGCGCAAAATAATGGAGTATCAGGATATGCGCCTCCTGAACCCGGGCCGTATTTTCAGCGCCGGCCACGATGGTATACACGGCCTGATTCTTCAGTTGGCCGCCTCCGGCACCGGTAAGCGCTACGGTTGTCATTTCCAGATCCGTCGCCAGCTTCAGGGCTTCCAGAACATTGGCGGACCTCCCGGAGGTGGAGATGGCCACCAGGGCATCCTGCGGCCGGGCCAGGCCCGCCAGTTGCCTGGCAAAAACGGCTTCAAACGAGTAGTCATTGGCCACCGCGCTGATGATGGAAGTATCGGTGGTCAGAGCGATCGCCGGAAGTGCCCGCCGCTCCTGCTCGAAACGGCCGACAAGCTCGGCCGCAAAGTGTTGGGCATCCGCGGCGGATCCGCCGTTCCCGCAAACAAAAATCCGCCCGTCACCGGCAATTACCTTGATCAAAGCGGCTGCGGCCTGTTCAATGATCTCGCCGATATCTTCTAGATGACGCATACAGGCCAGATGATCCTCCAACACAGTTGCAAAACCGTCTTTTCCCATATCGATCGTCAAGCCTCCCTGTTCAATTGCCATCCGCCGGGCGCCTCTGTTACTTTTCCAGGTAGGGATCGTCCTGTTGCAAATAATTGCCGATATAATCGGCTACAGCCGCTTCCAGAGACATCGGTTCCACCGGACAGCCCGCCTCCGGAAGCGTTCTCATCTCCGCCCGGGTGTAATACTGATACCGGTTTCGCAATCCTTCCGGCATCTCCATATATTCGATCTCCGGATCAAGGGACAAAGCCGCAAAAACGGCCCGGGCGAGATCATTCCAGGTGCGAGCCCGGCCGGAACCAACATTGAAAAGGCCATTCGCTTCGGAATGTTCAAGAAGCCACCAGATAATATCGGCACAGTCTTTGACATACACAAAATCGCGCCTCTGTTCACCGTCTCCGTATTCCGGGCGGCAGGATTGAAACAACCGGATTCGGCCGCTGTCCTGAACCTGCAAAAATGCTTTGTAGACAACACTGCACATATCCTGTTTATGATACTCGTTGGGGCCGAAAACATTGAAAAACTTCAAACTGGCCAGCCGATCCAGCAACCCCTGCCGGCGGGCCCAGAGATCAAACAAATGTTTGGAGTATCCATACATATTCAGCGGGGTCAAAGCATCCAGACCTTCTCTGTTTTCTGCAAACCCCTTGCTTCCATCCCCATAGGTGGCTGCACTGGAGGCATTAATAAAACGGATATTCCGGGTGAAGGCATATTGGGCCAGCGCTTTGGAATAATGAAAATTGTTGGTTATCAGATAATCGGCATCGGTTTCCGTGGTGGCGGAACAGGCACCCATATGAATAATGGCTTCCACCTTCTCGAAACCGCCGCCAACTACCGTTTTCAGAAAACGGTCTTTATGTATATAATCCCTATATCGCCTGTTGACAAGATTTTTCCATTTATCCGACTGTCCCAGCTGATCCACAATCAGAATGTCGTCAACGCCCTGCTGGTTCAACTTCCAGACCACTGCGCTTCCGATAAATCCGGCTCCACCCGTGACAATATACATAGTTTGCTTTCCGCCTTCCCTTACCAGACAGCAGGCGAACCTGCCGTTCTGACGGCCATCCTTTCCTTACCACCGCTTACCAGTGTTTTTGCCACAGGCGTCCAAAAAAAGCAATACCAAGAAAGAAATTCTTGACCTTCACCGGACAAAAGGCAATACCACGAAACGCTTATGAAAAAAGCGCCAAACCAATTGACATCTGCGGACAGATTGCATATGGTGATACCCAGTCAAAATACCAAATGAAAAGGGCGGGGGATTCTTGCCTGCGGATTACAGGTTTCCGTCGCGAATAAAGAAAAGAGAATCTGACAACGTGAAAAGAAACCGCTTTGACTTTCCTTCTTGGGATTACGCCAGGGCCTAGACCGGATTTTCATAAGATCACAACTTATGAAGTTTTCATTCCGCTACAACCGATTCCCCCAATCCGACCAAAAATTTTCGGGACAATCAACAATGGCCGACAAAATTCTTATTAATGCCGTGGATCCGGAAGAATGCCGGATCGCCAAAGTAAAAAACAACCGGCTGGACGAACTGCACCTGGAGACAAGCGCCAAAGCCACGACCAAAAGCAATATTTACAAGGGCGTCGTCGTACGGGTAGAACCCAGCCTGCAGGCCGCCTTTGTCGACTACGGAGAAGACCGCCACGGATTTCTTCAAAAACAGGATATCCACAGCGATTACTTCCAACAGGGAGAAACCGACAACGCCATTCAGGAACTGATTCAACCGGGGCAGGAACTGCTGGTTCAGGTTACCAAAGACCCCATTGTGCACAAAGGCGCCGCGCTGACCACTTTCCTTTCCATACCCGGTCGGTATTGCGTCCTCATGCCGGGCGGTCAGACCAAAGGGGTATCCAAAAAAATCGAAGACGAAAAAGAGCGCAAACGGCTGAAAGAAATCCTGGGCAAACTGCCCATCCCGGAAAATTTTGGAATTATTTTGCGAACAGCGGCCCGGGGCGCCAACAAAACAGCTATTACCAAAGACCTGCGATATTTGTTGCGGCTGTGGAAAGATATCAAGAACAAAGGCGTACAGCAGAAAGCTCCGGTGCCCCTGCACAAAGAACGGAATCTGGCCGTCCGGGCGATCCGGGACTATCTCACACCGGATATAAAGGAAATATTAATTGACAACGAATCAACCTATCGCGAGATCAAGGATTTCGTTTCCATCGTATCCCCCAAACACGCCAAGATTGTCAAACAGTACAAAAGCGATAAACCCATATTTACCAAACACCAGCTGGAAGATCAGCTGGCCACCATCTATAACAACACCGTCAAACTTCCCTCGGGGGGATCCCTGGTGCTCAATCAAACCGAGGCCCTGGTGGCCATCGACGTTAATTCCGGCAAGGCGAAAACCGGCGGTTCCATTGAAGAAACCGCCCTGCACACCAACCAGGAAGCTGCTGAAGAGATCGCCCGTCAATTACGATTACGGGACATGGGCGGCCTGATTGTTATTGATTTTATCGACATGCAAATCCGGAAAAACAATACCGCTGTGGAAAAAACATTAAAGACGCACCTCAAAGAAGATAAAGCCCGCACCAGCGTCGGCAGAATTTCCAAATTCGGCCTGCTGGAGATGTCCCGGCAACGCCTCCGCCAGTCTATTGAATCTTCCAGCTTTGTTCCCTGCCCCAACTGCGAAGGAAAAGGATATGTCATGGCCGCCGAAACGCTGGGAATCAGTTTTTTGCGCAAACTTCGCCTGGAAACCATGAAACGTGAAGGACAGGCGGTAACCGGGATTGTACCGCAAAATGTGGCCGATTACCTTTTGAACCGGAAAAAGGCGGAATTGCTGGAAATTGAAGAAAGACGGGGGCTGACAATCACAATTAGGGGGGAAATCACCATGAATGCGGGGGAAAACCGGATTCTCTGGGAAAAACAGGCGGGATGATCCCCGCTTATAATCCGGAAAAAAGAACCGATCGAATAAGTATTGACAGGCCCGGATAAAATCAAAATAATAAGGCCTTTTATGACAAATACAATTTGACGCCAACAATTTGTTCTTTTATGATAACGGTCGAAATTATCTCGAACAACCGGCTGCAATCAACGAAAGGAGTTTTCCATTGCTGATGGATATAGCGTATGCCATGGGACCAAGCGGATCAGCCCAACAGGCACCACCGGGAAGCGGCCTGATGGGACTGATGCCCCTGATTATCATTTTTATCATCTTTTATTTTCTGCTTATCCGGCCCCAGCAGAAAAAGACCAAAGCGCATCAGGAAATGGTGAACAACCTCAAACCCGGGGATCAAGTAATCACCAACGGCGGCGTGCACGGCCGGCTGACCAAGGTGGAGGACACGACCGTCATGATGGAAATAGCGGACAAAGTCCGGATAAAAGTCTCGCGCCAGAGCATCGCCGGGCTGAAACAGACCGAAGCGGCAACCACGACGCCGGCCAAAAAAGAAAAAAACAGTCAGTAACCCCTTGCACCAATTGGCAAGGAAGGCATTGAGGGGCAGATACCGGTGAAGAATTTTCCGTGGAAGCAGGCGGCAACAGGCGGGGTATTGCTGATAGCAATAATCCTTACCTTACCGACCATCAATCCCCAGTGGTGGCCGCATAAAACCATCAACCTGGGGCTTGACCTTCAAGGCGGTATGCACCTGATTCTGGAAGTCGAAACGGAAAAAGCCGTGGAAGCAAGAATTGCCGGGATTGCCAACGATTTAAAGGACGCCGTCCGCAAAAACCGTATCCGGCATGCGACGATTGATGTAAAAGGAGACGAAATTGTCACCGTCGTCCGGGGAAAAGACAACATCGATGCCTTCGAGGCCCTTCTGGATAAAGAATATAAAGGTTTGCGCCTGCTCTCCGAATCGGAAGAGTCCCATGTCCGGGAACTGGCCCTGAGCCTGCCGGACAGAGAAATCCAAAATATCAAAACCATGGCCACGGAGCAAGCGCTGGAAACCATCCGCAACCGGATCGACGAGTTCGGGGTCAGTGAACCCAGCATCCGTATTCAAGGGAAAAAACGAATAATTATTCAATTGCCGGGGGTAACGGATCCCGGCCGGGCCAAAAGCCTTATCGGCAAAACCGCTTTGCTGGAATTCCGGCTGGTGGACGAAGAACACAGCCTGGATAAGGCCCTGGCCGGTGATATTCCGCCGGGCAGTGAAATTCTCTACCAGGAAAAACATAATCCGGAAACCGGCCGTACGATCAAAAGCCCCTTTCTGGTCAAAAAAAATACACCTCTGACCGGCGCCGAACTGGCGGATGCCCAGGTTCGTATTGATACAAGTTATAACAAACCCTATGTCTCCCTTGATTTTAACCGCAAAGGGGGGCAAATCTTTGCCAAAATTACGACGGAAAATGTGAATAAACGACTGGCCATCGTTCTGGACAACATTGTCCACTCCGCCCCGAACATCGAAGAACCGATTACCGGCGGATCCGCTCAGATAACTGGAAGCTTCACCGATGAAGAAGCCCATGATCTGGCCATCGTTTTGCGGGCCGGCGCCCTGCCTGCCCCGGTCAAAATCATGGAAGAACGGACGGTCGGGCCTTCCCTGGGGAAAGAGTCGATCCGAAAGGGCCTGCTGTCCATGATTTTGGGCGGCATTATCGTGGTTGTTTTTATGGGCCTGTACTATAAACTGGCCGGACTGGTAGCCGACCTGGCGCTGATGGCCAATATACTGCTGATCGCGGCAGGACTGGCGGCCTTGCAGGCCACCCTGACCCTGCCCGGTATTGCCGGCATTATCCTGACCATCGGCATGGCGGTGGACGCCAATGTCATTATATTTGAACGTATCCGGGAAGAGCTCCGCGTGGGGAAATCCCCTCGCTCCGCCTTGAATGCGGGTTTTGACAGGGCCTCCCTGACCATTCTGGACGCCAATGTAACCACCCTGATCGCCGCTGTCGTACTGTTCCAGTTCGGAACCGGTCCGGTGAAAGGATTTGCCGTAACATTGAGTCTGGGGGTTCTGGCCAGCCTGTTTACCGCGTTAATCGTATCCCGGCAAATTTTCGATTCGTATCTGAGCAGAAAAACAGTAAAAACGTTCAGTATCTGAGACAACAACCCGGAGCCACAGGAAACAACTTCATGGAGATTGTAAAACCCGGTATTAATATCGATTTTATCGGCAAACAGAAATTCGCCGCTTTGGTCTCTTTGGGAATACTGCTGATCACCATCACTTCCCTGATCATCCACAAGGGCCCCAAATACGGCATCGACTTTGCCGGCGGAACCCTGGTGCAGGTCAAATTCGCGGCTCCGGCCAGTATCGACGCCATCAAATCGGGGCTCAAAAAAATCGGCATCGAAGCATCTGCGATCCAGAGCTACGGGCAACCCCATAAAGGAAACTATCAATATCTGATCAATACCGACATGACCGGTATCACCGGCAGCGGTTTCACCGGCACACTGCAGGAGGCCATTCAGTCCGCCACGGGACAGGCGGTGGAGATTGAACGGGTAGAGATGGTCGGACCCAAAGTCGGCCAGGATCTGAGACAAAAGGCGCTTCTGGCCATTTTTTTTGCTCTGCTGTTTATCAATATCTACATTTCAGGACGCTTTGAATTAAAATGGCTGGAAAGTGCCATTGTTGCCGGCGGTCTCATCGGCGCCGTCAAACTCTTCTCCTATTTTCAGGTCAGCACCCCCTACCTGATTCTGGTCGCCCTGATTGTTTCACTGGTGCTTTTCTGGTACCTGGAATTGAAATACGCCATGGGCGCGATTCTGGCCCTTATCCACGACGTTACCGTGACCATCGGCATTTTTTCCTTAACGGACAAGGAGTTCACCCTTCCCATTGTGGCTGCCCTGCTGACCATTATCGGTTATTCCCTGAACGACACTATTATTGTTTTTGACAGGATCCGTGAAAATCTGAAAAAGTATACCCGAAAACCATTGGCGGAAAACATCAACACCAGCATCAATGAAACCTTGAGCCGAACCCTGCTCACCTCCCTGACAACACTGGTAGTCGTGGGGGCGTTGTTTCTGCTGGGCGGCAGCATTATTCACGACTTCGCCTTCGCCATGATCATTGGTGTCCTGACAGGAACGTACTCCTCGATTTTTGTCGCCAGCCCGGTACTTTTATTATGGCCCGCCCAGAAAAAATAGCCGTATTATTCCCGCAACCAATCGGCCACACCATTGCTGCCAAAAAATTCTATTTTTCTGTCTGTGAATTATGAACGACCCGGTTTTATGGTTCGCCTTGAAAAACATTTCCGGCCTGGGAAATCACACTTATAAGCGTCTGCTGGAGGCCTTTGGTTCGCCCGAAGCGATTTTTTCCGCTTCCCCCGAACAATTGACAAAGATCGAAGGCGTTTCCGCAAAAATGGCAAATCACATTGTCCGTCGGATCATCCCCGACAGCGCCGCGCGGAATATCGAACGCTGCCGGAAAGCAAACATCGATATCATCCCCCTGACAGATCCGGACTATCCCCGGCTTTTGCGGGAGATTCCCGACCCGCCGCCCTACCTGTACTGCCGTGGCACGATAGACGCAGAAGCCGCCTGCATATCCATTGTCGGCTCGCGAACCCCTACCCGGTACGGCCTTTCCCTGGCGAAACAGCTCAGCAGTGACCTGGCCGACCGGGGGCTGATCATCGTCAGCGGCCTGGCCCGGGGAATTGACACCGCCGCCCATGAAGGGGCTTTGGCTGCCGGCGGGCAAACCTATGCCGTCCTGGGAAACGGTCTGGCTCATATTTATCCCCCGGAAAACAGCGGTCTGGCCCGTGATGTCCGGGCGGCCGGCGCCCTTCTGTCGGAATTCCCGGTGGCGGCCACCCCCGAACCCTACCATTTCCCCCTCCGGAACCGGGTCATCAGCGGCATTTCCGTCGGCACCATCGTAGTGGAGGCGGCCCGGAAAAGCGGCTCCCTGATCACCGCCCGTCTGGCGGCGGAACAGGGCCGAGAGGTTCTGGCCGTACCCGGCAGCACCCGCTCGGGGAAAAGCACCGGTACCCATGGCTTATTAAAACAGGGCGCCCAGCTGGTGGAAAATGCCGGGGATGTTCTGGAGGCGGTGGCCCATATGCTGCCATCTTCCTCCGAGGCATCAATCCCTTCGGCATCGGCCTCCGCATCCGCCCCCTCCCGGGCAAAACCCGAAGAGGAACTTGACAAAGCGGAAAAGCAGGTGTTAGAACTCCTTGAGCCCTATCCGGTCCATATTGACGATATCGCCCGGAAGGCCGGTATGGACCCCGGGAAAACCGCCGGGATCCTGTTGAACCTGGAACTGAAAGGACTGGTGGAGCAGGAACCGGGCAAACGGTTCCTGGTTTCCGGAACCTGAAAACATCCGGGTCTGCGCCTGCTTTCCGGAAATAAGGAATAAAACCGCAGGCCGCGCTTTGCGCAGCACGAAAGTAAGGATACAAACAACCGACATACAATTGCGCGATCACCACAAAACAAAGCGTGAATAACGCTGCGAAAAAAGAGTGCGAGGCAACCATTGGCAAAATCCGTTATTATTGTCGAATCTCCGACCAAAGTAAAAACCATTCAGAAACATACCGGCAACGCCCACAATGTAACCGCCACCTCGGGTCACCTGAAAGATCTTCCCCCGCGGGAACTCGGCATCGATATTGAAAACCACTTCCGGCCCAAATACATCAATATCAAGGGCAAGCAGAACATCATCAAAAAATTAAAAACGGCCGTCGGAGACGCGACAGAGGTCTATCTGGCGCCCGACCCGGACCGGGAAGGCGAAGCCATCGCCTTTCACACCGCGGATATTCTCCAGAAAAAAGGCCGCCGTTTCTGGCGGGTACTTTTTCACGAACTTACCAAAAGCGGTATTGAAAACGGTCTGGCGGGAAAAAAAGACCTGGATGAAAACAAATATGACGCCCAGCAGGCCCGCCGCATTCTCGATCGGCTGGTCGGTTACCAGATATCGCCGCTGCTCTGGAAAAAAGTGCGTTACGGTCTCAGTGCCGGACGGGTCCAGTCGGTCGCCGTCCGTATCATCTGTGAACGGGAGCGGGAAATTTTTGCCTTTACGCCGGAAGAATACTGGTCCATCACCGCCACCCTGGAAGGCGGACAGCCGCCGGCGTTTACCGCCAAGCTCGCGAAAAAGGGCGCCGACAAGCTGAGAATCGGCAATGAAACCGAAGCCACGCAGTTGACGGAAGAACTTTCCCGATCCCGATTCATCGTCGAAAAAATTACCAAAAAAACCATCAAAAAAAATCCGCCGCCGCCGTTCATCACCAGTCAGCTTCAGCAGGAAGCCATTAAAAAACTGGGGTTCTCCGCCAAAAAGACCATGACCGTGGCGCAGCAACTTTATGAAGGCATTGACCTCGGTCCCGGAGAACCCGTGGGCCTGATTACCTATATGCGTACCGACTCCACCCGTATCGCACCGGAAGCGGCGCAGGAAGCCCTCAATTTTATCCGTCAGGCATGGGGACAGGAATTTGCCTTGGACCGCCCCCGGTTTTTCGCCAACAAAAATAAAGCCCAGGATGCCCATGAAGCCATTCGGCCCACATCTGTCGACAATGCCCCGGAAAACATCAAAAACCATCTATCCCGGGACCAGTTCTCCCTGTACAGCCTGATCTGGAAACGGTTTGTAGCCTCCCAGATGAGCCAGGCCCTGATCGACATGAAATCCATCGCCATTCGGGCCGGGGATTACCTGTTGACCGCCAGTGGCTCCACCATTCAGTTCCCCGGATTTATGAAGCTGTATCAGTCCAACGAAGAAAGCAACGGCAAAGCCAAAAAAGAAACCCTTCCGGAACTTTCCGAAACCGAGGAACTGAAGCTGCACCAACTGGAGCCCAAACAGCACTTTACCGCGCCGCCGCCCCGTTTTTCGGAAGCCTCCCTGGTCAAAGAACTGGAAGAAAACGGTATCGGACGCCCCAGCACCTATGCTTCCATTCTGTCCACCATACAGGACAAAGGGTATGTGGAACTGATCAACAAGTATTTCCGTCCCACGGAACTGGGCCTGATTGTCAACGATCAGCTGGTGCAAAATTTTCCCATGATTCTGGACATCGATTTTACCGCCAAACTGGAGAACGATCTGGACCGCATTGAATCGGGACAGCTGCAATCGCTGCATCTGCTAAGCGAATTTTATAACAGCTTCGCCGGCAAACTGGAATCCGCCCAGGAAAACATGCTGAGTCTGAAAGGTGTCGGCGTGGCCACCGGCCTGAACTGCCCCGAGTGCGGTAAGGAGCTGCATATCAAAATCGGCAAAAACGGAGAATTTCTCTCCTGTTCCGGATATCCGGTGTGCACCTATTCCCGCAACTATATCCGCAACGAAAACGGGGAAATTACGCCGGTGGAACCCAACCACCAGGAGGCGGAAGGCAAAACCTGCGACAAATGCGGCAGTCCCATGGTCGTCAAACAAGGCCGCTACGGGGATTTTCTGGCCTGCTCCGCCTACCCCGACTGCAAAAACACGCAGTCTCTGAACACCGGTACCAATGCCCGGAAAATCGGTATCAAGTGCCCGGAAAAGGGGTGCGACGGAGATATTGTGGAAAAAAAATCAAAAAGAGGAAAACTGTTTTACGGCTGTAATCGATTTCCCGAATGTGCCTTTGCCACCTGGGACAAACCCGTTGATATGGCCTGTCCGCAATGCGGTGCGCCATTTGTGGTGGAAAAAACCACCAAAAAACAGGGAACCGTATATAAATGTCTGAACCAGGATTGCGATTTTACCCGGAAAAAATAAATCTTCCCGCCGGCCGGACCGGAACCCCGGCCCCCGCTGTTTCTACGGACAAATCGAGTTGACACGGATGCTGGTCGTATTGTATATGTTCCTACCATACCCCGCGCCTGCTTGCCGGGGAAAAAGGACAACAGGAAGAACAGCTTATGGACATTACCCAGTATACGGATAAGGCCTTTATCAAACCACTGGCGGCCACCGGAAAGTTTGCCGCTATTGAGGAACTGGCCCAGGTTTTTTCCGCCACGGACGTATGTGAAGACATCCCGGCCCTCATCACCGCCTTGAAAGAGCGGGAAAACATCATGAGTACCGGCATCGGTTTCAAAATCGCTGTTCCCCATGCCAGAATCCGGGAAGTCAAGCGCATCGCCTTTGCGCTGGGCGTTTCCCGGCAGGGCCTTCCTTTTGATGCCATGGATGAAAAACCGGTCCATATTGTTATTCTGGTAGCCGCCGGAGAAATGCAGCACATCGAATACCTCCGTTTGCTGTCCCGTATCATGAACCTCTTGAAAAAAGAGCACATTAAAGAAACGATTATTCAGAGCGATTCGCCGGAAACGATCTACAATCTCCTGAAAGAGTCTCCCGGCTCTTAATCAACATGCCCGACCGCGAACCACAACGCCGCTTTTCATTCCGTCTCTGGTTGCAAAACGCCATTTCCGATACGCCGCTGGCTTCAGACATTTCCCGGTACGTCATGCAGATACTGTTTGCCATCATTATCGGCGTGCTGGCCGGATTCGGGGCCATCTTCTTCCATTATGTGGTGGAAGAAATGCGCTTTCTGTTCGCGCCGAATCGTCTGAACGCCCTGATCGGAGACCATTTTCCGCTTATCGTGGGAGTTCCCGTTCTGGGCGGAATCATTATCGCGGCGGCGACCACCCTGTTTCCGAAAATATCACGGGAAAAAGGCGTGGAAAGCGTCATTAAAGCCCTGATTATCAAAAATGGCTATATTCCGTTGCGAACGACCCTCTTCCACATGTTTACCTCCATTATCTCCATCGGCACCGGCGCCCCGCTTGGACCGGAAGGACCAGTGGCCAAAATCGGCAGCGGCTTTGGTTCCGCCATGTCGCAATGGTTCCGCCTGAACCGGAAAAACATGAAAGTTTATACCGCCGCCGGCGCCGGGGCCGCCATTTCCGCAGTGTTCAACGCGCCTATCGCCGGGGTATTCTTCGGCATCGAGGTCATCCTCTTAAACGACCTGAAAAATGAAGCCCTCAGCTTTTTGATTATCGCCTCTGTGGTGGCCGATATTCTGACCCGGGCGGTTCTGGGAAACGAAACCATTTTCACGATACCGGACTATTCCTTGATCCAGATCACCGACTTTCCCTGGTTCCTGGTGATGGCCGTGGCCTGCGGGCTGCTTTCTTTGCTGTTTTTCGGTTGTTCCCGCTTCTTTAACAACCTCTATGAGCAGGTCATAAAACTCCATAACCCTTTTCTGCGTCTGCTTCCGGTCTCCCTGATATTCGGCCTGGTCCTGCTGCCCTTTGAAGAACTTTTCGGGATCGGCTACCACACCATGGATCAGGTGTTAAATTCCGGCTTTTCGCCTTTAACCGTAGCGTTCCTGTTGATTTTGCGTATTGTTTTTCTGGCGCTTTTCCTGGAGGCCGGGGCCTACGGAGGTAAATTTGCCCCCTCACTGGCCATCGGCGTCATGTTCGGATTCGTATTTGCCACCTCCATGAACTATCTCTTCGGCGTTGCTCTGGACCCGGTCGCCTTTGCCCTTGTCGGCATGGGCGGCGTCCTGGCGGGTATAAACTCCATCCCCTTGACCGCCATGCTTCTGGTCTTTGAGCTGACCCGGGACTACCGGATCATCCTGCCGTTAATGCTGGCGTCCATTATCTCCTACATCGTGGTTCTTTACGTAAATAAAAGAACCGTATATGCGGAAGCACTGCTGGAGGAAGGCATCGATGTCAGTGCCATGGGGGAAGTGGATATCCTGGGAAAAATCATTGTCCAGCAATTGATGGTAAAAAACTTCGAAACCGTCAGTTACCGCATGCCTTTTCAGACGCTGCTGCAGAAACTGCTCCATTCCACCCATGGAGAAGTCTGTGTGGTGAACGATGAACACAGCCTCATGGGCATCATCACTCTCAAAGGCGTCCGTCAGGCCCTGATTACCCATGAACTGGTAGACCTGCTCATCGCCGGGGACCTGGTCATTCCTATTCCTGCTGTTCTGGAAACCGACCTTGTTTCCAACGCTCTGGAAAATATCGAAAAATTTGATATCGAAAATATTCCGGTCATCACCCGGGAAAAGGGTCGGGAGACGATCGTCGGCATACTGCGACACCAGGATATTCTTCATGCCTACAACACCCTGCGGGAAGAGTGGGAAACCGATAAATTTCTGGCAACATATACTTACAAAAACGGCAATCCCCTGGCATCCCAGCCCCTTTTATTTCGCGTCAATTTGCGACAGAAAAAATGACAAAATTTGTCAACAGGCTGTCAACTCCCACTTGCCTACTTCTAACCTTATAAAATAAAAGAAAATAATTTTATTGCAAGTTTGGTTTGCTTTTTGCGTGAGGAAAAGGGATAGATAAAAACCGCAAGCCCCGAAATCTTCTGATGCCAGGGGAATGGTCAGCAGGCGGGCTTCACGGAGAATAACGGTCGGTATATTACGGGGGAGGGAATACCGAAGTAAGCCATGCCAAAACACTACCACTTCACAGAGCGGCGGCAGCACCCCCGCATCCGTATCCCGAACGGAACAGCGGCGCTTGTGATTGATAACCAGACCAAAATGGGCGAAATTATTGATATCAGCCTGGGGGGAGTGAGCTTTGAATATCCGGAAAGCCGCGACCCGGATCTGACCGGCGCCACCGGCCGGATAAATATTCTGATTCAAAACAGCCACTTTCGAATGGAAAACATCCCCTGTAAAGTCATCACGGATATTATCCAAACGAAAAAAGATTCCACCCGTTCCTGCCCGTTGAAACGATGCGGCCTTCAATATGAAGCGCTGGCCAGATCCCATATTGCACAGCTTACGCATGAAATCGAAAAAAATGACCGATACCGGGAAACGCTCCGTTACGAACTTTTGGAAAAAAAGCGCAAAAACCACGACGAAAAATACCGGTCCATCCTGGAAAATATTGAAGAAGGGTATTTTGAAGTGGATTTATCCGGCAACGTAACCTTTTTTAACAGCGCCATGCTCAAAATTGTCGGCTATAATGCCGAGGAAGGCTTGGGGGTCAACTACCGCCAATTCACGGACCCGGCTACGGCGGAAAAAGTCTTCCGGGAATACAATAAAGCCTACCGCACGGGCATCTTGCCACAGCCCTTTGACTGGGAATTTGTCAAAAAAAACGGCCGGAAAATACAGGTGGAAACCTCACTGGCGTTCATAAAAGATGCCCAAGATAAAATCATCGGTTTTCGGGGAATCGCCCGGGATATCAGCCAGCGGAAAACCTTTGAACAGAAACTGCTGTACATGGCCTCTCATGATCAATTGACGGGGCTTTTCAACCGCACCGCCTTTTTTGAGCGGCTTCGGGAAACGCTTGCCTGCGCCAGACGATTCAAAAAGAAATATGCACTTTTCTTTTTGGATCTGGACAATTTCAAAACCGTAAACGATTCCCACGGCCATGAAGCCGGCGACCGGATATTGCAGAAAGCGGCTTCCCGGCTGACGCGTATACTGCGGGAAACCGATTATATTTTCCGACATGGCGGCGATGAATTCACCATTATTCTGAACAATCCGGAAAATACAAATCTGGTGGTGGTTGCCCGGAAAATAATCGACAAAATCGGCGAGCCCTACTATATCGAAAACCTTACCATCGACTTTATCACGACCAGCATCGGTATCAGCGTTTATCCGGACGACGGTGCGGATATCCACGATATGGTCAAGCACGCCGATAAAGCCATGTATCAGGCCAAAAAACAGAAAAACCAATATTTATTCTACAATCAGGGAGAATTTGCCAAAACGGTCGCGCTGCAGTAAATCGCATCCGCAACGATCACAGACGCAACATTTTCCGTACCACACTTTTCTCCGCCCGCTCGATATCATCCAGAGCGAAATGTAAGGCCGCTTCCACCAGCCGGGATTTATTGCCCGCAATCTCTCCCTCCAGTTTAAGCTGATAAAATGTGCGGTTAAAACGCGCCCACACATCGGCTGAGAGATAAAACCCCACCTTCTTCTTTTCTTCTTTAGAAGAATTCTTATTTTCTTCTACAGAAGACCTCCGGCTTGCGGAATGATCCGGGCCAGTGGCGGCACGGACGGGATCCCAAGCCTCATTTTCAAAAAAATCGGGCTGCGGTTTTTTGCGCTTATTCATCGCCTGCTACCCTCCGTATTAAATTCCGATAACCGGCAGCACCGGCAGAACCGGAACGATATTCAAAAATCGTACGCCCGGCCAGCGCCGCCTCGGATAAACTGATATTATAGCCAATCGGCTTGCAGAGTTGCCTCTTGAAATGCTTATTCAGCTGGGTTAAAACCGCAGAACTGTGTTTGGTGCGCCGGTCAAACATAGTGGGAACCACATATTCCAGACGCAAGGCCGGATTCAGGGACTGGGCCGAAAGCAGATAGGTAAAAAAGGTTTTCAGCCCCTGAAGCGCCGGGCCCTGCATCGACACCGGACACAGGACCTCCCTGGCCGCCATCAGGACATTCACACTCAGGACGTCCCAGCCGGGGGCGCAATCAAATATCAGATAGTCAACACTGTCATCTTTGGGCACCAGTGCCTGGGCCAATATGGCGTGCCGAACATCCCGCGGCTGTTCTCCCAGCCGGTGTTTCAATTCCACCAGAGGCATACCGCCGGCCAACAACCAGAGATTTTCCCGGGCGGCATATAACGCTTGGGATTTGGTGATCCGCCGGCCCCGGCCATCTGCACCCGTAACAAACTCATACAACCCATAACGAGGCTTAACCCCCAGAAAACCGGCCAGTTGAGACTGGGTATCACAATCCACCAGGACCACGCTGGCCCCCGCCCGGGCCAGGCCGTGGGCCAAATTAACGGCAGTGGTGGTTTTGCCCACCCCGCCTTTGGCCATGGCCACCGCTATTTTTCGCATTTGGCGCCTTTATCGAGACAAATTCTTCTATAGAAGAATTTGTAAACCAAAACAGCATCCGGGGCAATAAAAATCGAAAAGAGGGTTGGCTTTTGCCTTAAAACCGATACAATCAACAAGCAGAGATTGATAGGGAGATTCGACCATCGTAGCGAAAACGATTGACGTGATCATTACAAAATTCTGACGGGTATTCAGGGAAAAAGCAGGGGTATGTTCCGCCGGTCCTGGAAAAAAAATTATCCTTTCCGACTTTGTTGCCCTTCCTTTATCTACCCCGCTGGATACGTGGAAAATGTCAGGAAGCTGGCGGATCATGTGGATGAAATTGAACTTCTCCTGCTGGAAAGCGCCCCCGGCAGCCTGCCCACGCAAGCGGAAATTTCCGAGCTGAAACAACTGGCCACAGAAAAAAAAATTACCCATAATATCCATCTGCCCACGGATGTCTCCCCCGGTGCAGGGAATGCCGCCGAACGAAGCCGCGCCGTGGACGCCCTGATCCGGGCGATTGACCGCTCAGCCGTGCTTTCCCCTACTTCCTACACCCTTCATCTGCCCTATACCGGCTCCGATTTCACCAGGCCGGCTGACCCGGACTGGCTGGACCACATCGAAACCAGTGCGGAAAAACTGTTGTCCCAAACCGGCCTGCCCCCCGAAACCGTTGCTTTGGAAACCCTGGACTACCCGCCCTCCTTTCTGGATCGCATCCTGGAGCGGTTTGATTTCGGCCTCTGCCTTGATACCGGCCATCTGATGGTTCACGGCCATGACTGTCGCGCGGTCTTTGATCGGTACAAACACCGTCTGCCCATTATCCATACCCATGGCGTCGACAAGGGGCAGGATCACCTGGCCCTGGATCGCCTGAACCCCGAACAAACCGCGGCAATCCGTTCCATGCTTTCCGAATTCCGGGGAACAGTATCCCTGGAAGTTTTCTCTCTGGAAAAACTGACGGTCTCCCTTGACTATTTACACAAAATATGGAATACTGATAAGAAATAATCAATCCAATCCACCAAAATACGCATGAAGCGCCTCTCTCTGGTCATCATACTTTTTCTGCTGATCTCTCTGATTCCGGCCGTGATCGCCTATCACCAACTGTATCGCTCTCCTCTGCAGCGGCTCAAACACCGGGGCGTTATCACTGTTCTGACAACCAACACGGCCAATACCTACTATTTTTACAAAGAAGCGCCCATGGGATTTGAGTATGAACTGGCCCGGGCGTTCGCCGATCACCTCGGTCTCCAACTGAAAGTCATCACACCCGGCTGGGAGCGCCTCTTTGAAAGTCTGAACAGGCATCAGGGAGATTTCATCGCTGCCGGCATGACCCGCACCGGCGCCCGGGAAAAGCAGGTGGCTTTTTCCCACAGCTACATGCCGGTTCGACAAAAAATTATTGTTCACAAAACAAACTACGCTGTTTCCAAACCATCCGATCTGGACGGGCGGGTTATCCACATCCGGCAGGGGACCACCTATCAACAGCGCCTGGAACAGTTGCAGACCCTGGGAATCGATCTGATCATGGTTCTGCACAGAGATATCCCTACCGAGGAATTGATTCAGAAAGTTGCGGAAAAAACAATCGAACTTACCGTGGCCGACTCCAACATCGCTCTGCTGAACCGGCGGTATTATCCCGATATCAAAATCGCCTTCCCCATTGCCGATCAGCAGGAACTGGCCTGGGCGGTTCGCCGGAATGATGAAGAACTACTGCAGGCCATAAATCATTTTTTCAGAAAAATCAAAAAAAACGGCACTTATGACAAAATTTATGAACGGTACTATTCTGCGGTGGAATTTTTTGATTATGTGGATCTGAAAAAATTTCATCGACGCCTCCTTACCCGTCTTCCCGCCTACAAAGCAATCATTCGGAAAGAGGCCGAAAAATACGGCTTTGACTGGCGGCTGATCGCCGCGCTCATCTACCAGGAATCCCACTTCGATCCCATGGCAGTGAGTCACACCGATGTGAAAGGTATCATGCAACTGACCCGGACGACAGCAGAGGAAGTGGGGGTAACCAACCGTTTCGATCCCATCCAGAGTATCCGCGGCGGTGTAAAGTACCTGGCCAGAATGTGCGGCCGGTTCGATGATATTCCCGACGCCCATACCCGGCTTCTGTTTGGGCTGGCCAGTTACAATATCGGCTATGGCCATGTCCGGGATGCGCAGAAAATTGCCCGGGATATGGGATTAAATCCAACCAGCTGGACATCCCTGAAAAAAACCCTGCCGCTGCTGCGCAACCGCAAGTATTATAAAACCACCCGCTACGGTTACGCCCGCGGTACCGAACCGATTCGCTATCTTTCCCGAATAATGACCTATTATGATATTCTCAAACAAAAAGCCGTCAAACAGGAATACCGGGCACAAACAGCTCTTCCCGGCCGCCAGCCGGACGAAAATGAAACGATGTGCAGGTTGCCGGGCACGGCAATAAACAACGGGGGCTCTATCGGAACAGCTAATTAAGGATATATTTTTCCGGATCAACAGGCACGCCGTCCATCCGCACCTCATAATGGACGTGAGGGCCGGTGGACATGCCGGTGTCACCGACAGTGCCGATCACATCTTCCCGCTTCACGGTCTGGCCGTATTTCTTCAGGCATTTCTGAAGATGCCCGAAGCGCGTGACCATGCCGTGACCGTGATCAATAATGATGGTATTGCCCAGGTTGCCTTTACGGCCGCTGTAAACAACCGTGCCGTCAGCCGTGGCCATAACGGGCGTCCCCATCCGGGCGGCAATATCCAGGCCGTGGTGAAACTCCCGGCGCCCGGTAAAAGGGGATTTGCGGTAGGCAAAACGGGAAGTCACCCAGCCGCCACGCATGGGACGGATGGCGGGGGTAGAAGCCAGAATGCGGCGCTTATCCACCAGATAATCCAGCAGATCGGCAAAGCGCTTTTCCTGTTTGCAGATCGCTGTGTCGAGGTGGTTCATCTGGCCGTGTAACTCCCGCAGCAGAGAATTCAGTTTGTCCGCCGGAGCGAAATCCGGAACGATATCCTGTATCGCCGTACCGCCCATTCCCTGCCGCGGCTCCTGTTCCGCACCTTTTTGGTCAATATTGGCAATGATCCGGATCTTCTGTTCAAACCCGTTCAGTTCGCCCAGTTCGGCTTTGAGCACACATATCCGATCGGCAAAACGGGAAATCTGCTGTTGCCGATGGGTAAGCTGCTTCTGCTGCCGGGCGATCCGGTCTGTAAGATGGGCTACCGTAGCGGACTGTTGCCGGAGACTGACATAGTCGGCGATCAAAAACCCCGCAGCCAAAAGACCGATGGTGCCGCCCACCCCCAGAACAACCAGAATTTTCCTGGAAAGTGTTATTTTCCGAAACAACAATCCGGTATCACCTGCGATAAAAAACGTCATCCGCTTTTTCATATATCCTCACCCATCTGAATCGGAACCCTTTCCGAACGCAGTCAGCCATTATATTTCTTTTGGGTACCATATCAGACAATTCGCTAACTGTCAAAAAATACCGGGAAAAAATAAAAACAGGCCGATTCTATTTCGTTTCCAATCGCCCGGCGGAAAAAAGAATTTGTATGTACAAGGCACCGCCTTTCCTCCAAACCCTGAAATACATTTTTGTTTCTTTATAATATTAATATAACATTTATGTAATATTAATATCCTTTCCACCCCCCTCAAAAAAAATTTGTTTATACATTTTATTATTTTATTTCAGATAGATATTTTTATCCGGGACGAGGGCGGGAAAAATGGCACACGCCTTGCTATATATATGCAAACGCGTTGGAAATTTTAACAAAAATCCGTTGGGCGAACATTGGAAGGAGGATGAAAAAATGAATGTAAAGCGTGTGCTGATGTTTTGCGGCCTGTTGTTATTGATGCCGTTTTCCGCGGCCCTGGCGGCGGAAAACGGGGCCTTGAATGCCGGTG